>NZ_JBHUPC010000011.1:0-766 GCF_042686145.1 Flavobacterium chuncheonense | reverse complement strand
ACAGACAATGTAATATTTGGTGACTCTCCACTACAAATTGTAACATCTGGTGATGGTATAGGCGTACCTGGTATAGGATTAACCGTTATTGTTTGTGTTACAACTGGTGCTCCTGTACAAATTCCATTTACTGGTGTTAACTCAAAATAAATTGTTCCTGTAGCTGTTGGACTTGTTGTCGCAACCGTAATATCAATTGGTCCTGTTGTTGTCCCTGATGTACCACCACTTACAACTGTTACTCCATTTAATACAGCAACCCATTGGTAAGTAGTTCCATTTGGATCGCCTGATATATTTACATAAACGTTATCTCCTGTACAAACATTTGTATTTCTCACAGGCATATCTGTAATCACTGGAATTGGACGAATTGTAATTTGAACCAATTGTGATGCTCCTCTACAATTATTTGCTGTAGGCGTTATACTCATTGTAATTGTTCCTACTAACAAACTATCCGTTAAATTGACTACTTGATTGATATCTGTTTCATTTCCTGAAACTTGATAAGCTGAACCATCTATATTAGTAATTGTTGCATCCCAAACATACGTTGGATTTCCAGTAACTACAATATCTGTAGTCGAACCATCACAAATAGTATCGGTATAAGTTACGGTAATTTGTGGAGTTGGATTTACTGTTACATCCAATGTTGCCAATGCATCTGGACAACTTCCTGTTCCTGCAATAAAGTAAGATATTGTCGCCGTTCCAGGTCCTACTCCTGTAATATTTCCTGTTGCATCTACTGTGGCAACTG
>NZ_JBHUPC010000010.1:283952-428905 GCF_042686145.1 Flavobacterium chuncheonense | reverse complement strand
GCTTATGTACACGATTCCTCCCACTATATGTGGGAGGGGTAAACTTTCTAAATTTATTTACTTTTCTCAGTATGTTAAGATATTGTTCAATGTATAGTTAAACCCAAGGGTTTTGATTACTACTTGAAAAATTGCCTAAAGCAATTTAACCTTTTAAGGTGGTTATTGCGGCGGGGCTCACCTCTTCCCATTCCGAACAGAGAAGTTAAGCCCGCTTGCGCAGATGGTACTGCAGTCCTGTGGGAGAGTATGTCGCCGCCTTTCTTTTAGAAAAGCCCTTCATCAACATATGTTGGGCTTTTTTTATAAAACTTTGATCTTTTAAAGATTAATGGTACCTTAGCTCAGTTGGTAGAGCAACGGACTGAAAATCCGTGTGTCCCTGGTTCGATTCCTGGAGGTACCACACCATGCTCGAGTGGTGGAATTGGTAGACACGCTGGACTTAAAATCCAGTGGGCAGTAATGTCCGTGCGGGTTCAAGTCCCGCCTTGAGTACTAAAAACTTCAGTTAGCAATTAGCAAACTGGAGTTTTTTTGTTTTGTAGCTTTTTGTGAGTACTGAGATTAGGTATTAATTAGTTTCAGTTTAATCATCACTTACTAACTATTCTTGTAGTAATTGCAATGTTGACTTATTGGGCATTCTTCGCATTTGGGATTTCTAGGTCTACAAGTTTCTCTTCCTAAAAATGAAATGGCCATTCCAATTTCTCCCCAAATATTTGTTGGTAATAATTGCATTAATTGCTTTTCTATTTTATTTGCATCTTCGGTTGCATTGACTAATCCTATCCTTGGTGCTACTCGTAGTACGTGAAGGTCTACAATTATTCCTTCCGAGGTTTGTTTAGATTCACGTAATATAGTATTTGCCGATTTGCGACCAATTCCTTAGAGGTTTAAGAGGTCTTTCATGTTTAATGGTATCAGCGTTTCATTTTGAATTGATAGTGCTATTTCGTGTATCCATTTCGTTTTGTTCTGGTAGTTTGTTACTGTGCTTAAATAAGAACTTAATTCTTGAATATTTGATGTAACAATGCTGTTTAGTGTTGGGTATCTATCAAAGAATGCGTGTGAGATTTTGTTAATGTTATTATCTGAATCTTGGGCAGACAATAGAACCATAATCAATAGTTGATAGGTGTCCTGATAATTTAACGGATGTTTTCTTCCAAAGTATTTTTTTAGTATGGGGTCTAATTTTGAAGACCATTCATCAAATAGCATGTTTTTATCTTTTGTTATTATAAAGATATTGAAAAAAGAAAGGGCTCAACAATAATGATGAGCCCTTTTTAAAAGTATTTGAAAGATGGTTTATTTAACTAAACCTCTAGAAATTACAATTCTTTGGATTTCTGAAGTTCCTTCATAAATCTGAGTGATTTTAGCATCACGCATCATACGCTCAACATGATATTCGCTTACATAGCCATTTCCTCCATGAATTTGAACCGCTTCTACAGTTGTATTCATCGCTGTTTCTGAAGCGAATAATTTTGCCATAGCTCCAGAGTGAGAGATGTCTTGACCAGCATCTTTTTCAGAAGCTGCTTTCATACATAACAAACGAGCTGCAGTGATTTGGACATGCATATCGGCTAATTTAAATGCAATAGCTTGGTGTTGGATAATTGGTTTTTTGAATGCAACACGTTCTTGTGCATATTTCAAAGCTAATTCATAAGCACCTTGAGCAATACCTAAAGCTTGAGAAGCAATACCGATTCTACCTCCGTTTAATACATTCATTGCAAATGTAAATCCGAAACCGTCTTCACCAATTCTGTTTTCTTTTGGAACTTTTACATCAGAGAACATTAATGAATGTGTATCAGATCCTCTGATTCCCATTTTCTTTTCTTTAGGTCCAATTGAGAAACCTTCCCAACCTTTTTCTACTAAGAAAGCATTGATTCCTTTGTGTCCTTTTTCTACATCTGTTTGAGCAATTACAATATAAGTAGAAGCAGTTCCTCCATTTGTAATCCAGTTTTTAGTACCGTTTAACAAATAGTGGTCACCCATGTCAATTGCAGTAGTTTTTTGTGATGTAGCATCAGAACCAGCTTCTGGCTCAGACAAACAGAAAGCACCGATTACTTCTCCTTTTGCTAATGGAACTAAATATTTTTGTTTTTGTTCTTCGTTACAGTATTTTTCAATTCCAGCACAAACTAAAGAGTTGTTTACTGACATGATAACAGCTGCGGAAGCGTCAACTTTAGCAATTTCTTCCATAGCTAACACATACGAAACGCTGTCTAAGCCTGCACCACCGTATTTTGGGTCAACCATCATTCCTAAAAATCCTAGCTCCGCCATCATTTTTACTTGCTCCGCTGGAAATTTCGATTCTTCATCTCTTTCGATAACACCTGGTAATAATTCGGCTTGAGCAAAGTCTCTTGCTGCTTGTTGAATCATTAACTGCTCTTCGGTTAATTTAAAATCCATATTTTTTAAATAAAATGTTTGTGTAATTTTTAAAATAAGTGCCCAAATGTAGTTATTTCTTGGGATATTTTCAATAACAATTTGTATTTTTAACCCATGTTTAAAGATAGTTATCAGGTAATTGGCGTGATGTCGGGCACTTCTTTGGATGGTGTAGACTTAGCACATCTTTCTTTTTTTTACACTTCCGATAAATGGCATTTTGAAATTTTAAGAGCAACTACTGTAGCCTATTCTGATTATTGGTTGCATCAATTAAAAAATGCCGTCAATTTTAGCACAACTGAATTGGTTCAATTAAATGAATCTTACACCAAATTGTTGGCGGATATTATTTCTCAATTTGTAACAGATAATAAAATTCAAGGACTTGATGCAGTTTGTAGTCATGGACATACTATTTTGCATCAACCTTCTAATGGTTTTACATTGCAAATAGGGAATTTACCCATTTTAGCGCAACTCATCAATCAAAATGTAGTGTGTGATTTTAGAGTGCAAGATGTTGAGTTGGGGGGGCAAGGTGCGCCACTCGTCCCAATTGGGGATAGATTGCTGTTTTCGGATTACGAGTATTGTTTGAATTTGGGTGGTTTTTCTAATATTTCATATGAGTTTGACGGAAATAGGATTGCTTATGATATTTCTCCAGTGAATACGGTTCTGAATTTTTATGCAAACCGACTTGGTTTTGATTACGATGATAAAGGAGAAATGGCAAGAAGTGGTCAAACTAATTTTGAGCTATTAGAAGCGTTAAATGAAATCAATTTTTATAACCAGACTTTCCCGAAATCTTTAGGTATTGAATTTGTTCAAGATACTATTCTGCCGATACTGGAATCCTATTCCATATCAGATTTTGATAAGATGCACACTTTTGTTGAACATATAGCCTTTCAAATCAAAAATGTTTTGCCAGATGTTTCTTCCAAAATGTTGGTGACAGGTGGGGGGGCTTATAATGCTTTCTTAATGGAGCACATTAAGAAATTGTTAATTAACACGGAAGTTGTGGTGCCAAATGATACGATTATTCAGTATAAAGAAGCCTTAATTTTTGGTTTTTTAGGAGTTTTAAAATTGCGGAATGAGCCCAATGTATTGTGTTCTGTGACAGGTGCAGTAAAGGATCATTCTTCGGGATTTATCTACAAAAACTAAATTTTTAACGCGTTAAAAAACATTTTGTAAAATCTTTAGGTTTATCAAGATTGTGTATATTTGTGGGATTTAAAAAATAATGAACAAATTATAATGAAAGATTTATTAAAAAAATTCGAAAATAAAGAGCCAGAAATTGTTTTCAACTGGAAAGATCAAGAAACTGAAGCAGAGGGATGGACAGTAATTAACTCATTAAGAGGTGGTGCTGCAGGAGGTGGAACTCGTATGCGTAAAGGTTTAGATATGAATGAGGTCTTGTCTTTGGCTAAGACTATGGAGGTTAAGTTTTCGGTTTCTGGACCAGCTATTGGTGGTGCTAAATCTGGGATTAATTTTGATCCAAATGACCCTCGTAAAGAAGGTGTATTAAAAAGATGGTATCAAGCTGTATCTCCTTTATTAAAGAATTATTATGGTACAGGTGGAGATTTGAATGTTGATGAAATTCATGAAGTTATCCCAATGACTGAGGATTGTGGTGTTTGGCATCCACAAGAAGGTGTATTTAACGGACATTTTAAACCAACTGAAGCTGATAAAATTAATAGAATTGGACAATTACGTCAAGGTGTTGTTAAAGTAATTGAAAATCCAATTTTCTCTCCAAATGTAGATCGTAAATATACTGTAGCTGATATGATTACAGGTTATGGTGTTGCAGAAGCGGTTCGTCATTATTATTCAATTTTTGGTGGTGATGTAAAAGGGAAAAAAGCAATTGTTCAAGGTTTCGGTAATGTTGGATCTGCTGCTGCTTTTTATCTTGCACAGATGGGAGCTAAAGTTGTAGGTATTATCGATAGAGATGGTGGTCTTATTAATGAAGAAGGTTTCTCTTTTGAAGAAATTACAAACTTGTTCTTAAACAAAGATGGTAATAAGTTAGTTACGGATAATATGATTCCTTTTGAAGAAATTAACGAAAGAATTTGGTCTATTAATGCACAAATTTTTGCGCCATGTGCTGCTTCTCGTTTAGTAACACAAGCTCAAGTTGACCAAATGATTGCTTCTGGTTTAGAAGTTATTTCAAGTGGTGCAAACGTTCCATTTGCTGATAAAGAAATTTTCTTCGGTCCAATTATGGAAGCAACAGATAAAAAAGTAAGTTTATTACCAGACTTTATTGCAAACTGTGGTATGGCACGTGTTTTTGCTTACTTCATGGAGAAAAAAGTTCAAATGACAGATGAGTCTATTTTCTCTGATACTTCAAACATTATCAAAAATGCAATTCAAAAAGTTTACGATTTAGATACTGATAAGAAAAACATCAGTGCTAGAGCTTTTGAAATCGCATTGAAACAACTAGTTTAAATAAAGTAGATGGAAACAATATTAATATTAGTCTTTGTTTTAGGTTATTTAGGAATTGCTCTCGAGCATACTTTTAAAATTGATAAGTTAATTCCTGCTTTAGGGATGATGGCAATTTTATGGGCTTTAATTGCACTAAATCATTTAGAAGTTTTTGAAATTATTCCAGGTATTGGAAAGGAAGCACATCATTTAGAGGGTGTATTGTTACATCATCTTGGTAAAACTGCTGAGATTTTAGTTTTCTTAATGGGTGCAATGACTATTGTTGAAATCATTGATTATTTTGATGGATTTGCAACAATTAAATCTTTTGTTAAAACAAAAAGTAAAGCACGTTTGTTGTGGTTGTTTACCACTTTAGCATTCGTTTTATCTGCAATTATCGATAACTTAACGGCTACTATTGTATTGATTACCATTTTACAAAAAATAGTAAAAGATAAAGAAGTAAGATTGTGGTATGCGGGTCTTATTGTAATTGCTGCAAATGCTGGTGGTGCGTGGTCTCCAATTGGAGATGTTACCACTACAATGCTGTGGATTGCGAATAAAGTATCTGCTGCACAATTAATAGAGCATGTTTTAGTGCCTTCTATACTTTGTTATGCTGTGCCTACGTTTATTGCATCTCGTATGAAAGTATTTAAAGGGAACATTGAATCTGATGCTTCAGCTGAAGCAACTCCTCCTAAATATAGCAGCTTGATGTTTTATTTGGGTTTAGGTTCAATCCTTTTTGTGCCTGTTTTTAAAACTGCTACTCATTTACCTCCATATATGGGTATGATGTTGTCGTTAGCAGTTGTTGCTGCAGTGGCTGAGTTTTTGAGCAATCGTAAATTTAGTATTGGTAGTGCTACTTCAGGAACTGATGGAGCAGCTGTACACCATAGTCCAGTGCACAAGTCTTTATCAAAAATTGAGATGCCAAGTATTTTATTTTTCTTAGGTATTTTAATGGCTGTTGCGGCATTAGAGTCTTTAGGTATGTTGTTTGACTTTGCTGGAATTTTAGAATCGAGTGTGCCTAATTTAGGAACTGAACACCATTCTACAAAAATTTCAGACTTAGTGGTTTTATTATTAGGTGCAGGTTCTGCAGTTATTGATAATGTACCATTGGTAGCAGCAAGTATCGGTATGTTTCAAATTGGTATGGATGAACCAGCATGGCATTTTATAGCTTATGCAGCAGGGACAGGAGGAAGTATGTTAATCATTGGTTCTGCAGCAGGAGTTGTAGCCATGGGAATGGAAAAAATTGACTTCTTCTGGTATCTGAAAAAAATCGGTTGGTTAGCCTTAGTTGGCTTTTTAGCTGGTGGAGTTGGTTTTGTAATCATAAGGGATTTACTTTTGAATGCAGCTTAACAATTTTTAAAGTATAATTTCGTTACTATAAAAAAACTATAAATATAATATGAGTTTATTTCTTCAAGTGGATAGTTTAGCAGTTGCTAATGAAGTGTTGACAGAGGATCAACCGGTTGAAAAAACATTATCAGTCTGGGAATTGTTAACTAGTGGCGGTATTGGTGGTCAAGCCATTATTTTAGTGCTTTTCGTTTTATTGTTTTTCGCTTTGTTTTTATATTTTGAGCGTATTATGGCCATAAATAAAGCAAGTAAAATTGATGCTAATTTCATGAATAATATAAAAATGAATATAGTATCGGGTAAAATTGATGCAGCTAAAATGTTGTGTGCGCAATCCAACTCACCAGTAGCACGTTTGATTGAGAAAGGGATTTCAAGAATTGGCAAACCACTTGAAGATATAAACACAGCTATAGAAAATGCTGGTAACCTAGAACTTTACAAGTTAGAGAAAAATACTAGTATGCTGGCTACTATTTCTGGAGCTGGTCCTATGATTGGATTCTTAGGAACTGTACTTGGTATGATTCTTGCTTTTCATAAAATGGCGAGCGGAGGCGGTCAGATTGAAGTTGGTGCTTTAGCGGAAGGTATTTATACTGCAATGACTACTACAGTGGTAGGTCTTATAGTTGGTATTGTAGCTTATATTGGATACAATCACTTAGTGGTAAAAACCAATAAAGTAGTGAACCAAATGGAAGCTAATGCAGTTGAATTCTTAGACTTGTTAAACGAGCCAGTATAATGAAAATAGGTAAAGGGGGAAATAAAGTATCAACAGAGTTTAATATGTCGTCAATGACCGACATAGTTTTCTTGTTGCTTATATTTTTTATGCTTACTTCTACTATGGTTACTACAAATGCTTTGGATTTAGTTTTGCCAAAAGGAAAAGGGAAAACAGATAGTAACAAAAGTTTATCGGTAAGTATAGATAAAGATTTGCATTTTTTTATAGATAAAGACGAAGTAGCAGAAGCAACTTTAGAAACTCAATTGTTAGCTTTATTGAATAACGAAACCAATAAGGCAATTGTTTTAAGAGCTGAAAAATCTGTTCCACACGAGAAAGTTGTATATGTTATGGATATAGCCTACCGTAATGGAATTAAAATGGTAGTGGCTGTAAGCCCTAAATAGTAGTATGAAATTTTTAGAAACAAAAGAAGAGAAAAAATCATTTGCCATTACAAGTGCGATATTTGTAGTGCTGTTTCTTTTGTTTACTTTCTTGGGGTTGAACTATATGGATCCACCTCCAGAAAATGGAATTGCTATTAATTTTGGAACAAGTGATGTTGGGCAAGGAGAAGTACAGCCTACTGAACCTGTAAAAACGGCACCACAACCAACACCAGTTGAAACTCCTGTCAAAACACAACAGGATGAAATATTAACACAAGAGGATGATTCGCCTGTTACTGTAACGCCTTCTAAAGAAATTCCAAAACCTAAAACATCGACTCCAAAAGAGACACCAAAGCCTACTCCTGAAAAGCCAAAACCATCTAAAGAAACTAGTAGTGCATTAGATGCTTTGTTGAATGGTCCTAAAACTGATGGACAAAGCAGTGGTGGACATGGTGACGACGGATTACCCGGTGATAAAGGTGATCCTATTGGTAGTCTTTATGCAAACAGTTTTTATGGAAATGGAACTGGAAATGGAACTGGGTTAGGAAATGGAACCGGTTGGGGACTTGCTGGCCGTAAACTTTCTGGTAATAGTAAAAAAGTGCAAGACTGCAACGAAGAAGGTAAAGTAGTGGTTAAAATCTGGGTTAATCGTCAAGGGACAGTTATACGTGCTGAACGTTCTCAAGGAACTACAAATACTAATCCGTGTCTCGTAAATCCTGCAATTGCAACTGCAAAAACATTCAAATGGCAACCTGATGCCAACGCTCCTGAAACACAAATTGGTTTTGTTGTTGTTAATTTCAAATTAGGAGAATAATTCTTAACTTAGTAGTTAATTTATTTAATAATACCCTACTTTTAAATTTGTTTTAAATGTTTGGAAAATTAAAGCCTTAAGTTTACTGCTATGAACTATATCGAGACTACAAATTGGTTGTTTAACCAATTGCCTATGTATCAAACAAAAGGTGCTATTGCCTATAAAGCTGATTTGAGTAACACATTAGCTTTGTGTAATCATTTGAATAATCCACATAGGTATTTTAAGTCAATTCACATTGCTGGGACTAATGGTAAGGGGTCTACGTCTTCTATGTTAGCTTCAATTTTACAAGAAGCAGGTTATAAAGTTGGTCTTTTTACTTCTCCACATTTAAAAGATTTCAGAGAACGTATCAAAATTAATGGTAAGCCAATTTCAAAAGAGTTTGTAGTGTCATTTGTTGAAGAGAATAAAACTTTCTTTGAAGTTAACAGTTTAAGTTTTTTTGAGATGACTTCTGGTTTAGCGTTCTCTTTTTTCGCAAATCAAAAAGTAGATGTTGCAATTTTTGAGGTAGGTATGGGTGGTCGTTTAGATTCCACAAATGTTATTGACCCTATTTTGTCTATTATTACTAATATAGGCTTAGATCATCAACAATTTTTAGGTAATAGCTTGCAAGAAATTGCAACTGAAAAGGCTGGTATTATTAAAAGTCACGTACCTGTCGTAATAGGCGAGTATGTTGAAGAAACTAAACCTGTTTTTGAGAGAATCGCTACAGAAAAATTAGCTGAAATACACTTTGCACAAGATAAATCTTTTCCTTCATTTGAGTCTGATTTAAAAGGTGATTATCAGGAGGCGAATAAGAATACTGTTTTGACTGCTGTTTCTATGTTGAGAGTTTATTTTTCTATTACAAATGATCAGATTATCAGGGGATTATTGAAAGTTGTAAAAAACACAGGATTACTTGGACGTTGGCAAATTTTAAATCAACACCCTTTTGTTGTATGTGATACTGCTCATAATGCACATGGTTTAAGTATCGTTATGAATCAATTGAAGAATGTAAAATATGATAATTTACATATAGTTTTAGGAGTAGTTAATGATAAAAATTTAAATGATATTTTTCCTCTTTTTCCAAAAAATGCTAAATATTATTTTGCAAAACCAAATGTTTTAAGAGGACTAGATGAAACTATTTTAAGTGCTGAAGCTAAAAAGTATGATTTATTTGGTGATGTGTATACCTCTGTGAAAGAGGCCTATGATACAGCTTTGCAATCAGCTTCTTCAAATGATGCGATTTATGTAGGTGGAAGTACGTTTGTTGTTGCTGAAATTGTTTAATTTTTTTCAAAAAGGCTTGTAATTTCAATTAAACGGTGTATATTTGCACTCGCAATACCGAAATATGTACTGCAAAATTATTGGGGCGATTAGCTCAGCTGGTTCAGAGCACCTCGTTTACACCGAGGGGGTCGGGGGTTCGAACCCCTCATCGCCCACAAAAAAGCACTTCTTATGAAGTGCTTTTTTTATTTATAATATATCCAATGTTCTTTCTAGTGCCATCCCTCTCGAACCTTTAACTAGTAAAAAAGAGTTTTGTATTTTTTTTTGGGTAATTTCTTTTTGAAATGATTCAAAATCCTCATAGAAATGAAAGTGTTTATAGGAGTTTTTGTTTTTGTAGAACTCTTTTCCGATGAAATAGAAGGTTGTTGTTTGATTGTTTTCTTGGCTTAAAACAATTTTTTTATGTTCGTCATAACTCTCGTTGCCAAGTTCAAACATGTCGCCTAAAATAGCTATTTTATTCGATTCTTTTAGTTGATTGAAATTTAATAATGCTACTTCCATGCTGCTTGGGTTGGCATTATAAGCATCTAAAATAATTTTATTTGAATTCTTTACAAGAATTTGTGATCGGTTATTGTTTGGGTGATAATTTTCGATAGCTTTTTTGATTTCTTGGTCTTCAATACCAAAGTACTTACCGATTGTTATAGCTGCGCTAATATTCGTAGCATTATAAATTCCTATTAAATTGGATTCAATAGTTGTGTTTGTTAAAGTAATTTTGACCATTGGATTGGCAGTTACTTCTTTGATTTCTATATTAGCTTTGTCGCTTTTTGAAAAACTAAATACGTTTAAATCTTTTGTTTTTTCTTTTTGTATTGGATCATCTGAATTGATAAAAACAAGTTTATTGTTTTCTTTCAGATAGGTTATTAGTTCGCTTTTTCCTTTTATAACACCTTCAGTTCCGCCAAAACCTTCTAAGTGTGCTTTTCCGAAATTCGTGATATACCCAAAATCGGGTTGGGCTATATTACAAAGAAATTCGATTTCTTTTTGATGGTTTGCGCCCATCTCTATGACGCCAATTTCAGTTTTTGGTGTTAATCTCAATAAAGTTAAGGGTACGCCAATGTGGTTGTTTAAATTGCCAATTGTGGCTATTGTGTTGTATTTCGATGAAAGAACTGCATTGATGAGTTCTTTTGTTGTGGTTTTGCCATTGCTTCCTGTTAAAGCTATAAGTCTTGTATTGAGTTTTTTTCTGTGGTAGTTGGCAAGTTCCTGTAATGTTTCTAAGCTGTTTTCGATTAGAAGCGTTTTATTTTCAATTTGATATTCTGGGTTGTCGATTATCGCATATTTAGCACCTTTGTTTATTGCTTCTTGAGCAAATGAGTTGGCATCAAATTTTTCGCCTTTTAAGGCTATAAATAGTGAGTTTTGAGTAATGTTGCGTGTATCGGTACAAACGCTGCTGCACTCTAAGAATTTTGAGTAAATATCTTTTATTTCCATAAAACGAAGATAATAAAAAAAGCCCTTTTGTGTAAAAGGGCTTTTTTAAAAGTATGAAATAAATTTGATTAGAATTTAGGATTTCCTCTTGGAGTCTTTTTGTTTGACTTAGGACCTACTTTTGACATTGCACATCTGAATCCGATGTAGTCAGTAGCCATATCCTGAGGGAAATATCTTCTAGAAGCTGGGTCTAACCAGTAAGCTCTGTCTCTCCAAGAACCACCTTTATAAACTCTTACGTTATCATCAACAAGAGTTGTTCTTTTTCCAGCCTCCATGTTTGTACGGTCGTATTTTTTGTCCATAGCACCTAAACTATCAACATCAATAGTGTGTTTTGGAGACTCGTACATTCTGTATTTTTCGTCTTTTTCGCCATCACCTTCTTCTTCGTCAGATGAACCAAAGTTAAAGTAACGAGTTGAAGCTCTATCACCATCTCTGTAGTTTCTGTTGTCAGAAGTTGAGAATTGTGTTCTTAAGTAAGTTTCATTTTCATCAACTGGTACTTGAGCAAGTTGACCTGGGAAGTTTCTAGCCATAACTTTACCGTTACTTAAAGTGTCGTAAGTTACATTGTCAGTCATTACAATTTCGCTAATTCCATCTTCACCAATTTTGTTTTTCATGTAAACGTTACCTCTAAAATAGTTGAAGTCATTAGCTTCGTCATCAACCATCGGTCTGTAAACGTCAGCAACCCATTCTGCAACGTTACCAGCCATATCATATAATCCAAAATCGTTTGGAGGGTAACTTTTTACTTTATTAGTGATATCTGCACCATCGTCAGACCATCCTGCAACTCCTCCGTAATCTCCTTTACCTTGTTTGAAGTTCGCCAATTGGTCTCCTCTGTATTGTCTTTTTCCAGAACGAGTGTATTGACCATTCCAAGGGTATTTCTTTTGACCTTTGTAAATGTTGTACTCTCTGTTTCCAACAAGTGCAATTGCTGCATATTCCCACTCTGCTTCTGTTGGAAGCCTATACTCTGGTAAAATAATTCCAGAATTTCTTTGAGCGTAAACGTTTTTAGCGTCATCTGCAACTTGTTTTCTACCACCGTTTAATTCTTTTTTAAGAAGTACTTCTTCATTACCTCCGAAAGATTTCGTTGGAGCAGCTAAGTAAGTTTCAGTGCTGAAAGTAGACTCTGCAGTTACTTCTTCACCAAAATTAATTTTAGCATCTTTTTTAAGGTATCCGTTTCTTTCTAAGATATTTTCGTTCACACGATCAGTTCTCCATTTACTGAACTCAACAGCTTGGATCCAATTTACTCCAACTACTGGATACTCTGAATAAGCAGGGTGTCTTAAGTAATTGTTTGTCATTGTTTCGTTGTAACCTAAACGGTTTCTCCAAACTAATGTATCTGGAATTGCACCCGTGTAAATGTTTTTGTAGTTCTCATCTTCTGGAGGGAATACAGTTTTTAACCAAAATAAGTACTCTGTGTACATTATATTAGTAACTTCTGTCTCATCCATGAAAAATGATTGAACATGTTGTTGATTTGGGGAGTTGTTCCAATCATGCATTGGGTCATCCTGTACTTTACCCATTGTAAACGTACCACCCTCAACAGGAACCATTCCTGGAGGAGTTTCTTGTTTTTTGAAATTTGAGTTGTACTGGAATCCACCATTTTTGTCATTGATTTTCCAACCCGTAGCCTTAGATCCACCTTTTGTTCCTGTGTTCTTGCTACAGCTTGTTAAACCTAATGTTACCGTAAGTGCTAGTAACAATTTTAAAGTCATAATTCTCTTAATTTTCATACTTTAGCAGGTAATAAATTTAGTGTCGCAAGATAATAATAATGAATTAAAAAGCAACATGTTTTTAAATAATTCTAAAAAAAATTAATTTTTTGTTAAAACCGTCTATTATATAACGATAAGATGTTTTTTTTATTGTAAAAATTAGATTAGATTAAATAAATTTTCTCTCTTTGTAATATATAAATACTAATCACGTTAATTTCTTAATGAAAAAGATTGCTATAATATTGGTTTTACTTCTGAGTTCTATGTTACAGGCTCAATTTGTAAAAGATATAACATTGAATTGGGATGGTTTTAAAACAGAAAGATTGAACGATGAATCTTTTGTGTACCCTTTTTTTAAAGACCAATCCTTTTCGTTAAACCTTTCGGACAAGAGTATTTTGTCATCGACGGTTTTGCCTGTAGAAGCCCTTTTTGATGAAAAAACTTTAGTGATTGAAAATGTAGTTTATCAAAATATAGATGACGGCCTATTATATGATCTGGATAAGAGTAAAGTTTCAAAAAGTTTAAATGTTTCTGTAAACTCTTCATATGCGCGAACTGATGTGTATGGAAATATTGTTTTTTCTCCAATTGTTAAAATGGGAAATCAATATAAAAGAGTGGTTTCCTTGCGTGTTAAGTGTAATTATAGATACAATGTAAATAAAAACGGAAATTCTGTTCAGCAAATTCATAATTCAGTGTTGTCAAGTGGTGATTGGTACCGTTTCTATGTTGAGAAGTCAGGTGTTTACAAGGTTACCAAACAGTTTCTGGCAAGTTTAGGTTTTAATGTTAATACAGATCCACGTAACATTAAGATATATGGTAATGGTGGTAGAATGCTTCCATTATTAAATAGTTTGCCTTATTCTGATGATTTGGAAGAGAATGCTATCCAGTTTATTGGAGAAAATGATGGCGTTTTTAATGATTCCGATTATATTTTGTTTTATGCGGAAGGAGTTGATACGTGGAATGAAGAGAGTTTGACAAGTGTTAATCTGTATGATGATAAGTCTTATTATTATGTAACAAGCTCAGGAGGTGCTGGTAAGCGTATTCAGAATGCAACAATACCATCGGGAAGCCCTTCACTTACATTTAATCAATATGATTATGTTTATTATTATGAAAAGGATTTGGTTAATGTTGGAAAATTGGGAAGAAGGTGGTTTGGAGAGCAGTTTATAGTAAACAATCAGCAAAACTTTTCTTTTACTATTCCAAATATTGATACTTCAGTTCCTGTGGGTTTACGTATTAATTTGGCTTCTGCGTCCTATGGGAATAGTTCGTTTAATATAGAGGTTAATGGTCAAAATCTTGGTCCTAGTGTAAATTTTAATGCATTGGGTAATTTTGGTTCTAATTTTGGTTATGAAAATCAAAAAGATACTGTTGTTGCTTTGTCTTCTTCTTCTATTTCTATTGATTTGAAATATAATAATGGAGGGGTGCCAAGTTCAAACGGTTATTTAGATTTTATTGAACTCAAGGCAAAGTGCAATCTTTTGGGTTTTGGTAAGCAGTTTGTTTTTTATAATAATGAAGAACAAAATAATATAGGTGTAGGGCAATATGTCTTATCTAATGCGTCTTCAGTTGAACAAGTTTGGGATGTGACTGATATTACTAATGCTGTTAGTTTTCCTAATAACGGGCAGAATAGCTTTTCTTTTAAAGTTAATTTAGGTACGAAAAGAAAATATGTTGTAGTAGAAGACTTGGATTATTATGAGCCATTGAAAGAATCCAATGCAAGAGTAGTAAATCAAAATTTGAAAGGAACTGTATTTTTAAATAATCAGGGTGTTTTTCAAGATATTGATTATTTAATCATAACACCTGATTTTTTAAAATCACAAGCGGAACGTTTGGCGAATTTTCATCGTGTAAATTCAGGTTTAAAAGTAAAAGTGGTAACCACGGAATCTATTTATCAAGAGTTTTCGTCTGGTAAACAAGATGTGGCTGCGATTCGTAATTTTGTGCGATATGTATATTTTAATGCTTCGGTAGAGGGTGTTACGAGTGTGAAGTATTTGAATCTTTTTGGTGATGCTTCGTATGATTATAAAAATAGGACTTCGAATAATTCGAATATAGTACCTATTTTTCACTACTTCAATCCGTATAGCTCTACCTCAAATAATCCAAGTAATATGTCAATGACTACTACTTTTTGTTCGGATGATTTTTTTGGTTTAGTGCATGATAATGAAGGTTTGATGCTTAGTGCAAATGATGGTATTGATATTGCTGTTGGTCGAATGGTAGTGTCTTCGCATCAGCAGGCAAGTGAAATGGTAGATAAAGTAATTGATTATTATTCCTTAAACTCTTACGGAAGATGGCGTAATAATTATCTCGCTTATTCGGATGATCCAGATACTCAAACGGATTCCATTTTGCAAGTTTGGCTAAATGATTTGGTTGATTTGATGGTTGTACAAAAGCCATTTGTTAATGTAAAGAAAATTCATACCGATGCGTATGTGCAGCAAGTAGCAGCTGGAGGAGAGCGTTATCCGGAAGCAAAAAATGAATTTTTAGATGCAATTGCTTCTGGGGCTTTAGTAGTAAATTATTTAGGACACGGTAATGAAGAGTCTTTGGCTCGGGAACGATTGTTTGAAAAAATAGATGCGCAAAATTTAACAAATGAGCATCGCTATCCTTTATTTATTACAATGACTTGCGATTTCACACGTTTTGATGATCCAGGTAGTATCTCTGGTGGGGAATATATGTATTTAAATAAGAAAGGAGGTGCCATAGCTATGGTTGCTACAACCCGAGAATTAAGTTTTCCTACTGCTAATATAATGAATGATTTGTTTAGTGAGAAATTGTATGCTTATGGTTCGTACGATTATCCTACAGTCTCAGAAGCGTTACGATTGACGAAGCTTCAAACTAATCTTATAAATAAATATGTGATTTCTTTTGTTGGAGATCCTGCATTGCAATTGGCAATACCTAATCAAAAAGTGGTGTTGACTGCGGTTAATGATGTTCCGGTTGGTCAATCCTTGCCGCCTTTTAGGGCTTTAGATTTAATGAAGGTACAAGGGCAGGTTGTTGATGCATCTGGTAATCTAATGACAAACTATAATGGAGATGTAGCAATTCAGATTTTTGATAAAAATATTGATAGGAGTACTCTTGGGAATGATGGTCAGACAGATGGTTCTGGTCAATTAATTACAATGGATTTTGAAACGTTAGGGGAGACAATTTTCAGAGGAAATGCATCGGTTGTGAATGGAAAGTTTGAAATTAGTTTTGTGGTGCCTAAGGATATTAAAATTCCACTTGGAAACGGTAAGATTAGTTTTTATGCAAAAACTACTAATCCTTTGCAAGATCAAACGGGGTATGATTTGTCAATTGAGGTAGGAGGGGTTAATACCAATGCGGCTGAAGATAATACTCCGCCAACAATTCAATTGTATATGAATGATGAAAACTTTGTTTCTGGTGGGTTGACAAACTGTTCGCCAATATTATTAGTTAAATTGCAAGATGAGAATGGTATTAATACAGCGAGTGGTATTGGGCATGATATTGTAGCAATTCTTGATGGAGATGAAACCAATCCTTATGTGTTGAATGATTATTATGAAACAGACTTAGATGATTATACAAGTGGGAAATTGCGTTTTCCATTTCGTGATTTAGAACCAGGTATTCATACGATATTAGTTAAAGCATGGGATGTTTATAACAATTTGGTTACTGCAGAAATTCAGTTTAATGCAGTTTGTTCGGATGATGGACTGCGTTTGGAGCGTGTATTGAATTATCCAAATCCTTTTGTAAGCTATACAGAGTTTTGGTTTACGCACAATATGCCTTTTGAACCGCTTGATGTTCAGGTTCAAATTCTTACCGTTACGGGTAAGTTGGTAAAAACGATTAATCAACAAGTGGTTACAGATGGCTTTTTGAGTAGAGAACTGGTTTGGGATGGTCGCGATGATTTTGGTGATAAAATCGGGAAAGGAGTGTATGTGTACAAGTTAACGGTGCGGTCAACTACTACGGGGGATACTGCTCATAAATATGAGAAACTTGTAATACTGTAATAAAATATTATATTTGTGAAATAATTAAAAAATAAGAATGAAAAAAATTGCATTATTGTTAACACTGACTGTTTTATCACAATTTGTTAAGGCGCAGGAAGTTGATAGAGTAATAACAACAGGAGTTCCTTTTTTATTAATTGCTGCTGATGCACGATCAGCAGGTATGGGAGATATGGGGGTTGCAACATCTGCGGATGCGTATTCGCAACAATATAATCCGGCTAAGTTTGCCTTTTCGCTTGAACAACAGGGTATTTCGATGAGTTATACTCCTTATTTGTCAAGTATTGCTAATGACATTTCTTTAGGGCAACTTTCTTATTTTAATAGAATTAACGAGAGAAGTGCTTTTGCGGGGTCTTTTCGTTATTTCGGATTAGGTGATATTCAGTTAACTAATGAAATTGGTGACGAGTTATCAACAGTTAGTCCGAATGAGTTTGCATTAGATGGTTCATACTCTTTGAAATTAAGTGAGCGTTTCGCAATGGCAGTTGCAGGACGTTTTATTCGTTCCAATTTAAAAATTAATGATGGGACTACTGATGCTACCGCGGCAACATCGTTTGCAGTAGATGTAGCAGCGTATTACCAATCGGAAGAGATGGCTTTTGATGATTTTAATGGGCGTTGGAGAGCGGGTATTAATTTGCAAAATTTAGGACCTAAAATTAGTTATGATTTTGATGAGAATAATGATAACTTCTTGCCTTCTAATTTACGTTTAGGAGCGGGCTTTGATTTTATTTTTGATGATTACAATAAAATTGCCGTTACTGGAGAAGTAACAAAATTATTAGTGCCGACGCCTCCTAAAGTAGGTGATGAAGATGGCGATGGAGATGTTAATGATGACAATGATAAATCGATTGCACTTAGTAATTATAGAAGTATTGGTTGGGTAAGTGGTATATTTAAATCTTTTGGTGATGCACCAGATGGCTTTAGTGAAGAATTAAAAGAGTTTACTTGGGCTTTAGGAGCGGAGTACTGGTATCAAGATTCATTTGCTTTGCGTACAGGTTATTTTCACGAAAGTGAAGTAAAAGGGGCTCGTAAATACTTTACATTAGGTGCTGGTTTTAAATATAACATTGCAAAGATTGATGTGTCGTATTTGTTTTCATCATCTAATGTGAAAAACCCATTAGAAAACACGTTGCGTTTTTCCTTGACGTTTAGTTTTGGTGATTCATATGATGAATTATAAAAAGTAAGAATTTTAATAAAATATAAAAATCCAAATTTGAATTTCAAGTTTGGATTTTTTTTCCTCTATTATGAAGCAAATTTCAATAACAACAACGATTTCAGTTTATAATTCAATTGAAGAATTATCTGAATTTGAATTGCAAATGATGCAAAAAGCAATTGCTGTTCGAAAAACGGCTTATGCGCCATACTCTAAGTTTAAAGTTGGAGTGTCTTTGGTTTTGGATAATGGTAAAATTGTTACAGGCTCAAATCAAGAGAATGCTGCTTATCCATCAGGTTTGTGTGCGGAAAGAGTAGCAATTTTTCATGCGGGTTCTGCCTTTCCTAATAGTAAAATAAAGCAAATGTTTATTTCTGCTTCTCCGGAAAATGAAGAATTGGAAGTGCCGATACCACCTTGTGGGGCTTGTCGTCAATCTATTGCTGAATACGAAATGAAACAAGAAGAGCCGATTGCGATATTTTTCATGGGAGCTACAGGAGAAGTATATAAAACTGATTCATTGAAGAATATTTTGCCCTTACTGTTTGATAAAAAGTATTTGTAGAACTTTGCATTAATGCATAATTATCACGAAAAAAGAAAAAAATCATCAGAATTAATTTTTTCAATAGCATTGTATGTAGTATTTTTGCTTTTTGTAAAATTCTACGAAGTTTTGAAATATGGTATTTTGTGGAATAATTCAATTTAACAAACAAACAAATGAAGCCAATAACAAAAGAAATTTACCTTAAATGGTATGAAGAAATGCAGTTCTGGAGAAAGTTTGAAGACAAACTTGCTGCTTTATATATCCAACAAAAAGTAAGAGGATTTCTTCATTTATATAACGGTCAAGAAGCAGTACTAGCTGGTGCCTTACATGCAATGGATTTGTCAAAAGACAAAATGATTACCGCTTATCGTAACCACGTACAGCCAATTGGTATGGGTGTGGATCCACGTAAAGTTATGGCGGAATTGTTAGGTAAAGCTACTGGAACTTCTCAAGGTCTTGGCGGTTCTATGCACATTTTTTCAAAAGAGCATGGTTTTTATGGAGGTCACGGAATTGTAGGTGGTCAAATTCCATTAGGAGCTGGTTTGGCTTTTGCTGATAAATATTTTGAAACTGGCGGTGTTACCTTAACTTATTTCGGTGATGGGGCAGCACGTCAAGGATCATTACATGAAACTTTCAATATGGCAATGAACTGGAAATTACCAGTTGTGTTTATTGTTGAGAACAACGGTTATGCAATGGGAACTTCTGTTGAGCGTACTGCAAACCATACAGATATCTGGAAATTAGGATTAGGTTACGAAATGCCATGTGGTCCTGTTGACGGTATGAATCCTATTAAAGTTGCTGAAGCAATGCACGAAGCTATTGAAAGAGCGCGTCGTGGTGATGGACCAACTTTCTTGGAAATGAAAACGTATCGTTATAGAGGTCACTCTATGTCTGATGCACAACATTACCGTACAAAAGAAGAAGTAGAAGAGTACAAAAAAATAGATCCAATTACGCAAGTTTTGGATATCATTAGAGAAAATAACTACGCGACTGAAGCTGAAATTGAGGCTATGGATCAACGTGTAAGAGATTTAGTTGAAGAGTGTGAGAAATTTGCTGAAGAATCTCCATACCCAGACTTAAATGTAATGTACGATGTAGTTTACGACCAAGAGAATTATCCATTTTTACCTCATAAATTATAAGCAGTATGGCAACAGTAATTACAATGCCTCGTTTGAGCGATACTATGACGGAAGGAACCGTAGCAACATGGCTTAAAAAAGTAGGAGACAAAGTTAATGAAGGCGATATTTTAGCAGAAATTGAAACGGATAAAGCAACTATGGAGTTTGAGTCTTTCAATGCAGGTACTTTATTACACATTGGAATTCAAGAAGGTGAAACAGCTGCTGTAGATTCTTTGTTAGCAATTATCGGTAATGAAGGTGAGGACATTTCAGCTTTAATTAATGGAGGAAATGCTCCAGTAGCTGCTGTAGAGACGCAACCAGAGGTTGTTGAAACACAAGCTGCTGCTGCAGATTTTACAATGCCTGCTGGCGTGAAAGTAGTAACAATGCCTCGTTTGAGTGACACTATGACTACAGGTACTGTGGCAACATGGTTGAAGAAAGTTGGAGAAACTGTTTCGGAAGGTGATATTTTAGCTGAGATTGAAACAGATAAAGCTACAATGGAATTTGAATCATTCAATGCGGGTACTTTATTATATATAGGTGTTCAAGAAGGAGATACTGCTCCTGTTGATTCTATTTTAGCAATTTTAGGACCAGCTGGAACTGATGTTGCTGCAATACTAGCTAATTTTAAAGTTGGCGGTGAACAAGAAGTTAAGGAAGAAGTTCAAGAAACAGCTGCTGCTGCTCCTGTAGCTTCAACTTCTGCTGTAATTGAAACTTCTGCAAATACAGGTAGAATTTTAGCTTCTCCATTAGCAAAGAAAATAGCACAAGATAAAGGAATTAACTTGTCACAAGTTAAAGGTTCTGGTGAGAACGGAAGAATTATAAAAGCAGATGTTGAAAACTTTACTCCAGCTGCTGCGGCAGTAAGTACGTCAGTTGAAGCGGTTGCTCAAGCATCGCAAGCTGTAGCTGCAGTTAAGCCATTTGTGCCTGCTGGTGAAGTTTATCAAGAGGAAGTTAAGAATTCGCAAATGCGTAAAACAATTGCGCGTCGTTTGGCAGAGTCTAAATTTACGGCACCTCATTATTATCTAACAATTGAGTTGGATATGGATAATGCAATTGCTTCTCGTGGTATGATTAATAATTTGCCTGATACAAAAGTATCATTTAATGATATGGTGATTAAGGCTTCAGCTATGGCATTGAAAAAACATCCACAAGTAAATTCTCAATGGAGAGAAGATGCTATGGTGTTGAATCACCATGTGAATATTGGTGTAGCGGTTGCAGTTGAAGACGGTTTAATGGTTCCTGTATTGAAATTTACAGACCAAATGAGTTTATCTCAAATTGGTGCTAATGTAAAAGATTTAGCTGGTAAAGCGAAGTCGAAGAAAATTACGCCAGCTGAAATGGAAGGAAGTACTTTTACAATTTCTAATTTAGGAATGTTCGGTATTCAATCTTTCACTTCTATCATCAATCAACCAAATTCAGCTATTTTATCTGTTGGTGCAATTGTTGAAAAGCCAGTGGTTAAGAACGGGCAGATTGTTGTTGGTAACACAATGACAGTTACATTGGCTTGTGATCACAGAACAGTTGATGGTGCTACAGGTGCTCAATTCCTACAAACGTTCAAAGCGTATATGGAAAATCCTGTAACAATGTTAGCATAAGAAAACATTAATATTTTGATATAAAACCCAACAATTGTTGGGTTTTTTTTATTTTTACAAAAACAGAAATAATGAAAAAATCACTTTTCCTTTTAGCGCTTTTGGCGTTGTCGTGTAAATCTTCTCACGAGGTTGTTGGTACTTCAATATCAACTGATAAGAATGAAGTTTCAGTAGTGAAACCAGTTGTGTTTTCAAATGCTACTGATGTTGCCAAAACTTTACAATTTTTAGCTTCTGATGAGTTAGAAGGGCGTGATACAGGGAGTGAAGGTATTGAAAAGGCTAGTGTTTTTTTAGAAAAATTAATGCAATCAAATGGGATTAAGCCTTATTTTAAAACATATCGTGATACTCTGACGAATTTTGATAAGCCAGCCTATAACGTTGTTGGTTATATTGAAGGTAACGACCCAAAGTTGAAAAATGAGTTTGTAATTATTGGGGCACATTATGATCATATTGGTAAAATTGCAGCGGTAAATGGAGATGATATAGGAAATGGAGCTAATGATAATGCTTCGGGTTCTACAGCTGTTACCGAATTGATAAAGTATTTTGGTAAAAATAAAACCAACAAAAGAAGTCTAATGTTTGTGTTTTTCTCTGCAGAAGAAAAGGGGCTTTTAGGGTCGAAACATTTGGCTAAAAAATTAAAAGATGCAAATATGGATTTGTATTTCATGTTTAATTTTGAGATGATCGGGGTGCCAATGAAAAGAACCGATATGTTGATGTATTTGACAGGTTTTGGAAGAAGTAATATGGCAACAACAATAAATAATTATGCGGGTGAAAAAATAGTAGGATACATTCCAATTCAAACTCAATATCAGTTGTTCAGAGCTTCAGATAATTATCCTTTTTTCAATGAATTTAATGTTCCTGCCCAAACAGTATCTACTTTTGATTTTGAAAACTTTGATTTTTACCACAAACCAGATGATGAATTTGAGTTGATGAATCCAGAGCATATGGCTAATGTTGTGAATAAAATGATACCAGTTTTAGAAGCGATGACAAATGCTTCAACTAAAGAAATTACATTAAATGAAAAATAAAAACATTATAATTACCGGTACTTCAAGGGGTATAGGTTACGAAATGGCTTTGCAATTTGCTAATGAAGGTTTTCAGGTATTAGCGATTTCGCGTAAAACTCCAGAAGTGTTGATGCAGCATGAAAATATTACATGCTTGGCAATAGATATATCTAAAGAAGAAGAATTAGCAGAAGTGTCAAGTTTTGTGCAACAAGCTTGGCAAAATAAAGTGGATGTTTTGATTCACAATGCGGGTTTATTGGTCAATAAACCTTTTCATGAAATTACAACTTCAGATTTTGAAGCGGTATATAAAGTGAATGTGTTTGCAGTTGCTGAGTTGACTAGAATTTGTATTCCATTTATGGGAAAAGGAAGTCATGTAGTAACGGTGAGTTCTATGGGAGGAATTCAAGGGAGTATGAAATTTCCTGGTTTAGCAGCTTATTCTTCAAGTAAAGGTGCTGTAATTACACTTTCAGAATTATTAGCTGAAGAGTATAAAGAGCAAGGTATTGCGTTCAACGTTTTGGCTTTGGGAGCTGTTAATACTGAGATGTTACAGGAAGCTTTTCCAGGTTATCAAGCACCGCTTTCTGCACAAGAGATGGCGAACTATATACATGATTTTGCGTTGACAGGAAACAAATATTACAACGGAAAAGTATTACAAGTATCTTCAACTACACCTTAGAATAATGAAAAAAACAATCATAATTTTAATAGTTTTCTTTGGAATCAATAAAGCCTTTTCACAATTAAAAGATACATTATATGGAAAAGTAAAATCTGTTAGAGAAGAAATTATTTTTTTGGATGAAATGCGACAAAATTTTAATCTTTTTGGGTATGAGAGTGATTACGGGCATAGTGGTTTTGGGAGTAATGATCGTGAAAAATCTAGATTTTATAGTAATTGGTATAACACTTCTTTTGTGCATTATTTAAATTATTATAAAGAGTTTGATAAAAGTGGTAAGCCTACTAATGAAGTTTGGTTTGACAAAGATTATGACACAATTTCAAGATATACTTATAAATATGATAAAAGAGGGAATTTAATACAAAAGGTTGAATACGATGACGATAATAATTCCTTTCGAGTCGACAATTCGACTTATAGTGAAGATACAAATTTATTGATGTCAAAACTTAGGTATTATTCTGATGAACCTAATTCATATGGCTTTACATTCTATAATTATGAAGATGAAAAGCTTATAGAGGTCACAGGTTTTAACTCCATAGGAAATCAGTTTACAACAAAATTTGTTTATAATGGGAAGGGGAATAAAGTTAAAAAAGTGGTGCTTAATTTTTATGAAAAAGTAAGATTAAGAAACGGGAGTATTACTGGCTATAGAAGGAATTATGCTAAAGAAGAGTTAATGAGTGAGTATTTTTATGACTCTCAAAATAGACTAATTGAAGCTTTCCACTATGGAGAAAATTCGCAATTTCTGAATGAGGTTGAATTAAAATTTAAAGAAAAGTCATTCTATTCTAAAGATAATTTACTCGAATATTTCGTTGAAACTACACAATATGATACTATACTTAAATTATATCACTATAAATATGATAAATTGGGAAGAAAAATTATTGAAAAACGTTTAGTTCCAATTCATGATGTTAAAAAAATAACACCGAAAACACATATTTTTGATGTAAAAGAGTTAACATTTAAAGATGTCCATTTTCCCAAGAATAATTTAAAGGAATTTGAAGTGATGAAATATATTTATGACAAAGAAAATCTTATTGAATTGCAAATTAATGAAGGAAGCTTTAAGTCAGTTTGCAGATTTGAATATTTTTTTGATGAGAAAAAAAATTGGATTGAACAGACTAAAACCGTTAATGGTGAAAAATTGTATGTTTGGAAAAGAAAAATTACATACTACTAATAGTTGATAAATATTTTACAAAAATATCTTCCAGCGCATGCAGTGCAACCTTGTTTTGAGTTAATCAAAAGCAATCATGTGCATTTGAAAATTTTAAATGAACGATTGACGCGTCATGGTGATTATCGTAAAGATGCACAAGGGTATCATTTGATAACGGTTAATGCAAGTTTGAACAAGTATCGTTTTTTGATTACTTTAATTCATGAAATTGCACATTTGGTTGCTTTTGAAAAGTTTGGTAGAAATATCAAGCCGCATGGAAGCGAGTGGAAGTACACCTTCCAACAATTGATGGTGCCTTTTATTCGACCTGAAATTTTTCCTCATCAGTTGTTGCCTTTGTTGGCCCGTCACTTTAGAAACCCCAAAGCGAGTAGTGATACCGATGCGACTTTATCATTGGCACTAAAACAGTACGATGAGAAAGTAAGCGATAAAAATTATATCTTTGAATTACCGATAGGTGCAAAGTTTCGCATACATAATGGAAAAGTTTTTAAAAAAATAGCGTTACGAATAAAGCGTTATGAATGTATCGAATTGCAAACCGGAAGAATCTATCTTTTTCAACCTAACGCTGAGGTTGAAGTATTACCAAATTAACAAAAGATGAATAAAAATTATTATGCAATATTAATGGCTGGAGGAGTAGGATCTCGTTTTTGGCCTGTGAGTACAAAGGATTTTCCGAAACAGTTTCACGATATGTTGGGAACTGGTGAAACTTTGATTCAAAAGACTTTTGGTAGACTTTCTCAAATAATTCCAAAAGAGAATATTTTAATTTTGACGAATGAAAGCTATAACGATATTGTTTTAGAACAACTTCCTTCTATTAGTCAAGATCAAATTATTTTAGAGCCTGCTATGCGAAATACGGCACCTTGTATTTTGTATGCGTCTATGAAAATAAAAAAGCAAAATCCAAACGCTTTAGTCTTAGTTGCGCCAAGTGATCACTGGATAGAGGATGAACTTCAATTTGTGTCAAACATTCAACGTTCATTTGACTTTTGCGAGACACAAGATAATCTAATGACCTTAGGAATTTTACCAACATTCCCTAATACAGGTTATGGTTATATTGAATACGATAAGTTAGACAGTCGCCCGGTAAAAAAAGTGGTGCAGTTCAGAGAAAAACCAGATTATGCTACGGCGCGTCAGTTTATTCAACAACGTAATTTTCTTTGGAATGCGGGTATTTTTATTTGGAGTGTAAAGTCGGTTTTAAGTGCTTTTGAAAAGTTCCAACCGGAAATGTATGCACATTTTTTCAAAGGATACGATTTATATAATACACCTGAAGAAAAATCTTTTATCCAACAGAATTATCCATCGGCGGAGAACATTTCAATTGATTATGCTATTTTGGAAAAAGCGCCAAATGTATTTGTAATGTCGGCAACATTTGATTGGAATGATTTAGGAACTTGGGGTTCGCTATACGACAAGTTACCAAAAGATGAAAATTATAATGCAGTTATTAATGCAGAAGTACTTTTGGAAGATGCTTCAAATAATATTATTCGTACACAAGGAAAAAAGCTTGTTGTAATAGACGGTTTAAATGACTATATTGTAGTGGACAAAGAAAATGTGTTGTTAATTTACCCGAAGAGTAAAGAGCAAGACATTAAAAAAGTAGTTTCTAAACTGAATTGATAGATTACTATGGAAGAAAATAATAATTCCTTTGCAGATATTTTACAGAGTATTAAAGCCTTTTTAAGAGGTATTTTTGATATTTCTACTGGTACCGATCGCTATGCTACTATTGAAGATATCAAAGCGGGTATTGATATGAAAGGTCAAAATGCATGGATTTTAATTTTCTCCATTTTAATCGCTTCTACAGGATTAAATGTTAGTTCTCCTGCTGTTGTTATCGGAGCCATGTTAATTTCGCCATTAATGGGGCCTATTTTAGGTATGGGACTTTCGTTGGGGATTAATGATGTCGATTTACTTCGAAAATCCCTAAAAAATTTCGGGGTGATGGTGGTTTTGAGTTTAACTACTTCTTTTTTATTTTTTAGTATTCCACTTTTCAAAACAGAGACACCAGAGCTTATAGCTAGAACAGCTCCAAGTGTTTTAGATGTTATTATTGCATTGTCGGGTGGTTTGGCTTTAATAATAGCATTGAGTAGAAGAAATAGGTCAGTTAATACCATTGCCGGTGTCGCAATTGCTACTGCATTAATGCCACCTTTATGTACAGCAGGTTTTGGATTGGCAACGGGACATTGGGCTTACTTTGGGGGTGCTATTTTTTTATTTAGTATCAATACAATCTTTATTGCTTCGGCAACGTATTTGGTGGTGAAGTTTTTGAAGTTTCCACTAAAAGAGTACGCAGACAACAATCGTGAAAAGAAAATTTCTCAAGTCTTGACTTTTATTGTCATGTTGATATTTTTACCAAGTGTGTATTTTTTCTACAAACTGTATAAAAAGTCGGATTTTGAGCAAAAAGTTAATGCAGTATTAGTTGAACTAAAGGAAGACAAAGGAATAAGTATTCTGGATGTGCGAACGAATTATCGTTCTAAACAAATTGAGTTCGCTGTATTAGGGAAAAGCTTAAAGAGTGAAGATGTTAATTGGATTAAAAAGAAGATGTCAAGTTTAGGTTATGAAGATGTCAAGTGTGAAATAATGCAGGATATGGAAAACCAAGAAACGATGTCTCGACTTAATGAAATTGAAAACTCTTATTTGACTACGCAACAATTGTTGTTTAAAAAAGAAGAACAATTGCTGAATAAAGACAAGGAAATTTACGAACTGAAAAATAAATTGAGCGCTAATATCAACGTTTCTTTTGTTGACCTTTCCAAAGAAATCAAAAGTTTAAATGACAAAATTGTTGAAGTAACCTATTTCAGTAGTTTGACAACAGATTTCAAAAAAATAGATACTATCCCAAATTTCATATTAAAATGGGATAAAAAGGTGTCATCTTCCGAGAAAACTAAAGAAACGGAAAAATATAAAAAATGGTTAACTCAAAAGTTGAATAGTAAAAATGTAGTGGTAAAGTCGGAGTAATTATCCTTCGTCCTCTTCCAAATACATTTTTCTAACTTTTTTGAATAATTCAGACGAATAAACAAAATCGGTAACGGCTTCGTTATCGGTTTTGAAAATTTGTTTATTGGTACCTTCCCATTCCAAAAGGCCATTTTTAAGGAAAACAATTTTCTCTCCAATTTCCATCACCGAGTTCATATCGTGAGTATTAATCACGGTAGTGATATTATACTCTCGGGTAATTTCCTGAATAAGATTGTCAATAACAATTGCTGTTTTGGGATCAAGTCCCGAGTTCGGTTCGTCGCAAAATAAATACTTCGGGTTGTTTACTATAGCTCTAGCAATAGCAACTCGTTTTTGCATACCTCCCGATATTTCAGAAGGCTTTTTAGCGTGTGCATTTACTAAGTTGACTCTTTCTATTACAAAGTCAACACGTTCTTTTATTTCTGCAGGAGTTTTTTTGGTAAACATTTTTAATGGGAAACCAACGTTTTCCTCAACCGTCATACTGTCA
Source organism: Flavobacterium chuncheonense (assembly GCF_042686145.1). Taxonomy (NCBI): domain Bacteria; kingdom Pseudomonadati; phylum Bacteroidota; class Flavobacteriia; order Flavobacteriales; family Flavobacteriaceae; genus Flavobacterium; species Flavobacterium chuncheonense. The sequence continues at coordinate 400,911 of NZ_JBHUPC010000010.1, read as the reverse complement.
AATAAGGCGCTCCCTTGAAATACCATTCCAATCTCTGTTCGAAGCTCTCTTTTTTCATCTGGAGTTAAATTGGAATAGATGCGTTCGTTAAATGCAATAGTTCCTTTTTCTGGAGTATGAAGTCCTAATAGTGATTTTAAAAATACCGTTTTACCAGAACCACTTTGACCAATAATAAGATTGGTTTTACCTGCTTCAAACGAAGTGCTAATCCCTTTTAATACTTTTTGTTCTCCAAAGGTTTTTTCTAGGTCTTTAACTACAATCATTAGCTTAAAAGTAATTGGGTTATGATATAATTCACTAAAATAATAACTACAGATGTCCAAACGAATGAAACGGTACTTGCTTTTCCAACTTCCAATGCTCCACCTTTCATATAAAAACCATGAAATGAAGGGATGGTTGCTAATATAATAGCAAAGGCCATTGTTTTAATAAAAGCATAAGTAATATGGAACGGAATGAAATCGTCTTGTAATCCAGTGATAAATTCTGTGCTCGATGCAAAACCACCGTAAACCGCAGCAAGGTAACCACCCACAACCCCTAAAAACATACTAAGGCCTATTACGAATGGGTACAATAGTAACGCAATAATCTTTGGGAAAACTAGATAATTTAGAGAATTTACACCCATAACCTCTAAAGCATCGATTTGTTCGGTTACACGCATGGTTCCGATGCTCGATGTAATAAATGATCCCATTTTACCTGCCATAATGATAGAGATAAAAGTAGGAGCGAACTCTAGAATAATAGACTGACGTGTTGCGAAACCAATTAAATATTTAGGAATAAGGGGATTGGTTAAGTTTAAAGCCGTTTGTATCGATACAACACCACCAACAAAAAACGAAATGAATGCAACAATACCCAAAGACTCGATAATCAAATCTTCAACTTCTTTCAAAATCAATTGTTTCATTACACTCCACCTAGTAGGTTTGTTGAAAACTTCCTTGAGCATTAAAAAATATCTTCCTATTTGCGATAGGTAACGAACTAGCATCATAAGTTTTGAAATATTTTCAAAAATAGTAAGAAGTTATGAGTTATAAGTTATGAGTTATAAGTTTTTTGGGTAAAATAACTTAACCGCACCAATAAAATAGACGAACTTGATTATGGTTTATATTCTCTTTTTTTTCTTTGCAAATTTTCTGACCTCGTTTATATTTCTGACTCTTTTCTTGAAAAGGAGACAAGCCAATTTCCAATCGTCGATTGTTAATTGCTTCAAATTTTGTTGAGTCTTTAGTTTGATGCCATTCATTGTAATATTCAACTTTGCAAAATTTTTCTTCGTTATACTTAGCTTGAAAATCCATAATTTCAGCAAAATGTTCAGCTGTTAAATTGCCTCTATAAACTTCATTTTTAAGTAAATCATTATAATCACAAGTTCTAGGAAAAGAATAATAATGAAGCAGTATCAATTTTGTTCTGTTGTTAGAGAAAGAATAATTATATGGATTGTTTTTATTTGGTACAAATTCTAAATTTATATTTCGTTCACTAGGATAACCATGTTTTTTGATTATTGGAATTAATTTGTTTTCAACAATATCCGAAACTATAGAATCATATTTTTCCCTATATTTAGTTTTGTTATTTGAGTCGACATACGATAACGAATCCAGATAATGAATTTTCCATTTATTATCGATATGCGATAGTTTTTGGATAGTATCTAAAAGAAAATGATTAATACTTTTTGAATATTTTTTGGTAGCTTTTTTGGTGTTATTTGTTATAAAGTCTTCAAGATGATTTTGTGAAATAAAATTACTAATTAATGAATCTTTTGTAAAACATGTTGCAAGTAATCCTCTTTCAAGACCTTTAATGGAGAAGGATTTAAATGATTTTACATCATTTTCTAATGCAGCAACCTGCATTGCTGTAAAACAGTTTTTTGCAATTGGTTTTATATTTATTGAAAAAGCTTTTTTGTAAAATTGGAGAGCATCAGAATAATTTTCGTTTAATATGAAGGTTTCAGCTTTGTTTATATATAGTGTATAAACGATGTAAGGATTTGATTTTGATTTTTTAGTGCCAAAAGAAATTAATACTGTTGTTAAAAGTAATAATAGATACTTCATTATTTAATTTTTAAATTCTATACCAATTTTAAAAGCATTTTGTCTTTCAATCAAGTAATCATCTCGATTCCAAAGTGCAGTTTCTCCTTGATGTAAATATCTAAAATAAGGGATAATTTGGTTGTTTTTTGAAACACCAATACTGGTAATTCCTGGCGGAAAATTAAATTCTAAAGCTTCGTAATCTTTTTCTGGAAGATTTTTAATGGTAACGAAGATACCGTTTGATGGAAATTCAAATTGTTCTTCTTCTGAAAGTTCTAAAATAGCACAATCTTTATTTTTTTGACAGGAAATAATGAAATTTTCATCAAATAATTTCTTTTTTGGAATACCATAAATAGAATCAACTGTGTAGAAATTTACTTCTATAGGACTATATTTAGCATTTCTTCTTCGGTCTCTTTTTTTTGTTTTTAGGTTTTCAATGACTTTGTAATCATTGGTGTAGATTTTTAATCTTTGTATTATTTCATTCTTTTTTTCATTATTTGGGAAATAGAGACCAACTTCAATATTTTCTCTAATTGGTCCACTTTTTCCGAAATTTTCTGGTAAAACATTTCGCAAAGTACTTTTTGGAAATAAAGACTTTTCGAGTTTTTCATGTTTTTTATTGGCGAATAATTCAATACTATTAAGTTCGTTTATTGTTTCTTCCAAAAATAAAGTGTCTTTTTCTATCCAATTTTCAAATAACCTTTTATTGAAATTTAAGTGCCTAATAGAAATTATTTTATTATAATCTTCTGCTTTAATAATTACTTGACCTAAACTATCTGCAATATATTTGGGTGAATTGTCAATAAGTAGTAAAGCATCCGCTATTGGTTTTTTTGTTATGGATGCAATAGTTACTTTTTTCTGAGCTATTGTTGGTATCGAAAAAAGTAATATGAGTAGCAGTTTTTTCATTATCAAAACAGTTTTTCTTTAATTTTCTTCCAGCGGTACGTTCTATTGAACTTCGCTTGTTCTTCTGTCACTAAAAGAGACTTTTTGTTTGATTTTGCTTTCCAAAATCCATTTATGTAATCAATAAATAGAAATGGTTTTCTTTTTCTTGAAGCTAATTTTAAAGCGGCAATTGTAGTAATCCAAAAACCATATCCTAAACTGTAAAAAGCTTCACCTTGTTTGTATCGTGAGGTTTTGTTGTAGTTGGCTCCAGTAGGTTTTAAATGTTTCACATGAAGCGACTCATCGGTTTTGATTTTCCATCCGTAAAAACGACACAATAATTCATCAACAGTATCCCAACCCATTGCAGCTTTTAAACCTCCAATTTGTTCAAAACACGCTTTTCGATACGCTTTGAATGCGCCTCTTATGTGGTCTTTGTCGGTTAAATTTTCAAGTATCCAGTTTCCGTTTTTTTCGATGTAGGCAAAGCCACCTACCATTCCTATTTGATCATCAGAATTAAAATGGTGAATGATAGTTTCAAAATAATTGCTTGGAAAAATTAAATCAGCATCTGCTTTCACGATAATGTCATAATCCGAATCCAAAAGTTCAAATCCTTTGTTAAAGGCTTGGATTACTTTACTACCGGGTAAATGTATCGCTTCGGATTTGTTTTCGAAAATGCGAATCCATTGGTGTGTTTTAGTGAATTCTTCAACTATAGCAGCGGTTTCATCTGTAGAATTATCGTTTACGACAACAACTTTAGTAGGCAAAACGGTTTGGTTAACCAATGATTCTAAGGTTAAACGGATAAATTGCGCTTCGTTATGTGCAGGTATTACAATGTAATATTTCATGATATAGATAATTCACGAACAAAAATAAACAATTACCTACATACAGCAGAATAATCCTTATTTTTGTTTAGAAATAGCATTTTGTGAGAAAAAATATTTTTGTTGTTATCGTTACGTATAATGGTGCTCAATGGTTGGAAAAATGCATTCAATCGTTAGAAGCTTCTTTATATCCCATCAATATATTAGTAGTTGATAATCATTCTACTGATACTTCTGTAAGTGTTGTTAAGTCATTTTCTAAAGTACAATTGATAGAGTCAGATGGCAATCTAGGTTTTGGTAAAGCAAATAATATTGGTATTCGCAAAGCTATTAAGCAAGGAGCCGATTATGTTTTTTTACTAAATCAGGATACATGGATTTATCCTGATACCATTCAAAATTTAGTTGCAGTTGCAGAGCAAAATCCAAAATATGGAATTGTGAGTCCGATGCATTTTTCTGCTGATGAAGTTACTTTAGATTCTAATTTTGATACGTATTATAATCGTAAAACAAATACGTTATCTTCTTTAGTTGATCAAGTTCCTTTTGTAAATGCTGCTGCATGGATGCTGTCTTCAAAAGTAATTGAGAAAGTAGGAGATTTCGAACCGCTATTTGAACATTATGGAGAAGATCGAAATTATTCCGATAGAGTAAGATTTCATGGTTTCAAGACTGTAGTGGTGAAAAATGCTAAAATTTGTCATGATCGTTTCATTTCTAGAAGTTTTTCCAAAGATGTTAAACAAGCAAAGTTTAAAATGTTAGCTGAGGTGTTAAATGTTAACCATGCTTGGATACCATCTTATTTTTATGCATTTAAAAATGTTGTTGGATTGCCAAAGTATTTTTCAAAGTATTACTCTTTTTCACAAGTATGCAGTATGTTTTTTAGCTTGTTTGGCTATTACATTTTATTGAAGCTTCGTTTTATTACCATTTTAAAAGCAAGAAAAAGTTACAGGTAATGCAAGATAACAAAACACACAAGCAAGCATTTTGGTTTACCATCATTAATTATGTGGGTATCCTCATAGGTGTTTTTTCTACTGTTTTTATTTACCCAAACGATAAAGACTTTTTAGGAAAAGTGGGTTTTGTTGATAGTATTGCACAAATGTTGTTTCCTGTTTTTGTATTTGGAGGGGCGCAAGCATTGATTCATTTTTATCCCAATCTTTCTGAAGAAAGCAAGAAGAAGCTTTTCAAATATGGAATTGTAACCATTTTGTGTATTGCAGCAGTTACTTTAGTTGTTTTACTATTAGGACAATTTGCGATAAGTTGGGACAAATACAGTTATTTGTTTTTTGCATTTCCCTTAGCATTAGTTTTAGCACTTATAGAATTGTTCAAGCGACAATCTGCGAATCTACAAAAAATAGCCATCCCCACTTTTTACGATAAGATAATACCTAAGCTTGCTTTACCAATAGTTTTTGTTTTAGTTCTTGCGCACTTTTTTACAGAAAACACAGGTATTGTAATTTTTGTTGGATTTTACTTTTTATTGTTATTAATGGTTGCGCAATATTTGTTTCGATATTTTTCGATCAAAGGAAATTGGAATTTTAAATCCTTATTTGAGTCTATTTCAAAAAGAGAATATTACAATTATTGTTTTTATTCTTTTTTAGGGAGTTTTGGGTCTTTTCTAGCATTTAGAATTGATGGTTTTATGATTCCGCTATTTTTAGAATTTGATGATAATGGGGCGTATCGTATTGCTGTTAATTTGTCTTCAGCATTAGCGATTCCGGCTACCGGATTGTTTACTATTTATGCACCGCAAGTTTCGCATTGGATTAAAAACAAAGAATTCGATGTTTTAAAGATGAAGTATGTAGAAACCTCAAAGTTGTTGTTTTTTATAGGAGCTTTACTATTTAGTTGTGTAATAGTAGGAGTTGAATCTTTTTTTAGTTTGTTACCAACGGCTGATAAACTTATAGCATCATTGCCAGTGATTTATATTTTAGGAGCCAATGTTGTGTTCAATATGGCTACAGGATTTAATTCTGAAATCATTTCCTATTCGCAATACTACCGATTCAATATTGTAGCTGTTTTGGTGCTTGTGGTATTAAATGTTTCACTGAATTATTATTATTTGACGCAAACAGATTTTGGAATTTCTGGTGTTGCTATTGCATCTTTGGTTTCAATGAGTCTTTTCAATATAGCCAAATTGATTTTTATATATAAAAAATTTCGCATACTTCCTTTTGATTGGAGTTATGCGAAACTTATTTTAATTATGTTTTTAATTGCTTTAGGCGTTTATAATTTTCCGCAATTCTCAAATTTATGGGTAGATGTATTTGTAAAAGTTAGCGCATTGGTTATAAGTTCACTTTTGTTAATCTACCAGTTGAAATTATTGCCTTTATTTAATTATTGGGTCAACAAAATTACTAGAAAAATCTAAGATTGGTAAACAATTGCATTGATGTTCATCCCTGCTCCAACAGAAGCAAAAATGATAACATCACCTTTTTCAATAGTTTGATTTTCCAATTGGTTTTTTAAAATTAAATCGTAGAGTGTAGGAACAGTAGCAACACTTGAATTGCCTAATTTATGAATACACATTGGCATGACATCTTTAGGGGCATCTTTTTTATACAACTTATAAAAGCGATTGATAATGGCCTCATCCATTTTTTCGTTTGCCTGATGGATTAGGATTTTTTTCACATCCTCTATTTGAAATCCGCTTTGATCCAAACAAGTAGCCATTGCTTTCGGGACGTTGTTTAGAGCAAACTCATAAATTTTTCTTCCATACATTTTTATGTACCGTACATTTTCGTCTTCTTCTTTATTAAAAGAGTTTCCGAAATATAGATACTTTGCTTCTTCAAATGAATAAGTTGCCGATTCATGAGCTATAATGCCGCCTTCAGCTGTTGTGGCTTCTATAACTGCAGCACCTGCACCATCAGAATAAATCATACTATCTCTATCATGTTTGTCAACTACTCGAGATAAAGTTTCGGAGCCGATGACTAAACATTTTTTAGCCATTCCTGCTTTTATGTAGGCTTGTGCTTGAATTACGCCTTCAATCCATCCTGGGCATCCAAAAAGAATGTCATAAGCAACACATTTCGGATTTTTAATTTGAAGTAAATATTTTACACGAGTAGCTAAACTTGGAACAGTATCTGATTGTATTGTATTAGCTCTTATATCGCCATAGTTATGAGCGAAAATGATATAGTCTAAAGTTTCAGGGTCAATATTTGCGTTTTCTATTGCGTTTTTAGCAGCAATAAAACCGATGTCAGAATTTACTAAATTTTCGGAAACATAGCGACGTTCACGAATTCCTGTTATTTCTACAAATTTCTCTGCAATTACATCGTTAGTAGCATTGAAATTTGAACCATCTTCATTTAAAAATTTATGATTAGCAAAATCTAAATTTGTTACGACTTCTGTTGGAACATAGCTCCCTGTTCCTGTTATTTTGATGTTCATAATTAGTAGGTTTCATTACGAAGTTAAGTATTATCAACAATAAGATGGGTAAAAGGGGAGGTATATTTGAAAAAAAATGCTAAAAGTTTAAAAATATTGATTTTTATTATTGAAAATGAATTATTTAGGTTTTTTATTGCGAAAACTTAATTTGCATAACGGTAGCCATGCTTAAAGCTTGTGTTTTCATCTGTTCAGCATTGTTTCCTTTGAAATTTTCATCTATAGTAGTGTTCAAATGTGACAACCATGTTTCAAAATGTGCTTTTGAAAAAGCTTTTTTATTGTGCAGATTTTTATGTATGTTGAACATATTGTTATAATAACCGCCTTTTAAAAATAGAGATTGTTCCCAAAAAGTAGCTAATATTTCGAAATGTTCGTCTAAGTGATTTTCTATCGATGTGAGTTTTGTGAAATAAAAATTAATTGTTTCATCGGCGAGAAGTTTGTCGTAAAATTCACGCATTATCAATATAATGTCTTCTCTTGTTTGTATGTCATTCATGTTGTTGGAATTAAAAAAGGCTTCAAAATAATTTTGAAGCCTTTTATTTATGTTGTAATCAATTAAAATTGATTTTAAGATTACATGTATGCTTCAATTGGAGCACAAGAGCAAACAAGGTTTCTGTCTCCGTAAGCATCGTCAACACGACGTACTGAAGGCCAGAATTTATTATCAGCGATATAATCCAATGGATAAGCTGCAGTTTCACGAGTGTATGGTAAGTCCCAAGTGTCAGCAGTAAGCATTGCTAATGTATGAGGTGCATTTTTTAATACGTTGTTAGCATCCTCTTTTGATGCTGCCTCGATTTCTTTTCTGATTGAAATCATTGCATCACAGAAACGGTCTAATTCTGCTAAATCTTCAGATTCTGTAGGTTCAATCATTAAAGTCCCAGCAACTGGGAAAGAAACTGTTGGTGCGTGGAAACCGTAATCCATTAAACGCTTAGCAATATCTCCAACTTCGATTCCTTTTTCTTTAAATGCACGACAATCTAAAATCATTTCGTGAGCAGCTCTTCCACATTCTCCAGTATATAGAATCGGATAGTGTTCTTCGAAACGTGCTTTCATATAGTTGGCGTTTAGGATAGCATATTCTGTAGCTTTTCTTAAGCCTTCTGCACCTAACATTGTGATGTATCCGTAAGAAATCAAACATACTAAAGCTGAACCATAAGGAGCAGAAGAAATAGCTGTTATAGCTTGTTCTCCGCCTACGCTTAATACAGGATTAGTAGGTAAGAATGGAAGTAATTTTTCGTTTACACAAATTGGTCCAACACCAGGTCCGCCACCACCATGTGGTATAGCAAACGTTTTGTGTAAGTTTAAGTGGCAAACGTCAGCGCCAATTGTAGCAGGGTTTGTTAAACCTACTTGTGCATTCATATTAGCACCATCCATATAGACTAATCCTCCATTATCGTGGATTAATTGTGTGATTTCGATGATTGATGATTCGTAAACACCATGAGTAGAAGGGTAAGTTACCATTAAGCAAGATAAGTCATCTTTATGCTCAATAGCTTTTGCTCTTAAATCTTCTACGTCAATATTTCCTTCTGGAGTTGTTTTAGTAACTACAATCTTCATTCCCGCCATTGCTGCAGAAGCAGGGTTAGTTCCGTGAGCTGATGATGGAATTAAACATACGTTACGGTGTCCTTCGTTACGAGACATATGGTAAGCACGAATGGCCATCAAACCAGCATACTCTCCTTGAGCACCAGAGTTTGGTTGCAAAGTGGTGCCAGCAAATCCTGTGATGATGCTTAATTGGTTTTCTAACTTTTTAAGCATAGTAATGTAACCTTCTGCTTGTTCAACTGGTGCAAAAGGGTGAATGCTGTTCCAGTTTGGCATTGACAATGGTAACATTTCTGAAGCTGCGTTCAATTTCATTGTACAAGAACCCAAAGAAATCATAGAGTGATTCAATGATAAATCTTTACGTTCTAATTTTTTGATATAACGCATCAATTGGCTTTCAGAACGGTAAGTATTAAATACTTCGTGCGTTAAGAAAGAAGATGTTCTTTCTAAAGCAGCAGGTAATTGAGAAGCTGTTGATAATTCAGTAACTGTGAAAGCATCTTTACCTGTAGCTTCAGCAAAAATCGCAATGATTTGGTTGATATCGTTGATAGAAGTTGTTTCGTTGAATGAGATAGAGATTGTCTCTGTATCTACATAGAAAAAGTTAACTTCATTTCTTTCAGCAACAGCTTTTACTTTTTGAGCGTCAGCTTTTACTAAAATTGTGTCAAAAAATGCAGTGTTCGTTTGGAAAACACCTAATTTATTTAAAGCATCAGCAGTAGTTACAGCCGAAGCGTGAACTTTGTTTGCGATGTATTGTAATCCTTTTGGTCCGTGGTAAACAGCATACATACCAGCCATAACTGCCAATAATACTTGAGCAGTACAGATGTTTGAAGTTGCTTTTTCACGTTTGATGTGTTGCTCACGAGTACCTAAAGCCATACGCAATGCACGGTTTCCGTTAGCATCGATAGAAACACCGATGATACGACCTGGCATTGAACGTTTGTATTCTTCTTTAGTTGCAAAGTATGCTGCGTGAGGACCTCCGTAACCCATTGGTACACCAAAACGTTGTGTAGTTCCTACAACAACAGCAGCTCCCATTTCTCCTGGAGACGTTAACGTAGCTAACGATAAAATATCAGCAGCAACAGCTACTTTAATGTCGTTTTCTGCTGCTTTAGCGATAAACGCAGTGTAATCGTTTACTTGTCCGTATTTACCAGGATATTGAAGAATAGCTCCAAAGAATTCATTAGAGAAATCGAAAGTTTCATGGTTTCCAACAACTAATTCAATTCCAACTGGAGTAGAACGCGTTTGTAATACCGATAGAGTTTGTGGTAAAATTTCTTCAGAAACGAAGAATTTGTTTACGTTGTTTTTCTTTTGGTCACGAGTTCTTACGTCGAACAATAAAGCCATTGCTTCTGCAGCAGCGGTACCTTCGTCAAGTAAAGATGCATTTGCAATTTCCATACCTGTTAGTTCAATAACAGTAGTTTGAAAGTTAAGGATAGCTTCTAAACGTCCTTGAGCAATTTCTGCCTGGTAAGGAGTATAGGCTGTATACCATCCTGGGTTTTCAAAAATATTTCTTTGGATAACCGCAGGTACGATTGTTGGGTGGTACCCTAAACCGATATATGATTTGAAAACTTTGTTCTTTTTGCCTAATTCCATAATATGAGCAGCGTACTCATATTCTGTCATTGCCGGATCAAGTGTTAAATCATTTTTTAAACGAATTCCGTCAGGAAACGTTTCATAAAGTAATTGGTCCATGTTCTCAACACCGATAGTCTTGAACATATGAGTTAAATCACTCTCACGTGGGCCTAAATGTCTCAAAGCGAATGCATCTGTTCTCATTTACGTATAAAATGTAGTTGAAATTTTTGTGTTGTTTTTAAGGGTGCAAATTTAGTTATAAATCTTGTAATAAATGGAGTTGGGTATTTATTTTTTGCTAATTTTTAAGACTATACGAATTGTTTTTGTGACAATGTCTATTTTTGTGACATGCAAATAGCAAAGAATATTCTTAATTTCTACATCGATAGTAGCTTACATGTTGCATTGTCGGTTTATGCGTTAATCCGAATTACTTTTTTAAAATTTGAACTTCCTTATGATGAGGCTGTTGCTTACTTTGGTTTTTATGGAACCATTGTCGGGTATAATTTTATAAAATATGATGAACTAGCTCGCGTTAAAAAAGTAAAATTGACAACTAGCTTTAAAGCTATTATAGTTTTGAGTTTACTTTCCTTTTTTGCTGCGTTTTACTATTTCTTGCAATTGCAGACTATAACCAAAGTGTTGGGAATTATTGGTTTGTTGATTACAATTTTGTACACTTTGCCTTTCTTTCCTAATAAGCCGAATTTGAGAAATTGGGCAGGTATTAAAATTTATTTAGTGGCCCTTGCTTGGGTTGTAGTAACCGTTTGGTTACCGGTGTTGAATGCAGAGTATGGTTTAGATATAGTGGTTGTTTTGAAAAGTATTCAACGCTTTATTTTTGTTTTTGTTTTGATGTTGGTTTTTGAGATTATCGATTTACAACATGATGCCAATTATTTGCAAACGATTCCACAAAAAATTGGAATTCCTGCCACTAAACTTTTGACCTATTTTTTATTAGTTGTTTTCTTTTTAATGGATTTTTTAAAACCTAATGTAAGTAATCGCGAATTGTATATTATCAGTTTGGTTGCTTTAGTTGTTGGTGGGTTTACCTATTTCGCGAATCAAAACCGTTCTAAATACTTCACCAGCTTTTGGGTGGAAGGAATTCCTTTTTTTTGGCTATTGTTGTTATTGATTGTTTTTAAATAATAGATCAAAAAAAACCGAAGGGATTTCCTTCGGTCTTAATTTTTAAATCAATCCTGCTCGTTTCAACAAAGCATCTGGAGTAGGTTCATGTCCTCGGAATTTTTTATACAATTCCATAGGATGTTCCGTTCCTCCTTTTGATAATACATATTCTTTAAATTTTCTGGCAACTTCTGGGTCGAAAATACCTTTTTCTTGAAAATAAGCAAAAGCATCAGCATCTAAAACTTCAGCCCATTTGTAGCTGTAATAGCCTGATGAGTAACCACCTTGAAAGATATGTGAAAAAGCTGTACTCATACAGTTTTCAGCAACTTCTGGATATAATTTAGTGTTTTCAAAAGCTTTTTCTTCAAATGTTTTTACATTATCTATAGTTTGAACTTTACCGTGATATGCCATGTCTAATAATCCAAAGCTTAACTGACGTAATGTTGCCATTCCTTCTAAAAAGTTGGCACTATCCTTAATTTTTTCAACGTATTCTTGCGGAATGATTTCTCCTGTTTCGTAATGTTTTGCAAACAGCGCAAGCGCTTCCGGTTCATAGCACCAGTTTTCCATAATTTGACTTGGCAATTCTACAAAATCCCAATATACAGAAGTACCTGATAAACTTGGATAAGTAGTGTTGGCAAGCATGCCGTGTAAACCATGTCCAAATTCGTGGAACAAAGTGGTAACTTCGTTAAAAGTTAAAAGCGATGGTTTCGTTGGGGTAGGAGGTGTGAAATTACATACGTTTGAAATATGAGGTCTTTCGTTTGCTCCTTCCTTGATGAATTGAGGTTTAAACGATGTCATCCATGCTCCGTTACGTTTGCCTTTTCTCGGGAAAAAGTCGGCATAAAATATAGCAACTAAATTGCCTTCAAAATCTAAAACCTCAAAGGTTTTAACATCTTCATGATATTTGTCGATGTCAAAAATTTCCTTGAATGTAATACCATAAAGTTTTTCTGCAATCGTGAAAACACCATTTAACACGTTTTCCAATTGAAAATATGGTTTTAATTTTTCATCATCCAAATTGAATAATTTTTGTTTTAATTTTTCAGAATAATAAGCACCATCCCATTTTTCTAAAGTCTCAATGCTATCAAGTTCTTTTGCGAAAGCGGTTAATTCTGCAAATTCCTTTTCTGCAGCAGGTTTTGCTTTTTCCAATAACTCATTTAAAAAAGTAATCACTTTTTCAGGACTTTGAGCCATACGCTCTTCCAATACAAAATGTGCATGAGAAGTGTAACCTAATAAATTAGCACGTTCATGACGAAGACGAACAATGTTTTTTACATTCTCTTGATTATCGTATTCGTTTTTTTGAAATGCTTTTTTACCAGCGGCAATTGTCATTTCTTTTCGCAATTCACGATTGTCAATGTAGGTTACAAAAGGTAAATAACTTGGAAAATCCAATGTGAAAATCCAACCTTCCATTTTTTTGCTTTCCGCTAAATGTTTAGCAGCCTCTTTTGCTCCTTCTGGTAATCCTTTTAAATCGGCTTCATTAGTAATGTGCAGCTGATAGTTATTGGTTTCAGCTAACACATTTTCTCCAAAGGTTAATTTTAATTTAGCCAATTGGGTGTCAATTTCACGAAGCTTTGTTTTTTGTTCTTCGTTCAATAAAGCTCCATTTCGCACAAAACCTTTGTATTTTTTATCCAATAAGGTTTGTTGTTCAGTAGTTAAGTTTAATTGATCTTTTTGATCGTAAACAGCTTTAACACGTTTGAACAAATCTTCGTTTAAAGTAATGTCATTGCCAAACTTAGTTAGCTCAGGAGAAACTTCTTGGGCAATTTTTTGCATTTCGTCAGAAGTTTCTGCTGAATTAAGATTAAAAAATATGCTGGACAAACGATCTAAGTTCTCTCCAGAATAGTCAAGTGCTGCAATTGTATTTTCAAAAGTTGGGGCTTCCGTATTGTTTATAATGCTATCAATTTCTTGTTTAGCTTTTTCGATACATTGCTCAAAACCTTCCCTATAATCGGATAGTTTTATTTGACTAAAAGGGGCAGAATTGTATTTTGTGTTATATTTTTTTAAAAAAAGTTTCATAAATATTTGTTTTATTCGACAAAGTGTATAGATTTGCGCCTGAAATGATTAACGAAAAAGACCTTTTTGCTCCAAACAAGAATTTTTTAAGTTGTCGCTTAAAAGTTAATAGATTTTAAAAGTCCCGCTCTAAGCGGGACTTTTTTATTTCTTTAAATTTTCAGCAGCCTTTAAAACCGTTTGTTTTAGGCCTTCTTTATATGCGATAATTTTATCTAAAACGCATTTATCATGACTTCCTATCATTTGTGCAGCTAAGATACCCGCATTTTTTGCTCCGTTTAGTGCTACAGTTGCTACAGGAACACCACCTGGCATTTGTAGGATGGATAAAACTGAATCCCATCCATCAATTGAGTTGCTCGATTTTACTGGAACTCCAATTACAGGTAGTGGAGACATCGAAGCAACCATTCCTGGTAAGTGTGCAGCACCTCCAGCTCCAGCAATAATAACAGAAATTCCTCTATTGTGCGCATTCATACTGAAATCTACTAATTTTTCAGGGGTACGATGTGCCGATACAATATCAACTTCTACTTCAATATCAAATCCTTTTAGTATATCAATTGCTTCTTGCATTACAGGCATATCTGAAATACTGCCCATTACTACTGCTACTTTACTCATAGTTTTTATATTGTGGTTCAATAGAATTACTGAACGCTGATTACTCTAATACTGTTTTTAACTTCTTCTGCAATTTTTCGTGCCAAACTCATGTCTTCATTCACAATGGTTACGTGACCCATTTTACGGAAAGGACGTGTTTCGCGTTTTCCATAAATGTGTGGCGTTACACCATCAATAGCCATGATTTTGTCGATGTTTTCATAAAAAACCTGACCTTCATGTCCTTCTTCGCCTACTAAGTTAACCATAATTCCAGCCACTTTGCTTTCAGTGCTCCCTAATGGTAAGCTTAATATCGCACGTAAGTGATTTTCAAATTGTGAAGTATAACTCGCTTCAATTGAATAATGCCCAGAATTGTGTGGACGTGGCGCTACTTCATTAACCAGAATTTGGTCGTCTTCCGTTTGGAACATTTCCACAGCAAGTAAGCCTACATGATTAAATGCTTCAGAAACTTTTAAAGCAACTTCTTGTGCTTTTTGTGCAACAGCCTCACTTATACGAGCAGGGCAAATCACATATTCTACTTGGTTGGCTTCTGGATGAAATTCCATTTCAACAACAGGGTATGTTTTTACTTCTCCTGAAGCAGATCGCGCAACAATTACAGCTAATTCGTTTTTGAATGGAACTAAAGTTTCGGCAATACATTCTACATCTGGAAGTTTAACCAAGTCCAAAGCAGAACGGCAAATTTTAACGCCATTACCATCGTATCCAAATTGTGCCGACTTCCATACAAATGGAAATTCTAATTCGTCTTTCTCTAAACTATTGCGTAATTCGTTTAATCCTACAAAACGTAGATGAGGAGAAGTTGGAATACCATTAGCAACATAAAAATCTTTTTGACGACCTTTATTTTGAATTAAACGTAAGGTTTTTGGAGACGGATACACTGGTAAACCTTCTTCTTCAAGTTTGTCTAAAGCATCTAAGTTTACGTTTTCAATTTCTATAGTCAACAAGTTTACCATTTTCCCAAACTGATAAACAGTATCGAAATCCATTAAACTTCCTTTGTAAAAAGCATTACTTCCAAAACGAGAAGGTGCTTCTCCACTAGGGTCTAAAACTAGAGTTTGAATATCAAATTTGCGCGTGTCGGTTAAAAGCATTTTGCCTAATTGGCCGCCACCTAAAATTCCTAATTTAAAATCAGAAGAAAAATAATTCATGGTGTTCTTTTTTTATCTGAATGCTTCAGATTTTTTTGTTGTTACGAACTGCAAAGATACTCAGTACAATAATAATTAACAATTGATAGCGAACAATTTGTTATTGGGAGAGTTTTTTTAAAATTTTTTTTGAACAAGATTGGTAGGCTATGGAATGATTAGGATAGTCTTGCGTCAAAATGAGTTTTAGTTCGTCATTAATCCAATCATATTTTTTACCCAAAACATATAACGCTTTCATAGCATACACTTTTGCTGCAACTTTTTCTTCTTGAATCAAACGGTCAATAAGTGCTTCTATGATTTGATGTTCTTGTTCTTGGGTTAACGAAATGCCATTTTTTCTATGATTGCTTTTGGTTAAAAAGTAGCAAATTTTTGTTGCTGGTCGAATCGAAGAATCATTAGTAAGCTTTCGGAGGGTTTCACAAAATAAATCAATATAAGGAGTGAATAACTTTAGTTTTTTTTCACAAACTAATTCCAAACACCAAAAAGCCATTACATGAAGTTTGTTTGAAGTGTCAAAGGCTATGCTTGAAAGTTCTTGAACACTATCTTTTCGGATTACAAAATTACTGATAGCGACTCTACTTTTTTTACTGGCTGTTCCTACTTCGAGCTTGTGGGTTAATTCTGAATTCATGCTGTAAATATATCAATTTTGCAAAAAAGAAAAATTTAAACTATTAGTTTTCTGATTACTTTGTAAATTTGTCGTTCATTTTAAAACTACCTAACTGTGATTCAATTACACGACAAAAAATTTGAAGCGTATATATCAGAAAAGGAATTAGATTTTGCAGTGCAAAATGTTGCAAAGCAGATTGAAGATGACTTTTGCGATGAGGTTCCTGTTTTCGTAGGAGTATTGAATGGATCCTTTATGTTTTTTGCCGATTTATTGAAAAATTACACAAAACCTTGTGAGGTGAGTTTTGTGAAATTGGCATCGTATGAAGGTATGGAATCTACAAATAAAGTAAAACAACTAATAGGACTTAACCAAGATTTAACCGGTAGAAGTGTTATTGTTGTTGAAGATATTGTAGATACAGGGAATACAGTAGAGGAATTGAAAAATCTATTCAAAGCACAAGGGGTTAAGCATTTTAAAATAGCCACCTTGTTTTTCAAGCCAGAAGCCTATACCAAAGATATTAAGTTGGATTACGTAGCCATTCGAATTCCTAATAAATTTATTGTAGGATATGGTTTGGATTATGATGGTTTAGGTAGAAATTTAAAACAAGTATATCAATTAGCAAATACACATAAAAAAATGATTAATATCGTATTATTTGGAAAGCCAGGAGCTGGAAAAGGAACACAAGCAGAATTTTTAAAAGAAAAATATAATTTGGTGCATTTGTCAACTGGAGACATCTTCAGATTCAACATGAAAAATGATACTGATTTAGGGAAATTAGCAAAATCGTATATCGATCAAGGCGATTTAGTTCCAGATGAAGTAACTATTAAAATGTTACAAGATGAGGTAGAGAAAAACCCAGAGGCTAATGGATTTTTATTTGATGGTTTCCCAAGAACAATACCTCAAGCAGACGCTTTAGATGCTTTTTTGAAATCAAAAGATTGGAATGTTACGGCTACAATTGCATTGGATGCAGATGATGAGGTTTTAGTACAACGTTTGTTAGAAAGAGGAAAAACTTCTGGAAGAGCAGATGATCAAGATGTTGAAAAAATCAGAAATCGTTACCAGGAATATAACGAGAAAACAGCTCCACTAATTGAGTATTATACAGCTCAAAGTAAATTTCATGCTGTAAATGGTATTGGTTCTATTGCTGAAATTACAGAGCGTTTGTCTTCAGTTATCGATACTTTATAAGATAAATATAATAGAGACATGGAAAGAGCATTTTAAATAATGCTCTTTTTTTGTTGATACAAAATGAGCTGTCGAGTAAAGTGTCGTTTATTTCAATTATAAATTATACCTTTGCAGCTTGATTAATAAATACGTTTTAAGATTGTATAATCTTTTAATTTTTAACTTCTAACTAAGTTATGACAGAAGGGAATTTTGTAGATTACGTAAAAATATATGTTGCTTCTGGTAAAGGAGGTAAAGGGTCTACACACTTGCACAGAGAAAAGTTTATTGAAAAAGGAGGGCCAGACGGAGGTGATGGTGGTCGTGGGGGTCACGTATATGTGAGAGGAAACAAGAATCTGTGGACGTTATTCCACTTAAAATTTGTACGTCACGTAAAAGCCGGTCACGGAGGTGATGGAGGTAGTTCTAGAAGTACAGGTCATGATGGAGAAGATAAATACCTTGAGGTGCCACTTGGAACTGTAATTAAGGATAAAGAGACGGGAGATGTGCTATTTGAAATTACAGAAGATGGCGAAACAAAAATTTTAGCCAAAGGAGGTAAAGGCGGATTAGGTAACTGGCATTTCAGAAGTTCAACCAATCAAACGCCACGTTATGCGCAACCAGGTATGCCTACAGAAGAGGTTGATATAATTCTAGAGTTGAAAGTATTGGCAGATGTAGGTTTAGTAGGTTTCCCTAATGCAGGTAAATCAACGTTACTTTCGGTTTTAACATCTGCAAAACCAAAGATTGCCGATTACCCTTTTACAACTTTAAAACCAAATTTAGGTATTGTAGCGTACAGAGATTTTCAATCGTTTGTAATTGCCGATATTCCTGGAATTATAGAAGGAGCTGCAGAAGGAAAGGGATTAGGACATTATTTCTTACGTCATATTGAGCGTAATTCAACATTACTTTTTTTAGTGCCTGCAGATGCAGATGATATTAAGAAAGAATATGAAATTCTATTAGATGAATTACGTCGTTATAATCCTGAGATGTTGGATAAAGATAGACTTTTGGTGATATCAAAATCAGACATGTTGGATGATGAATTAAAAACAGAAATGAAATCGCTTTTAGACAAAGAATTAAAAGGAGTACCATATATGTTTATTTCGTCTGTTGCCAATCAAGGACTTACAGAGTTGAAAGATAAACTTTGGCAAATGCTAAATGTTTAAAATAGGGGATTCAAAAGAATCCCTTTTTTTATAAATGCGATTTTCTTATTTTTGATTTTATTTTCACTTAAAATGATAAGAACTCTCTTTTTTATGCTGTTTCCTGTATTGCTCTTTTCTCAAAGCAATTTTGAAAAGGGAGAGCGTTATTTTTTGGAGAATAATTACGAGGAAGCAAAAAAAGTATTTGAAAAGGAATTAAAGTCAACCAATTATTATTATCAAGTGATTGAATATTTGGGAGACATCTCTTGTGGGTTACAAGATTGGGATACTGGAATTAAATATTTTGAAATTTTAAAAGATAAATTCCCAAATAAGGCCAATTATCATTACAAGTACGGAGGTGCATTAGGAATGAAAGCCAAGTCGGTAAATAAGTTTGCAGCACTTCGAATGATAGATGATGTAGAAGCTTCTTTTTTAAAGGCTACAGAATTGGATAAAAAACATATTGAATCAAGATGGGCTTTAGTGATTTTTTATGTTGAAATACCAGCCATCATTGGAGGTAGTGAAAAAAAATCACAACGGTTTGCAAATGAATTAATGGCTATCTCTAAAGTAGATGGTTATTTGGCTAAAGGATATATAGATGTATACTTTGAGCGTTATAATAATGCTTTAGTAAACTTTATGAATGCCCATAAAATTGGGAATTCCAAAACTACTTTTCAAAAACTTTACGATTTGTTATTGAACAAAATGGGAGACAAATCAAAAGCAGAAGAACTAAAAAAAGAATTTAATAAAATATAATTTGTAGGTTAATAACCCGCACCCTTCAAACGTTACATTTATGAGAACACATTTTATTGCAATTGGCGGTGCTGCCATGCATAATCTAGCATTAGCATTACATGAAAAAGGATATCAGGTTACAGGAAGTGATGATGCGATTTTCGAACCTTCAAAATCACGTTTGGAAAAGAAAGGGTTATTGCCAAAAGAACTTGGTTGGTTCGTCGATAAAATAACAAATGATATTGATGCGGTTATTTTAGGAATGCACGCTAAAGCGGATAATCCGGAATTAATTCGGGCAAAAGAACTTGGATTGAAAATCTATTCGTATCCAGAGTTTTTGTATGAGCAGTCTGTAAATAAAACGCGAGTGGTAATTGGAGGGTCGCATGGGAAAACTACGATAACTTCAATGATTTTACATGTAATGCATTATCACAATATTGAAGTGGATTATATGGTGGGAGCGCAATTGGAAGGTTTTGATACCATGGTGCATTTAACAGATAAAAATGATTTTATTGTGCTTGAAGGAGATGAGTACTTGTCTTCACCTATGGATTTGCGACCAAAATTTCATTTGTATCAACCTAACATAGCATTGCTTTCTGGAATTGCTTGGGATCATATCAATGTGTTTCCAACTTTTGAAAATTATGTAGAGCAATTTAAAATTTTTACCAATCAAATTACCAAAGGAGGAATTTTAGTTTATAATGAAGAAGATTCTACAGTAAAACAAGTTGCAGAAGAATCAGAAAATCAAATTCGTCGTATACCGTATCAAACTCCAGAATATAATGTAATTGATGGAGTGACCTATTTAGAAACTTCTGACGGACCTATGCCAATAGAAGTTTTTGGAGCACATAATTTAAATAATTTAGCTGGAGCAAAATGGATTTGTCAATGTATGGGTGTTGATGAAGAAGAGTTTTACGAAGCTATTGCTACATTCAAAGGGGCAAGTAAGCGTCTGGAAAAAATAGCGGAAGGCAAAGGTAAAGTAGCCTATAAAGACTTTGCGCACTCACCTAGTAAAGTAGCAGCAACAACCAGAGCAGTTAAAAATCAATATCCTAATCGTAAATTAGTAGCTTGTTTAGAATTGCATACTTATAGCAGTTTAAATGCTGAGTTTTTAAAAGAGTACCAAGGAGCTTTAGATGCTGCTGATGTTGCAGTTGTGTTTTATTCTCCAGATGCGGTTAAAATTAAACAATTGGAAGAAGTTACTTATGACCAAATAGCCAACTCCTTTAAGCGAGACGATTTAATTATTTATACCAATCCTACAGAATTTAAAGATTTTCTATTCAGTCAAAACTTAGATAATTCCGCTTTACTATTAATGAGCTCGGGGAATTATGGTGGGTTAGAATTTTCATCTGTAAAAGAGTTAATCAACTAATTTTATAAATGGTTGGTTATCCTTTATCTGGTAAGTTTTTAATGTAAACATCTTGCTGAGGGAATGGAATTGAAATATTGTGTTTTTTAAAGATATTATAAACCGCAATAGAAACATCGCTTTTCGCAATAAGTCTTTTTTCATAATGCGTCCAAAAATGAAGGGCGAAATTTAAAGAATTGTCACCAAACTCAATGAATAAAGCATTGGGTTTGGGATATTTTAAAACATGTTCTACACTTAATGCTGCTTCCGTTAATAGTTCGAGTACTTGATTGGGATCAGTATCATAAGAAGCACCTATTAAAATTTCTAATCTGGATGTATTGTCTGATAATGTCCAATTGATTAAATTGTTCGACATTAAATTGTAATTGGGTACAATTACTTCTGCACCATCAAAAGTTTTAATACTTGACGATCGGACCCCTATTTTATTTACGACCCCAATAAGGTTGTCAACTTCTACGGTATCGCCTTGTAAAATAGGTCTTTCAAAAACAAGAATTAAGCCCGAAATAAAATTAGAAATAATGGTTTGTAAGCCAAAACCAATTCCAATTCCCATTGCTCCGGCAAGTAAATTAAACTTACTGAGGTCCATACCTAAAGATGATAAAGCAAAAATAAATCCAAAGGCGAGAATGAAATATCGGACCACTATTGATATTGCTGAAGGAATTCCTTTTGGTAGTTGTAAAAATTTTAAAATACCATCACCATCATCAATTAGGAAAGTTACAAATCCGGTTAATAAAAAAGATATTGCTAAAATTAATACAAAGGATAAAATAGCCCCTATAGTTATTGTGATGTCTCCAATTTTATAAGGTTCTGTAAGTATGGCCTGGAAATATTCTGTTACAGGTTTTAGCAAGTCAACCATTCTCAAGAAAATCAAAAATCCTAGAAACAGTACCAAAAAGATGGTGAATTTCATGATTTTAGTTTCAAAGGTTTTCTTTTGAAAAGCATTAAGATCGGGTCTTTTACGGAATCGATTATAAATTATGATAATTAATGCTCCTTGTAATATTAAAAAGAGGCAATAAAAGATGATGGCAATAGCTCCTATGTTTGAACTAATTTTTAGAATTAGTTCTGCTAAATTGGTGTAACCTAATATAATGGCTGTAAACGATACGAATGTAAAAACATATAAGCCTTTTGTTATTTTATGTAATAATTGGTCAATTAAAACTTTATTTGAGCTTTTGATTTGGCGTAAACGCTGCGTCAATAAGTAAACAGCAATAGCAATTAATGAAGCTTCAATTAATAAGTAGAAGCGATAGAAATTAGTAGGTAACCATAGAAAATTTTTTATTGCATCAATGAGATAAAAAGTGATTATAAAAAAATATAAAATTTTAAACTTTTCTTTAATCTGAGTTCTCACAACAAAAGATGAGGAAAATAATAAAAGCAAAACAATTATGTTCTCAAAGAGTTTAGGCATTCCCTTAAAGAAGAAATAACCAATAAACAGTGCGAAAAAAATTATACTAGCAGTTTTGTGCTTAATGATGATTTCACTTGAGATATCACGGTTTGGATGATTTTCCGGTAGGTCAGCTTGAAGTATTTTCTTTTTTAAAAAGAAAAACAAACCAATTAATATGATGATTAAAGTGAAATATAAATTCAGCGATTCACTATTAGCTTTAATGAAACTTATGGTCTCATTTATATTCACTCGCGCTGATTCCTTTATAGAAGTTTCCGAAGTGTCAGTTTTTACTTTAGGTGAAGATTTCCAAATAGGTTGATGTCTTAAATAAAAAATATTGTATATTTTGGAATCTTTCAGTAAAAGGATGTTGTCCATTACTTCACTAATTTCTTCAATTTTAAAATTAATTTTCGATTCAACAGTTAGAGCAAAATTGTTTTCTGTAATGATGTCATTTTGAATTTTTTCAATATCAATTAAAAGGGTAGTGATTCTTTCTTGGACTTCTGTAGGGGTAGTTTCAGTATTGTTTTTTTTGGCTGTTAGGTTCCATGTTTGTTGATGCAAAGTAATAGCTTCAAGTAACTCTTTATTTTGAGCAGTATAATCGATTGTTTCTTCTTCTAGTTTTTGTAGAAAGATTTTATAACGATTCCACTTCGAATAAATTTGATTTGTTTTCTGAAGATTAGGGTAGGTGGCAAGTAATGTGGTCGTGCTTTTCTTTTGGTTTTCTATAAAAGAAGCATAATTCGAGTAAAGTGAATCAATTTTATGAACGGCTAATTTATTTTCTAGATATTTATCTTCTATTACCTTTAACCCATTAAGTGTTTTGGCTGCACTTTGTATGATTTCGATAGTTGGAATCGATGTTGGAGTTTCAACAGTTAATGTGTCCTTCGTAGTTTCAGTTGTATCACTTTCTTGTCCTAAAGAAAAGTGAAATGTAAATAACAGTAATGTAATTACTAAAGTCTTTAGAAAAGAGAATATTTTTTGAGAGTTATTTTGATGTTTTAAAGCCATAAAACAAAAATTAGTGAACTATAAAAATAACTATAAAATTTTATTTATCAGAATATTATGTCGGAAAATACATGATTTCACTAATTAAATTTTTTCGTTTTTCAAGAAGTTGGAAAAGTACATCCATTTTTCCAATTTCGAGTACTTCGATAACCACCGTATGCATTTGGAATACTTTTTACAAGTTCTGAGCTTTTATTTGGTTTAAAGAAGCTATATGTTCCAAATGTATAATGCACTGAAATAATTATCCTTATGAAGAGTTGTGATTTTCATTGCATAGTTTTATGTAAAATCATGTAATGGCGTTGTTAATCAGGTTTTTAATTGTGGTTTTAGAAATATATTTATTAATTTTGACTTGATAAACGCCAAAATTTAATTATAATGTATACGCCAATAAACCAGTGGGCAGAAGATGATCGTCCACGTGAAAAGTTTTTGTTAAAAGGAAAATCTTCTTTATCCGATTCGGAACTTTTAGCCATACTTATCGGTTCGGGTTCTCGCAACGAAAGCGCTGTGCAACTTTGTCAACGAATTCTATTCAGTACACAAAATAATCTTAATCTTCTCGGTAAACTTTCGGTACAACAATTAATGAATTTTAAAGGGATAGGTGAGGCAAAAGCAATTGCAATTGCTGCGGCTATGGAATTAGGCCGACGTCGTAGAGATGAAGAATTCATGGAACTCAAAAAAATCACTTCTAGTAAAGCTGTTTTTGAAATTATGCAACCTATAATTGGTGAATTATTACACGAAGAGTTTTGGGTATTATACCTAAACAATTCCAATAAAGTGGTGTATAAAAGTCAAATCAGTAAAGGAGGTTTAACAGGTACGGTTGTAGATACGCGAATTGTTTTCAAAATGGCTTTAGAATACAATGCAACTGCTATAATACTATCGCATAACCACCCATCAGGTAAATTACAAGCTAGTGAAGCCGATAAGCAAATTACCACAAAATTACGTGATGCAGGAAATAATTTGGATATTCAAGTTTTGGATCATGTTATAATAACCGAAAAAGCCTACTTTAGCTTTGTAGACGAAGGAATTTTTTAGAAAACATTAAGAGAATTTTCTGTTCAATTTGTTATCTTGCAGCACCTTAAAAATAAAGCGTATCAAACATGATAAGCACCAAGAATATTACATTTTCATATAGTAAAGAACAGTCTTTTATTTTTCCTGATTTGCATTGTGATGCTGGTAACACTATTCTTATCACTGGAGATTCTGGAAAAGGTAAAACAACCTATTTGCACATTTTAGCAGGTTTGTTACGTCCAACTTCTGGTTCTATAGAAATCGACAAAACGGATATCGTTTCATTGTCTGAACATAAGAATGATAAATATAGAGGGCAAAATATTGGCTTAGTACTTCAAAAGTCGCATTTTGTTAGTGCTTTAACGGTTTTGGAAAATTTAGAAATGGCGAGTTGGTTGGCTAATGGTAAAAAAAATACAGAGCGCGCTAAGAAACTTTTAAACGAGTTGAATATTGCCAATCAAGCGAATAAACTACCAAGTCAGTTAAGTATTGGTCAGCAGCAACGTGTTTCTATCGCTAGAGCATTGATGAACGAACCAAAAGTGCTTTTGGCAGATGAACCAACTTCAAGTTTGGACGATAAAAATGCAGAAACGGTAATTCGGCTTTTGACCGATTTATCAAAAGAGTATAAAACGGCATTAGTAATAGTAACGCATGATAGTCGTATTAAAGAAAAGTTTACTAACAAATTAACGCTGATCTAAAATGATAATAAAATTAGCATGGCGTAACATTTGGTTTAAGCCGTTAAATACCATATTGAGTATAATTCTATTAACTTCTAGTGTAGCGATTATCACTATTTTGATTTTGCTAGAAAAGCAATTTGAAGAGAAATTTAGCGACAATATCGACGGGGTTGATTTGGTTTTAGGAGCACAAGGAAGTCCTTTGCAATTGATTTTATCTTCAGTTTATCAAGTGGATGCTCCTACAGGAAATATCAATTACGATTCTGCAAAAGTATGGATGCAGCATCCGTATGTAAAAAAAGCAATTCCATTAGCCTTTGGTGATAATTATAGAGGGTATAAAATTCTTGGAACAACTCCAGATTATTTGGAAAAATATAATGCTAAAATAGCAGATGGTCGTGTTTTCCAAAAAAACTTTGAAGTGGTTTTAGGGGGAGAAATGGCTGAAAAATTGAATTTAAGAGTAGGAGATGAATTTTTTGGTTCTCATGGCGATGCTGCTGAAGGTGAAGTGCATGATCATTATTCTTACAAGGTTGTAGGTATTGCAGCTGTAACAGGAAAAGTTGTCGATAACCTAATTTTGTGTACCATCCCAAGTGTTTGGCAGATGCACGGTGGTCATGAAGCGCATGAAAATCCTGCTCACGGCGAAGAAGGGCATGTGCATGAAGAAGGTGATGATCACGAGCATCATGTAGAAGCAGATATGACTTTGGACGAAAAAGGGATGGATATTACGGCGGTACTTTTACAAATCCGTAATCCTATGGCAAAGTTAACTTGGCAACGTATTATTCCTCAAAACACAAAAATGCAAGCAGCTTCACCGGCATTAGAAATCAACCGGTTGTTTTCTTTGTTTGGGATTGGAATTGATGCGCTACGTTACCTTGCTTATGTAATAATGCTCATTTCAGGGATATCAATTTTTATTGCGTTGTTTAACACCTTAAAAGAACGTAAAAATGAGTTTGCCTTATTACGTGTGAATGGAGCTGAAAGATTCCAACTTTTAAAATTGGTTATGATTGAAAGTATATTACTTTGTGTGGTAGGTTTTCTTTTTGGTACGATTTTGGGTAGAGTAGGGTTGGTTTTGATATCAAATTCAGCCGAACAAGATTTTAAATTAAGTTTCAATCCGTATGAGTTTTTATGGAAAAAGGAGGGGGTATTATTAGCCTTGACGCTTTTAGTAGGAGTTGTTGCCGCACTTATTCCAGCAGTAAAAGCATACCGATTAAATATTTCAAAAACATTAGCAAATGCATAATTATATTAAAATTTCTATAGCTTTAGTAGTAGCTGTTTTCTTCTTTAGTTTTAATGTTAAAGAGGAAAAGTTAAAAGTAAATATGAACAACAAGTATGATACTGAACTTACAGTAGCCGATACTTTAACGTGGAGTTTATTAGCTAAAATTGATTACCGAAATAAACCCGATAAAACATACGGAGAGGTGATGTTTCCCATCATTAATCCGAAATTGAAAGCCATGCAAGGTAAGCCAATTGTTATTAGTGGTTTTATTATTCCTATCGATAATAAGAATTATGCGATAAGTAAAAATGTTTTTGCCGCATGTTTCTTCTGTGGGAAATCTGGACCTGAAACGATTATGGGGATAAAATTTAAAGGGGAAACTCCAAAGTTAAAAACCGATCAATATGTAACCATGAAAGGGACGTTTCGTTATAATGATAGCGATGTCGAAGATTGGATTTATCATATCGAAAACGCTGTTATTACACAAGGAAATTAATTTAGAGCCCATTTTTGGGCTTTTTTTAAAGCATTTAATTTGAAGTTATTTTTGTTAATCTTTAAATTAAATTAAAAGGAAGAGTTTTACCAATGCATTTTAAAAATAAAAAACATCTCTTTTTTGATTTGGATCATACGCTTTGGGATTTTGATAGAAATTCTGAAGTTGCTTTTGAAACAATTTTCAAAAAGCATGATTTTAAATTTTCTATTCAAGATTTTTTAAAACATTATATTCCGCGGAATCAACATTATTGGAAGTTATTTCAAGTTGATAGAATTTCGCATCAAGAATTGCGTTACTATCGTTTGAAAGATGTTTTTGATACCTTAAATGTTGAGGTTTCAAAGGAAACTGTTGACTCTCTTTCTGATGATTATATAGCACAATTGCCCAATAGTAATCACTTGTTTGATGGTACAATTGAACTTTTAGAATATCTTCAAACCAAATACGATTTGCATATCATTACAAATGGACTTCACTTTGTTCAAGATATAAAAATGAAAAATGCTAAAATTAACCATTATTTCAAAACAGTAACCAATTCTGAAACCGCAGGAGTTAAAAAACCGCACCCTTCTATATTTGATTTTGCATTATCTTTGGCTAAAGCATCTAAGGCAGAAAGTATTATGATTGGCGACAGTTATGAAGCGGATGTTTTAGGCGCTTTAGATTTTGGTATGGATGCTATCTTTTTTAATGCTGAGAATATTACAATCGAGAATCCTGTATTTCAAGTCAACCATTTATTAGAACTTAAAAAAATATTTTAATATGAAACGTGTTTTATTTTTATTCCTAATCTGTTTTTCGTTGTCAACTGTAGGACAAGAGAATTATGAGAGCATCATTGTTCCAAGTCAATTTTCTTTTTTCAAAGAGGCGAATAAATTTAATTTAAATGCTTTAACGAAATCTTTTTTTGAAGCGGAAGGATATACCGTTTTTTACGATACAGATAATTTACCTCGTGGCATTGCGAGTGATCGTTGTCAAGCATTATTAGCCGATGTGATTGAAAGTAATACTATGTTTAAAACAATAGTAAAAGTCGTTATTAAAGATTGTACCAATAAAGTAATTTATGAAAGTATAGAGTCAGAATCAAGAGAGAAAGATCTTCAGAAAGCGTATACAATAACTTTAAGAGACGCATTGTCGTCGATGAAAGGCAAAGTGCAATTTAAAAAAGAGCAGGTATCCGTTACTAATCCAGTAAAAACAGCTAGTGTTGTTGCAACTGAAACTGTTGTAAGTGTGAAAAATGAGAATCAACTTTTTGCTATTCCTACTGCGGTAGGGTATAAATTAGTAGATGCTCAACCTGTTACTGTAATGGTTATTAGTAAAACATCTGTTTCTACTATTTATATTGCCGAAAAGGGAAAAACTTCAGGAGTACTTATACAAAAAGGAAGTGAATGGTTTTTCGAGTATTATCAAGAAGGGAAATTAATTTCTGAAAAAATGGATATTAAATTTTAATATCCATACTTATCTTTCCATCTGTTTTTTAAAAACTGACGTAATTCGCGTTCTCGGGCATTTTCACCAGGTTCAAAAAATGTAGTATTGGACAGTTCATTTGGTAAAAATTCTTGTTCTGCAAAATTGTTAGGGTACTCATGTGAATATTTGTATTCGTCCCCGTAACCTAATTCTTTCATGAGTTTAGTAGGAGCGTTACGCAAATGGATTGGGACAGGTAAATCTCCAGTTTGTTTTACCATTTGTTGCGCTCTACCTATAGCCATATAGCTCGCATTGCTTTTTGCCGAGCTAGCCAAGTAAATAGCGCATTGGCTTAAGATTATTCTGCTTTCAGGGTAGCCAATAGTAGTAACAGCTTGAAAGGTGTTGTTGGCCATAATTAAAGCCGTAGGATTTGCATTTCCGATATCTTCGCTTGCTAAAATTAGCATACGACGGGCAATAAATTTTACATCTTCACCACCTTCAATCATGCGTGCTAACCAATATACAGCGCCATTTGGATCACTACCGCGTATGGATTTAATGAAAGCCGATACTATGTCGTAATGTTGTTCGCCTGTTTTGTCATACAGTACAGTGTTTTTCTGTACCAATTGCATAACCTTTTCATTAGTAATAATGATATCATTTGCCTCTGAGGCATTAACGACAAGTTCAAAAATATTCAAAAGTTTACGACCATCACCTCCAGAAAGACGAAGTAAGGCTTCGGTTTCCTGTAGTTGAATATTCTTTGTTTTTAAAATTTCATCAGTGTTTATGGCACGATGTAAAAGTGATTCCAAATCATCTTTACTAAATGCATTCAAAATGTAAACCTGACATCTTGACAATAAAGCGGGAATAACTTCAAAACTTGGATTCTCAGTTGTAGCACCAATTAAGGTAACCCAACCTTTTTCGACAGCCGCTAAAAGTGAATCTTGTTGGGATTTGCTGAAACGGTGTATCTCGTCAATAAATAAGATAGGATTTTTAGCTGTGAATAATCCGCCACTTTGTTTGGCTTTTTCAATAACTTCACGAATATCTTTTACCCCCGAGTGTATAGCACTCAACTGGTAATATGGGCGTTTGCTTTCCTGAGCCATTATTTGGGCTAAGGTTGTTTTACCGGTACCCGGAGGGCCCCATAAAATTAAACTAGGAATAATTCCTTTTGCAATTTGGTGGGTAAGAGAACCTTGTTCACCTACAAGGTGTAATTGACTTACATATTCCGATAAGTGTTGAGGGCGAATTCTTTCTGCTAATGGTGCTTCCATGGAGTAAAATTACATTATTTTCAATTTTATAAAGAAGAAAAAGGTTTGAAAGTTTAATTTCAAACCTAGTTGTTAGAGGTATATATTTGCTTTAGTCACATTTAGCTGTGTTGTCGGTTAGTAATACATCTCGTGTGTTTTTTTGCACTGTAATTGCTGAAAACAAACTTAACAAGAACGACATACCATAGAATCCTTTTTCGCTTAATTCTAATTCAGCATTCCAAAGTCCGATAATCAAAAGAGTTATAGAAGCTATGGTGGTAAACCAACTGATTCCGTAATACATATCGGTTACCGGAATTCCTTCTGCTCTGTCTCTTACCGATTTTTGAACAGAAATTACAGCAAATAGACCGAACAATAAAATTGTAAAATAATAGCCTTTTTCATTTAATTCCATTTGAGCATTCCAAAGGCCAATGCAAAATGAAACCATTCCGGTTAGTAGTGAAATCCAAGCAGCACCTATGAAAGCACTTGTTGGTTTTTGAACTATTAAAATTTCTTTTGATTTTGTATTTGTTACTACTTCAGCACTGCTCACTTGATTTTTTTCCATAATGTTTTGATTTAAATTTCTAAAGCAAAGAAAGGAACTATGGAAAGGTCAAACAATGAACTTCGGTTAACAAAATAGCATGTAATTATATTTTTGAACGAATTCTACTTAGTGCCTGAGGCGTAATACCAATGTATGATGCTAAATATTTTTGAGGGATTTCTTGAATAAGTTTAGGCTGTTCTTTAAACAAATTCAAATAACGCTCTGTTGGAGAGTCTTTCATAAAACTCAATTCCCTTTTTGATTTATTCATAAAAAATTCTTCGGCAAAAACCCTTCCCATAGATTCTCCGCAATTTGTATTGTTGTAAATATCTTGTAAATCTTCTCGGGTGATAAATGTGACTTTAGATTTTGTTAGACTTTGAATACAAACGATACTTGGAGATTGGGTTAAAAAAGAAGAGTAACTACTGATTAATTTGTCTGGGAAACCAAAGTCTAAAGTGATATCTTTATCGGGTAGTTCAAGATAAATTCGAAAAACACCTTCTGCAATAAAATAGATATTTTGCTCAATACAATTCGATTTGATTAAGAACTCTTTCTTTTTAAAATCTTTTGTTTGAAGTTTTGAAGTGATATAGTTCCAATCTTTTTCAGAAATTGCCACTTTTTCATTTAGAATTGTTCGTAATTGATCCATTTAACGAGTAATGTTTGATATGGGACTAAAATAAAATCAATTTAGGAATATGACAAAAATTCACTTAAATATTTTTGGTCTTATCTTTGAAGGGAAGTAAGAATGAAAAAAATGAAACCTACACTCGAAAATCCATTTGTATTCTCACCATCGGTAGTGTTGTTACCTTTGTTATTTGTATTGTCACTTTGGATAGTTTTTTGGGTAGAGCAACATTTTCATATTAATTTGTCGCATTATGGAGTATACCCTAGAACGGGTTTTGGTGTTAAAGGTATTTTTTTTAGTGCTTTTTTACATGGTAACCTTGAACATTTAATCAATAACTCCTTAGCATTAGTAGTACTTTTGCCTGCTTTGCGTTTCTTTTATAGGGACCAAACTTTTACAGTATTAGTGTTTGGAATTCTATTTTCGGGTTTAGGGACATGGTTATTAGGAAGACCTAACTATCATATTGGAGCCAGTGGGTTAATTTATGCATTGGTGAGTTTTATTTTTTTTAAAGGCATTTTTACCAAATATTATCGTCTGGTAGCACTTTCTTTATTAATCGTAATATTGTATGGTGGAATGGTTTGGTATATGTTTCCAAAGGTTGATAATGCCGTTTCTTGGGAAGGGCACTTGAGTGGTTTTTTAACCGGTTTGGCTTTTGCTTTAGTTTTGAAAACTCCACAGTTTGCTAAGCCAATTCTTTATGAATGGGAGAAACCCGATTTTAATCCAGAAAACGACCCTTTTATTAAAAATTTCGATGAATTTGGGAATTTTAATCCACCACCAAAACCAGAAGATTCAATAAAGGAATACTTTACGTCTTCACTTAAAGTAATTTATGATTTTATCGGAATCAATAAAAAGCTATAGTATTCTATAGACGTTGTCTCAAAGCTTCATATAAAAATGCACCGCAAGCTACTGAAACGTTTAACGATTCGATAGTGCCATGCATGGGTAATTTAGCTTTTTCATCAACAATTTTTAAAACAGATGGATTTACACCTCTATCTTCGCTTCCCATTATAATCGCGATTCCTTGATTGAAGTCAATGTCGTAGATAAGATTATCTGTTTTTTCTGTAGCCGCAACAGTTTTGATATCGCTTGCTTGTAAAAAGAAAACAGCATCTTTAATATGATCAACTTTACAAATTGGAATGTTGAAAACAGCACCGGCTGAAGTTTTTACAGTGTCTCCGTTTACAGGAGCAGCTCCTTGTTTTTGGATAATAATTCCGTTGACACCAGTACATTCTGCTGTACGGATAATAGCGCCAAAATTACGAGCGTCTGATAATTGGTCTAAAATTAAGAATAATGGTTTTTTACCAGATTCAATAACGTTGGTAACCAAATCTTCTAAGTTATGAAAAGAAATAGGGGAGATGGTAGCTACAGCACCTTGATGGTTTTTTGAAGTCAAGCGATTTAATTTTTCTACAGGAACGTAAGAAAAATTAACGTTGTTTTTTTTCATCGTTTGCATCAACTCTTTCATTAAATCACCTTGAGCATCTTTTTGTAAAAATACTTTATCGATTTCAGTACCTGCTTGAATAGCCTCTATAATAGCTCTAATTCCAAAAATTTGATGTTCTCTTTCCATGATGCAAAAGTATAAAAAAACCACCTCAAATGAGGTGGTTTTAGAAATAACTATCAAATAAAATTAATTATAGTTCGTCTTCTAAGAATCCAGTTCTTTTATGACCAGCGAATTTGTAAATGTATCCTGGATCCCAGTCAAATTCCGCTTCAAAGTAAATACTGTCTACTGCGTGACCTCCAAAAGAAGTTGCTGCATTTTTTAGTATTTGACCATTCGTAACATGTACAGTACCACCTGTATATAGTTCTTCAGCATCAGGTTGGCCTGCAAATGTAAAGTTTTCAAAGCTATTTACTTGTACTTTACTTTTTATTTCCATCCAGCTATCATGGTCGTCAATCCAAAAATTTTCATCGTTGGAAGATGCGTTATATGTAGAAAATAAGTTGTAGTCTCCACCATATGCTGGGGTTACACCGTCATTTTCAAGGGCAATAATATGCCAATCACCTGCAAAAGCTTCCGTCGTGGTTCCTCCTGGATCAGTATCACCTGTTTCATCACATGAAACGAATACTGATAAAGTTAGTAAAACAATTAAGCTTTTTATATAATTTATCTTTCTCATATTATAAATATCTGTTTTTAAAGTTGAACTTGCGTTAATACTACGTCAAAGATATAACCTGCATCCCATTCTGTAGAAAAGCTTATAGTTGAATTTGCTGCATTAGGTGTCAAAGCGCTCATTATGCATGCACCTCCAAATCCACCCACTTCAAAAGCGGAATACGAAAAGTTATTTGTAGCAAAATCATTAACTGTTATAACAGCTCCTGTCGCTGCATAGCCTACTCCATATCCTCTGCCGATGTCGTAATAACCTCCAATACCATCCGAAATTTCATATGTTCCATCAGGATTCTCCCATATTAATACATACTCCATGTCGGTATATTGACCTGTTAAAACACCATTACGAGTTACAGTCGAGGTATACAATCCGGCTAAACCCAAAGATAAATCATCGTTTGTAGAAACAATTACAGTTCTAGTTGTAGTACCAGAAAAGCCATCTTGATTAGTTGCGCTATAAGTAATTGTGTAAATATCTGAAACATTTGTGTCTAAAGAGCTCCCGCCTTGGAAAAGCCCTTTAACTGAAGAAGTGTAAGGAATCTCAACACCATTTTCAGTTACAATCACTCCAGGGTCTTCAAACGTTCCTCCTGCGTCAACAACAACGGTTTCTTCTCCGATTAATTCAAACACAGGGTAATTGGTAACAAATGAAACATTATCTGTATCAGTAGAATCACAACTAGTGAAAAATGTTAGCCCTGTGAGGACAATAGTTAAAGTCAAAAATATTTTTTTCATACTATTTTTTTTTAAAATTAATTAACATCCCACCAAACTGGAGTTGTGATAGGTACTAATGCCGGTGCATTTTGGTTTCGTGTAATCACTCTGTTAGGAAAAACTACACGTTTAGGAAATAATCCACCGGTTGCTCCATTCCATGAATAAGTTATTTCGCCAGATACATAAGTAGGGTCATCTTGCGTTACAGTTGAAATAGACGGATATCCCGTTCTGTTTTGTTCAAAAAATGATTCAAAACCGTTTCCAGGAAAACTTGCTAACCATTTTTGTGTAATAATAGCCTTTAATTTGTCATCGAATGTGCCTGTTGTAGGGTATTCATATGATCCCCCAGCAGCTACAAAAGACGTTCCATCTAAATTAAATTTATTAAAGGCTTCTACAACAGCATCATCGTATAATGCTTTTGCTCCATTTCCACCATAATAACGTTCTAAAGCTTCAGCTTGTAGTAAATTACTTTCTTCTTTAGTTATAAAATAAACATCTGTTGTTGGAGAAAGTGTCACTATTGAAATTGCCGATTCTGATATAGAAGTATTCGTGTAGTAACCTTGATAAAGCGGTACTCCAGGACCGTAAAATTCATTTTTACGTGTATCTCCGTTATCATCCATAAAAGAATACATCGTATAACTTGCTCTTAGGTTTTTTGGCGTATTTAATTGACGTCTATCGGTTTCGTAAAGTGGATTACTTCTATTTGCTTCGTCGATAAAACCTGTTATTCTAGCATCTTTATCTAAGAATTGTGCTCCGTTATCAAATAATTCCTTTATACCATTTTCGGCAAGATCAGGATTTGCTTCTGTTTGCCTCATGTATAATCGCAATAAAACTGTATTTGCAAATTTAGTCCAATCAGTCATTACACCTTCGAAAAGGAAGTCATCAACACCAGGGGTTTCACCCATTGAAGCTGATAAATCTTTTGATAGAGCATCTTTAAGGTCAGCAATCATTAACCCATAAGTTTCCGCTCCTGATAGAAAATGAGGTTGCAAAATTTCTTGATTATTAGACTCCAAATAAGGAGTTTGATCATATAAATCAGACATTATCTGAGATGCATATATTTCTAAAGTTGTAGCCATCAAATAATAATTCCAGTTTCCTTCAGCCTCTGCTCTTTGCTTCACTTCTTTAATGTCTCCAAGCGCATCATACATTGCTGTCCAACCATTTTCATAATCAAAGCTTCCAATTATATAAGTGTCGATTTCTGTGTATTGATTAGATGCGTTACTCTGGGTCCAAAATTGTGACCAGAATCCACCAATCAGTGCATAATATGATCCTTGCGCTCCAGCGACACCTACCATTCCTGCCGGAAGTTGTTTTGATAACGGTACTCCACCTGGATTCAAGGTGTCTGGATCTTGATTAATATCAAACTTGTCATCACATGAAAATGTAATGAAGGCAATTGATAGTAAGGTTAAAATTGTTTTTTTCATAATGCTATTTTTTAAAAAGATAATCTTAAGAAACCACCGAAACTTCTTTGTGCAGGATTTGATCTAAATTCTGCGAACTCGCTTGCAATTCCCTGTCCATAAGTTGAAACTTCTGGATCTACATAAGGGTTGTCTCCAGGTGTCCATAGAAATAAGTTTTTACCATAAACTCCAAATGCTACTTTACTTAATCCCATTTGATCTACTATTTTAGATGGTAAATTGTAAGTAAAGTTAAGGTCTCTTAAACGTACAAATGTTTTGTCTATTAAATGCGTTCTTTCAATTCCAGGATTTTTGTTAGTTGCATAAAAATCCGTAATCAAGCCATATTCAATAGGAGTTGTATTTTCACTGTATCCTGTTACATTTCCATCTACATCTGTAACTTCATTTACAGAATTAGGGATAATGAATGGATTTCTATCGTTATACGTAGTTTCAATACCATTACCTGTAAAGTGAGACAAACGTTTAGTATTTGAATACATTAATCCACCTTCTTTCCAATCGAAGGCAAAATTCATGCTAAAGTTTTTGTAAGTGAACATATTCTGAAGTCCCATTACGAAATCTCTTTGTCCGTTACCAAGGTATTGACCTGGTTCAGTTTCGTAATATCCAGTTTCTGGGTTTACTACATATTGTCCATCAGCAGTCATTTTAGGAGCGTCTCCATAATAAGAACCAATAGGTTTTCCCTCAACTGCTACAATGTTAATGCCGTAAGCACTATTAATCAATACTTGATCCAATCCTTCCGCAGTTCTAGTTACTTCATTGTCATTTTTGGTAAAAGTATAATTCATTGTCCAAGAGAAATTATCATTTTGTATTGGTATAAATGAAGCGGATAATTCGATTCCTTTGTTTACTAAGTCAGCAAAATTGCCGTTAATAAATCCGAAACCAGTAGAAGGGTCAACCGGTTGTTGTAATATCAAATCTACTGTTTTTCTGTGGTATAATGAAACATCAAAAGTGATTCTTTTGTTAAATAAACTTCCTTCTACTCCGAATTCAGTTTCAGTGGTTCGTTCAGGTTTAAGTTCTTGATTTCCTATTTGAGGTCCAAATTCAAAGTAGTTTAATCCACCAAATGGAGCATTTATGTTACCAAAATAAGCATTTGCTGTAGATTGTGTTAGAGAAGCATTAGTCGCATAAGGATTAGTATCATTAGCAACTTGTGAAATTGCAGCTCTTAATTTTAAAAATGTAGAGTTGTTTTGAATGGCAATTGCACTTAAAGAAGCAGCTGGATAGAAATAACTGTTGTTCTCTAATGGAAGTGTAGAAGTAAAATCATTTCTACCGCTTAATGTTAGATAGAATAATGAATTGTAACTTAGTTCAGCCTGCCCATAAAAACCTAAAGTTCTTCTCAAACTATTTGCTTGTGCTAAATTTGGAAATGCAGCACTATTTGTTAATTCATAATAGTTAGGTATGTCTAAGTTTGTAATTGATGCACCTAAAAAGTCTGATTCTCTTTGGTTGTAGTTGGTTCCTGCTAATAAATTTAAATTAAATTTTTCTGATAAATCTGTATTGTAATTCAAATTGAAAAAAGTATCAAATTGTGTTCTCTGAATTTGATTTTCTGTGACACCACCAACTGTTTCAGTGTTTCCATCATTAGGCGAACCATCTTCAAAACGCATGATAGCTCCCCAAGATTTAACTCTTTCATTTTGAACGTTACCACCTATTTGCCAAGTAGCACTTAATTTAGATGTTAAATTATAATTTAAATTGATGTTTCCATAAATGGTGTTGCTTTTAATTTTGATTCCATTTTCATTTAGAGCAAAATATGGATTTCCTGCATAAGGAGTGTAAAAGTAACTTGGGGAATTAAATGGATTGTTAGTGTAATCTGCTAAATCAACAACACTGATGTCTCTTGGGATTTGTAATAATTCTTCCATCATAGTTGTACCTTCACTCGCTTGATCTCCTTGGCCAGCAGCAACTGCATTTTGATCGATGTTTGAATAGTTGATCGCAGCACGTACAGAAAGTTTGTCATTTTTAATACCTCCGTTGAAACCAAGTGTTCTTTTTAAATATTGATCTGCGTTAGTAGGTATGATACCATCGCTACTTAAATTAGTAAATGCTAATGAAAAATCTGAGTTTTTGCCACCTTTACTAATGTTTATAGAGTTAGTGTTTGTGTTTCCTCTTCTGAAAAAGTCTCTGATATTGTCTTCTAATGCCACATAAGGTTTTACTTGTTGTGAATTATTGTAAATATTTCCCCAAGGGCGTAATTCGCCGTTGAATTTAGGACCCCAAGAACCATTTTCGTTACTGACAGTTGTTCCTCCGTTTGAATAGCCTTCACCATTCCAGCCTTGTCCAAATTCATTCTGTAAATGAGGTACACGAGACACCTCACTAAAGTCGGTAGTAGTAACGATATCTATATTGATTTTTGATTCGTCTTTTCCTTTTTTAGTGGTAACTATAAAAACACCATTTGCGGCTCTGGATCCGTATAGCGCAGTAGCAGCTGCTCCACGAAGTACAGTAATACTTTCAATGTTATTCGGGTCTAATGCGTTTATACCACTACCAGCATCGTATGATCTTTCAATCGATCCATTACTGCTCGAGTTGTTTAATAAAGGAGTACCATCCACAATGTATAAAGGGTCGTTGGATTGAGTTACAGAACCTATACCTCTTATAATTACACGTGTAGAAGCTCCTGGTTGGGCA
This sequence comes from Flavobacterium chuncheonense, assembly GCF_042686145.1. Taxonomy (NCBI): domain Bacteria; kingdom Pseudomonadati; phylum Bacteroidota; class Flavobacteriia; order Flavobacteriales; family Flavobacteriaceae; genus Flavobacterium; species Flavobacterium chuncheonense. The sequence goes on along the minus strand of NZ_JBHUPC010000010.1, from coordinate 362,984 downwards.
GGTGCGCTGATGTCTACCCCGGCAATTTTACCTGATAGTGACTCTAATGGGTTATTGTTAACAACGTTTGTAATTTGTTCTTTGTCTACGGTAGTTGTAGCGTAACCAAGAGCTTTTTTTTCTCTTTTAATTCCTAAAGCGGTAACAACTACCCCTTCAAGCTCTTGAACATCTTCTTTCATGGAGATGTTAATAGAGCCTGATGTTACTTTAACTTCTTGAGTTATCATACTCACGTAGCTAAAGACTAAAGTGGCACCTTCCTTTGTGTCTAATTTGTAATTTCCATCAAAGTCAGTTTGAGTTCCATTACTTGTGCCTTTTTCTAAAACTGAAACACCAGGTAGTGGCAGTCCACTTTGATCGGTGACAATCCCAGAAACGGTCTTGATCTGGGCAAAAGCGAAATGCCCAAATAACACTAATAGTAGTGTTATAAATCCGTTAATTTTTGATCTCATATTAGTAAATTTGAATTAGTTAAATCAAATTTGTAAAAAAATAATATCAAATCCTAATTTAATGTTAAATTTTTTGGGTTTTTAACACATGTTTGTTTAAAAAAAAGTTTTAAATGAAATGTGAACTATAGAGTTTGATAGTCTTGCAGGTTGTTTTTCGGTACTACCATTAGCATAAGCTAAATTGAATAGTCCATTTTTTGTAAGTAATCCAAATCCAAAACCCAACCCAAGGAGTTTGTCTTGTAAATTATTTGTTTTGTCTTGGAAATAACCGAAATCACTTATAGAGTGAATGTATAGGTTTGATGCAAGTTGGTATTTGTATTCTAAGAATATTCCTGTAAAGAAATTGGCTTGTAAACTATTTTCTCTAAAACCTCTAATTGAGTTTGTGCCACCAAAGCGGTGAAGTTCATTGATAATGTAATTTTGGCTATCGAGATAAAAGGTTTGATTTTGTAAACTGATGGTGTTTTTTGGATTCAAATAAAAATTATGATTTAAATTTAAAAGGTTGTAAAATTGATTCGTTTTTACTCCAGTTATGGTTCGGTTTCCTAATCCAAATTTCAGAGAAAAGTTTGTTTTTTCAGGGAAAAGATAATTACTGTTATTGCGTTTAGAGTATTCGTAACTGATGTTGTAAAATCTATTTTTGTAATTGTTTAAAGAAATACTATTTGCATTTTGTATGTCGATGGATGTTGTCGACTGTATTCCTAGGTATATTTTTTGGTTATAGGTAAGGTAATATCCTAAGTTGAATTCAGATTTTGTGTTTTGAAAAGTGCTGTCTTGCTTAAATATGTTCAGATTGGCCTTAATGCCTAGTGGAGATTTAAATATATAGGGTATTTCAGCTCCAAGATTAAACGAAGTTTGTTGTTTGCCATCATTTTTCCAGAACAAGTTAAATTTCTCTCCTCCATTTAGAATATTTTGAAGATTTAAATCGAGATAGCCATTAAAAACTAATTTGTTGTTTTCATCATTTGCAAACCCTATGAATCCATCAAATTTGTTTGGACGTGCTTTCTCTACATAGGTGTAAACCTTTGTTGCTTCTTCGGTAAATAATATTTCTGGGTATTTGGTTTGTGTAACAAATGGGAATTGGTTAAAATCAGCGTATATTTCGTCAACTAATTTTTGATTGAAAGTTCTGTTTTTAAGTTTTCGTTTCCAGTTATGCTTTATGTTTTTAGGGAATTTATCATATCCTAATATCACAATGTTGTTTATAGTTCTTATAGTATTCAAATGAATTGTTAAAGTAGAATATAAAATATTTTTTCTTGTATTTTGTTCGGTCAGTTTAAGTTTTGCTAAAGCATATCCATTTGCTTCGAGTAGTTGTGTTTTTTGAAGCATCCAATTTTCGATCTCACCTATAGGGAATTTTAATGTATCGTTTTCTAAAGCTAAAAGTTGTTTTTTTTCTGCAGAAATGCTACCTATATATATATGTATATCTTTTGTTCGATTTCCAAGTTGGTATTTTAATACAAATAAGCTGTCGTTAATTTTCTTTTCAGAGAGTAATTGGTTTTCAAAAAAACCATTATTGATGATTTTTTTCTCAAAAAGTTTTTTTGTTTCCAATAGTGAGTTTACGGTTTCATGTTTTTCTTGGTAACCAATACTGTCGATTGCTTTGGATTCTAAAACGGAATTGCCTTCGATTTTCAGTGTAAATCGCTGAGCAATAGAGAATTGTGTAATGAATAATATGAAGAAAAATATGTGTTTTTTCATGGTTATAAAGAAACGTAAAAAAATAGAAATAATTTTAAAATAGAGGAAGGGAGTGTTTTTTTATTCTTTAAGGCTTGTCTTTGTTGTTTTAAGGAATTTTTTCTCAAAGTGCTAAATGGTATGATTTCTTTTGAAAAGAATTTAATTGTCTTGAAAATAAATAAATTAGGTTTGTTTTATAAAAAAGAATCACTACATTTGCACCCCCTAAATAGTGTTAGGGAGTTAAATTTATTAGTAATAATTATAAACAATTATGCCAACAATTCAACAATTAGTAAGAACTGGAAGAGCCAAAATAACTAAGAAGAGTAAATCGGCTGCTTTAGATTCTTGTCCTCAAAGAAGAGGGGTTTGTACGCGTGTTTATACTACAACGCCTAAAAAACCAAACTCGGCAATGCGTAAAGTTGCGCGTGTGCGTTTGACAAATGGTAATGAAGTAAATGCTTACATCCCAGGAGAAGGACACAATCTACAAGAGCACTCGATAGTATTAGTTAGAGGTGGAAGAGTAAAAGATTTACCAGGTGTACGATACCATATCGTACGTGGAGCATTAGACACTGCGGGTGTTGCGGGAAGAACACAACGTAGATCTAAGTATGGAGCTAAGCGTCCAAAACCAGGACAAGCATCTGCTGCAGCTGGAAAGAAAAAGTAATTTTTAAAACTTTTAAAGAAAAGACATGAGAAAAAGACAGGCCAAAAAAAGACCTCTTTTACCAGATCCAAGATTTAACGATCAGTTAGTGACACGTTTTGTGAATAACTTAATGTGGGATGGTAAAAAATCAGTAGCTTTTAAAGTATTCTATGATGCAATGGATATCGTAGAAGCTAAAAAGCAAGATGAAGAAAAAACGTCATTAGAAATTTGGAAAGATGCATTGACTAATGTTATGCCTCACGTAGAAGTTCGTTCTCGCCGTGTAGGTGGAGCTACATTTCAGATTCCAATGCAAATTCGTCCAGATAGAAAAATTTCTATGGCGATGAAATGGATGATTCTATATGCAAGAAAAAGAAATGAGAAATCTATGGCTGCTCGTTTAGCTTCTGAAGTTTTAGCTGCTGCTAAAGAAGAAGGTGCTGCTGTTAAGAAAAGAATGGATACTCATAAAATGGCAGAAGCAAACAAAGCATTCTCTCACTTTAGATTTTAATTCGTAAAGAAACATTAGAAATGGCTAGAGATTTAAAATATACTAGAAATATCGGAATCGCGGCTCACATTGATGCTGGTAAAACAACAACAACGGAGCGTATTCTATTTTATACTGGAAAATCACACAAAATTGGAGAAGTGCATGATGGTGCTGCTACAATGGACTGGATGGCGCAGGAGCAAGAAAGAGGTATTACTATTACTTCTGCTGCGACAACTTGTGAGTGGAATTTCCCAACAGATCAAGGTAAAGTTTTACCAGAATCACAATCATACCACTTCAATATTATTGATACTCCTGGTCACGTTGACTTTACTGTAGAGGTAAACCGTTCGTTACGTGTATTAGATGGATTGGTATTCTTGTTTTCTGCTGTAGATGGTGTTGAGCCTCAATCAGAAACAAACTGGAGACTTGCAGATCAGTACCGTGTACCTCGTATGGGGTTTGTTAACAAGATGGACCGTCAAGGTGCTAACTTCTTAGCAGTATGTCAGCAAGTAAAAGATATGTTGAAATCAAATGCAGTAGCAATTACTTTGCCAATCGGTGACGAAGCTGATTTTAAAGGAGTTGTTGACTTAGTGAAAAATCAAGCTATTGTATGGCATGATGAAACACAAGGTGCTACTTTTGATATTATCGAAATTCCTGAGGATATGGTGGATGATGTGAAGCATTATCGTTCTATCCTTATCGAAGAGATTGCTAGTTACGACGAGAATCTTTTGGATAAATACATGGAAGATGAAAACTCTATTACAGAGGAAGAAATTAACAATGCATTACGTGCAGCTACTATTGATATGGCAATCATTCCTATGCTTGCTGGTTCTTCTTTTAAAAACAAAGGAGTTCAGTTCATGTTAGATGCAGTTTGTAAATATTTACCATCTCCATTGGATAAAGAAGGAATTGAAGGTATTCATCCTGATGATTTAGATTTATTAGAGGAAGATCAAACTAAGATATTACGTCGTCCTGATGTAAAAGAGCCGTTTGCTGCTTTGGCATTTAAAATTGCTACTGACCCTTATGTTGGTCGTTTGGCTTTCTTCCGTGCTTATTCAGGTCGTTTAGATGCGGGTTCTTATATCTTGAACACGCGTTCAGGAAATAAAGAGCGTATTTCTCGTATCTATCAAATGCATGCTAACAAACAAAATCCAATCGAATTTATTGAGGCTGGAGATATTGGAGCTGCTGTAGGATTTAAAGATATCAAGACTGGAGATACAATGTGTGATGAAAAACACCCAATTATTCTTGAGTCAATGAAATTCCCTGATCCTGTAATTGGTATTGCTATTGAACCTAAAACTAAAGCTGACGTTGATAAAATGGGTATGGCTTTAGCTAAATTGGCTGAGGAAGATCCAACGTTTACAGTTAAAACTGATGAGGCTTCTGGTCAAACGGTTATTTCTGGAATGGGTGAGCTTCACTTAGATGTATTGATCGATCGTATGAAGCGTGAATTCAAAGTTGAAGTGAATCAAGGTGAGCCTCAAGTTGAGTACAAGGAAGCGTTTACAAGATCTGCTCAACACAGAGAGGTGTATAAGAAACAATCTGGAGGTCGTGGTAAATTTGGAGATATCGTTTTCCGTTTAGAGCCTGCTGACGATGTTGATGGTAAACCAGCAATGGGATTACAGTTTGTCAATGAAGTTAAGGGTGGTAACGTACCTAAAGAGTATATTCCTGCTGTAGAAAAAGGATTTAAAGAAGCAATGAAGTCAGGACCTTTAGCTGGTTATGCTGTTGATAGTTTAAAAGTTACTTTATTAGATGGATCTTTCCACCCTGTGGATTCTGATGCTCTATCTTTCGAATTAGCTGCTAAATTAGGATACAAAGAAGTAGCAAAAGCTGCTGGTGCTGTTATTCTTGAGCCTATCATGAAAATCGAAGTTATTACTCCAGAAGAAAATATGGGTGATATCGTAGGTGACTTGAACCGTCGTCGTGGTCAAGTAAATGATATGGGTGATAGAAATGGTGCAAAAACTATTAAAGCTGATGTGCCTTTGTCGGAAATGTTTGGTTATGTTACAACATTGAGAACGTTATCTTCTGGTAGAGCAACTTCTACTATGGAATTCTCTCACTATGCTGAAACGCCATCTAATATTTCAGAAGAGGTAATCAAAAAAGCAAAAGGTAACGCTTAATTCTTAAGAAAATGAGTCAAAAAATCAGAATAAAATTAAAATCATACGATCATAACTTAGTAGATAAATCTGCTGAGAAGATTGTGAAAACTGTAAAAAGTACAGGTGCTGTTGTGACAGGTCCAATTCCATTACCAACGAACAAAAAGATTTTTACTGTTTTACGTTCTCCACACGTTAACAAGAAATCAAGAGAGCAATTTGAACTAAGTTCATATAAAAGATTGTTAGACATTTATAGTTCTTCATCTAAGACTATTGATGCTTTAATGAAATTAGAATTGCCTAGTGGTGTTGAAGTAGAGATCAAAGTATAGTTGATTTTTAGCTGCAATAAAGTAGCATTCAAAATAAAAACCGTCAGTATTTAGTACTGCGGTTTTTTTTTAAATACCCGAGTTTAATTGGTTTAAGGCTTTAAAAAATGATTTTTTTGAGCTAACTAATTAAATTTGCGGTATTTAAATAATATTTATATATTTGCACCCTCAAAAAGAGGAAGTGCTCAAGATTTTGAGTACAATAAAAATAGAGTTTAATTAATAATTAGTTTTATATGTCTGGGTTAATCGGAAGAAAAATTGGCATGACTAGCATCTTTGATGAGAACGGGAAAAATATTCCTTGTACAGTAATTGAAGCTGGTCCATGTGTAGTTACCCAAGTCAGAACCGAAGAGGTTGACGGGTATAGTGCTCTTCAGCTTGGTTTCGATGACAAAACTGAAAAGCATACAATTAAAGCTGAAGAAGGTCACTTCAAGAAAGCTGCAACTGTTGCTAAGAAGAAAGTCGTTGAGTTCAAGTACTTTGAAGAAGAACACAAGTTAGGTGAAGTTTTAACAGTTGATTTATTCGCTGAAGGAGAATTTGTAGACGTGCAAGGTGTGTCTAAAGGTAAAGGTTTTCAAGGGGTTGTTAAACGTCACGGATTTGGTGGTGTTGGTCAAGCAACTCACGGTCAACATAACCGTTTAAGAGCGCCAGGTTCTGTAGGAGCATCGTCTTATCCGTCTAGAGTATTCAAAGGAATGCGTATGGCTGGAAGAACAGGTGGTGATAATGTAACGATTCAAAACCTTAAAGTTTTAAAAGTTGTGGCTGATAAAAATCTTTTAGTTGTTAAAGGATGTGTGCCAGGGCATAAAAACTCTTATGTAATCATTCAGAAGTAATGGAAGTAAAAGTATTAGATTTCAACGGAAAAGATACTGGTAGAAAAGTTCAACTTTCTGATTCAGTATTCGCTATAGAGCCTAACAATCACGCTGTATATCTTGATGTAAAACAATATTTGGCAAATCAAAGACAAGGTACTCACAAGTCTAAAGAGAGAGCTGAAGTTACAGGAAGTACACGTAAGATTAAAAAACAAAAGGGAACTGGTACTGCTCGTGCAGGAAGTATTAAAAACCCTTTGTTTAAAGGTGGAGGAACTATTTTTGGACCAACTCCAAGAAGTTATTCTTTCAAATTAAACAAAAACTTAAAAAGATTAGCGCGTAAATCGGCTTTATCTTTAAAAGCAAAAGAGTCTAATTTGATAGTTGTAGAAGACTTCACATTTGAAGCTCCAAACACTAAAAATTTCATTAACGTATTGAAAGCTTTAGGGTTGGAAAATAAAAAATCATTATTTGTATTGGGCGATGCAAATAAAAATGTATATTTGTCGTCACGCAATTTAAAATCGTCTTCGGTTGTAACTACTTCAGAATTAAATACTTACGGTGTTTTAAACGCATCTAAATTAGTTCTTTTAGAAGGTTCAGTTGACGTAATTGAAGCTAATTTAAGTAAATAAGAAGGTTATGAGTATCATTATTAAGCCTATTATAACTGAAAAAATAACTAAAGATGGTGAATTATTTAACCGTTTTGGTTTTGTAGTTGATAAAAAAGCAAATAAAATTCAAATCAAAAACGCTGTTGAGGCTGCTTATGGGGTGAATGTTGTTGCTGTTAATACAATGAATTACAGAGCTGATAGAAGCGTTAAGTACACTAAAAGTGGTTTAATCAGTGGAAAAACAAATGCTTACAAGAAAGCAGTTGTTCAAGTTCAAGAAGGAGAAACAATAGATTTTTACAATAATATCTAATAGAAAATGTCAGTTAGAAAATTAAAACCTATTACCCCGGGTCAGCGTTTTAGAGTTGTAAATAGCTTTGACACTATTACAACTGATAAGCCGGAAAAGTCATTATTGGCACCGAAAAAAAACTCAGGAGGTAGAAATAGTCAAGGAAAAATGACCATGCGTTATATGGGCGGTGGTCATAAGCAAAAGTATCGTATCGTTGATTTTAAAAGAACTAAAGTAGGTGTTCCTGCTACGGTTAAAACTATCGAGTACGATCCGAACCGTTCTGCTTTTATTTCATTATTAGCTTATGCTGATGGTGCTAAGACTTATGTTATTGCACAAAATGGATTAGAAGTTGGGCAAACTGTAGTTTCTGGACCAGAAGCGGCTCCAGAAATTGGTAATACTTTACCTTTAAGTAAAATTCCTCTAGGTACTGTTATTTCATGTATCGAATTAAGACCAGGTCAAGGAGCTGTTATCGCTCGTTCTGCTGGAACTTTTGCTCAATTGATGGCGAGAGATGGAAAATATGCTACAATTAAAATGCCTTCAGGAGAAACAAGATTAATCTTGTTAACTTGTTCGGCTACAATCGGAGCAGTTTCTAACTCAGATCACCAATTAGTAGTATCAGGTAAAGCTGGTAGATCTAGATGGTTAGGTAGAAGACCAAGAACTAGACCAGTAGCAATGAACCCAGTTGATCACCCAATGGGTGGTGGTGAAGGACGCTCTTCAGGAGGTCACCCACGTTCAAGAAAAGGTTTACCTGCTAAAGGTTATAGAACTCGTTCTAAAGTTAACCCGAGTAATAAGTATATCGTAGAACGTAGAAAGAAATAATAAGTAAGATATGGCACGTTCATTAAAAAAAGGACCTTATGTTCACTATAAATTAGAGAAGAAAGTTCAAGAAAATATCGAAAACGGAAACAAAGCTGTTGTTAAGACTTGGTCTAGAGCATCTATGATTACGCCTGATTTTGTTGGACAAACTATCGCAGTTCATAATGGTCGTCAATTTGTACCTGTTTACGTTACTGAAAACATGGTAGGACATAAATTAGGAGAATTTTCGCCAACTAGATCTTTTAGAGGTCACGCTGGTGCAAAAAATAAAGGTAAAAAATAATAAGAAGCTATGGGAGTTCGTAAAAGAGAAAGAGCAGAGCAGATTAAAGAAGCAAAAACACAAGTTGCATTTGCTAAGTTAAATAACTGCCCTACTTCACCTAGAAAAATGCGCTTAGTGGCAGATTTAGTTAGAGGTAAGAAAGTAGAATTAGCTCTTAATATATTAAGATTTAATAGTAAAGAAGCTTCAAGAAAAGTTGAAAAACTTTTGTTATCAGCAATTGCTAACTGGCAAGCTAAAAATGCTGATGCAAGTATCGAAGAAGCAGGCTTATTTGTAAAAGAAATTCGTGTAGATGGTGGAATGATGTTGAAAAGACTTCGTCCAGCTCCACAAGGAAGAGCACACAGAATCAGAAAACGTTCTAATCACGTTACTATCGTGTTAGGATCAAATAATAACACACAAAGCAATTAATAAACAGTATGGGACAAAAGACAAATCCAATTGGAAATAGACTTGGTATCATCAGAGGATGGGACTCAAACTGGTATGGAGGTAATGACTACGGTGATAAAATCGCTGAAGATTACAAAATCAGAAAGTATATCCATGCACGTTTATCAAAAGCTAGTGTATCAAAAATAATTATCGAGAGAACTTTAAAGCTTGTAACCGTTACTATCACTACTGCTAGACCTGGTATCATTATCGGAAAAGGTGGTCAAGAGGTAGACAAGTTAAAAGAAGAACTTAAGAAAATTACAGACAAAGAAGTTCAAATTAACATCTTTGAAATCAAAAGACCAGAGTTAGATGCTTATTTAGTAGCTAACAGTATTGGACGTCAAATCGAAAGCAGAATCTCTTACAGAAGAGCTATCAAAATGGCTATTGCGGCTGCTATGAGAATGAATGCTGAAGGTATTAAAGTTCAAATTTCAGGTCGTTTGAATGGTGCTGAAATGGCACGTTCAGAAAACTTCAAAGAAGGAAGAATTCCTTTGTCAACTTTCAGAGCTGACATTGATTATGCATTGGCTGAAGCTCATACTACTTACGGTAGAATGGGAATCAAAGTATGGATAATGAAAGGTGAGGTTTATGGTAAAAGAGATCTTTCTCCGTTAGTAGGTATGGACAAACCAAAGTCTAAATCTGCAGGATCTGGAAAAGGTAAACCAAACACACGCAAAAGAAAGTAATTTTTTAAACTAAAGAAAAATGTTACAGCCTAAAAGAACAAAATACCGTAAGGTACAGAAGGGTAGAATGAAAGGGAACTCTCAAAGAGGGCATGAACTTTCAAATGGAATGTTTGGAATTAAATCGGTTCATGAGACTGGGATGTTTATTACATCACGTCAAATCGAGGCAGCTCGTATCGCAGCTACTCGTTTCATGAAAAGAGAGGGTCAATTATGGATCAAAATTTTCCCAGACAAACCTATTACTAAAAAGCCTCTTGAAGTACGTATGGGTAAAGGTAAAGGTGCAGTTGAATATTGGGCTGCAGTTGTAAAACCAGGGAAGATTATGTTTGAAGTTGGTGGAGTGCCACTTTCTGTTGCAAAAGAGGCTTTACGTCTTGCTGCTCAAAAACTTCCTGTTAAAACTAAGTTTGTCGTTGCTAGAGATTTCGAAGCATAATCAAAAAATATTATGAAACAATTAGAAATAAAAGATCTATCTGCAGCTGAGTTACAAGAAAAACTTAGTCAGTTAAATAAAACTTACGCTGACCTAAAAGCGGCTCATACAATTTCTCCAATTGAAAACCCACTTCAATTACGTTCAGTAAGAAGAGGTATCGCGAGAATTAATACTGAGTTAACTAAAAGAGAGTTACAATAATTGTATTCTGCTGAAAGATGGAAAAAAGAAATTTAAGAAAAGAGAGAATTGGTGTTGTTACTAGCAACAAAATGGAGAAATCTATTGTTGTTTCTGAAACAAGAAGAGTAAAACACCCATTATATGGTAAGTTCGTGTTGAAAACTAAGAAATATGTTGCACACGACGAAACAAACGACTGTAACATTGGTGATACAGTAAAGATCATGGAAACAAGACCTTTATCTAAATCAAAATGTTGGAGATTAGTTGAAATCATTGAAAGAGCGAAATAATTATGGTACAACAAGAATCAAGATTAAAAGTAGCAGATAACACGGGAGCTAAAGAAGTTTTAACTATCCGTGTTTTAGGAGGAACGAAACGTCGTTATGCCTCTGTAGGAGATAAAATTGTAGTTTCTATTAAAGATGCAACACCAAACGGAAACGTGAAAAAAGGTGCTGTTTCAACTGCAGTTGTTGTACGTACTAAAAAAGAAGTGAGAAGAGCTGATGGATCTTACATCCGTTTTGACGATAACGCATGTGTATTGTTAAACGCTGCAGGTGAAATGAGAGGTACTCGTGTTTTTGGTCCGGTTGCCAGAGAACTTCGTGAAAAACAATTCATGAAAATTGTATCATTAGCACCAGAGGTGCTTTAATTCTATAAATGATGACAAAGCTAAAAATTAAATCTGGAGACGTAGTAAAAGTAATTGCTGGTGACCACAAAGGTTCTGAAGGTACAGTTTTACGCGTTATCCGTGACAAAAATAAAGCGGTAGTTGAAGGTGTGAACATGGTTTCTAAACACACGAAGCCAAGTGCGAAAAACCCTCAAGGTGGTATCGTTAAGAAGGAAGCTCCAATTCATATTTCTAACTTATCATTAATTGACCCAAAATCTAAGTCAGTTACTAAAGTTGGTTTCAAAGTTGAAGGAGATAAGAAAGTAAGAGTTTCAAAAAAATCTAATCAAGTATTATAGTAATGGCTTATATACCTAGATTAAAAGAAGAATATAAGAGTAGAGTAATCTCTGCTCTTACAGAAGAGTTCGGTTACAAGAATGTAATGCAAGTTCCAAAACTTGAGAAAATTGTTGTAAGCCGTGGAGTTGGAGCAGCAGTGTCTGACAAAAAGTTAGTTGATTACGCTGTAGAAGAAATGACTAAAATTACTGGGCAAAAAGCAGTTGCTACTATTTCTAAGAAAGACGTTGCGTCTTTCAAGTTAAGAAAAGGTATGCCAATTGGTGCTAAAGTAACTTTACGTGGCGAAAGAATGTATGAGTTCTTAGATAGATTGATTACATCTTCTTTACCACGTGTAAGAGACTTCAATGGTATTAAGTCTACAGGTTTTGACGGAAGAGGTAATTATAACCTAGGAGTTTTAGAGCAAATCATTTTCCCAGAAATTGATATCGATAAAGTAAATAAAATTTCGGGATTTGATATTACTTTTGTAACTTCGGCGAAAACTGATAAAGAAGCTAAATCATTATTAACTGAATTAGGTTTACCTTTTAAAAAGAACTAAGACATGGCTAAAGAATCAATGAAAGCCCGTGAGGCGAAAAGAGAAGCGTTAGTAGCGAAATATGCTGGTAAAAGAAAAGCTTTGAAAGAAGCTGGTGATTACGAAGCATTACAAAAGTTGCCAAAAAATGCATCTCCAGTTCGTTTACACAATCGTTGTAAATTAACGGGTAGACCAAGAGGTTATATGCGTCAGTTTGGTATTTCACGTGTAACTTTCCGTGAAATGGCTAACCAAGGATTAATTCCTGGTGTTAAAAAAGCAAGCTGGTAATAAAAAAAGATTATTAATTGATTGAAGGTTCAACAGGCGAGTGCCTGTTGAAAACCACAATCGCAATTCTATACATATGTATACAGATCCAATCGCAGATTTTTTAACGAGAGTTAGAAACGCAGTTAGAGCTAATCACAAAGTGGTTGAAATTCCTGCTTCTAATCTTAAAAAAGAAATCACTAAGATTTTATTCGAACAAGGGTATATCTTAAGTTACAAATTTGAAGATAATACTGTACAAGGTACTATCAAAATCGCTCTTAAGTATGATAAAGATACTAAAGAGTCAGTAATTAAAGATATCCAAAGAATTAGTAAACCAGGTTTACGTAAGTACTCAGGTTCATCAACTTTACCAAGAATCTTAAATGGTTTAGGTATTGCTATCGTTTCGACTTCGAAAGGAGTTATGACAGGGAAACAAGCGAAACAGCTTAACGTTGGTGGAGAAGTAATTTGTTACGTATATTAATAAAAAGGCGAAAGAATGTCAAGAATAGGTAAAAATCCAATTGCAATTCCAGCGGGAGTAACTGTAGAAGTGAAAGATGCTGTAGTTACAGTAAAAGGAAAATTAGGCGAGCTTTCTCAGGACTTTTCTGATGTTACTGTTAAAGTAGAAGACAATCATGTGATTGTTGAGCGTTCATCAGATCATAAGAATGAAAGAGCGAAACATGGTCTTTATCGTTCTCTTATAAACAACATGATTATAGGAGTTTCAGAAGGTTTTACTAAAGAGTTAGAATTAGTGGGTGTTGGTTACAGAGCATCTAATCAAGGTCAAAAACTTGATTTAGCTGTTGGTTTCTCTCACAACATTGTTCTAGAGATTGCTCCAGAAGTAAAAGTGGAAACAGTATCTGAAAAAGGTAAAAATCCAATAGTGAAATTATCATCATTTGACAAACAATTATTAGGTCAGGTATCTGCTAAAATCAGATCTTTCCGTAAACCTGAACCTTACAAAGGGAAAGGTATTAAGTTTGTAGGTGAAGTATTAAGAAGAAAAGCAGGTAAATCAGCTTAAAAATTAAGACTATGTCATTAACAAAAAGTGAAAGAAGACAAAGAATAAAATTCAGAATTAGAAAGGTAGTTAGCGGTACTGCTACTCAACCTAGATTGTCTGTATTTAGATCTAATAAAGAAATCTATGCTCAAATCATAGATGACGTAAACGGTGTTACATTAGCTGCTGCATCTTCTCGTGAAAAAGAAGTGGTTAAAGGTACAAATGTTGAAACTGCAAATGCAGTTGGAAAATTAGTAGCAGAGAGAGCTCTTAAAGCTGGTATTGAGAACATTTCTTTTGATAGAGGTGGTTATTTATACCATGGACGTGTTAAATCATTAGCTGAAGGAGCTAGAGAAGCTGGACTTAAATTCTAAGAAATTATGTATCAAAAATATAAAAATGTAGAGCTAGTAAAACCAGGAGGTCTTGAATTAAAAGATCGTTTGGTGAATGTAAATCGTGTTACTAAAGTTACTAAGGGAGGTAGAGCATTCGGTTTCTCTGCAATCGTAGTAGTTGGAGACGAAAACGGTGTTGTAGGACATGGTTTAGGGAAATCAAAAGATGTTTCTGAAGCTATTGCTAAAGCAGTAGAAGATGCTAAGAAAAATCTTGTTAGAATTCCATTGAACAGTGCTACTGTACCTCACGAACAAAAAGGTAAATTTGGTGGAGCAAGAGTATATTTAATGCCAGCTTCTCATGGTACTGGAGTTATTGCCGGTGGTGCAGTACGTGCAGTATTGGAGTCTGTAGGTGTTCATGATGTATTGTCAAAATCTCAAGGTTCATCAAATCCTCATAACGTTGTTAAAGCTACTTTTGATGCTTTATTACAAATGAGAAGTGCTGCTACTATTGCTAAGCAAAGAGGTATTTCTTTAGACAAAGTATTTAAAAGTTAAAAATTCAAGGAAAAATGGCAAAAATTTTAGTAAAACAAGTTAAAAGTAAAATCAATTGTCCTCTTACTCAAAAGAGAACATTGGAAGCTTTAGGTCTTCGTAAATTAGGACAAGTTGTTGAGCATGATGCAAATCCTGCTATCCTTGGAATGGTAAATAAAGTTAAACACTTAGTTTCTGTTGAAGAAACTAAATAACATTAATCGTTATGAATTTAAGTAACTTACAACCAGCAGAAGGTTCAGTTCACAACCAAAATAAAAGAGTAGGTAGAGGAGAAGGTTCAGGAAAAGGTGGTACTTCTACAAGAGGTCACAAAGGAGCTAAATCTCGTTCAGGTTATTCTAAGAAAATTGGTTTTGAAGGAGGGCAAATGCCACTTCAAAGACGTGTACCTAAGTTTGGATTTAAGAATATAAACAGAGTAGAATATCAAGGAATCAACCTTGATACTATTCAATCATTAGTAGATAATGGTGTTATTACTGATACACTTGATTTAAGTGTATTAATTGACACACGTTTAGCTACAAAAAATAGCTTGGTAAAGATTTTAGGAAGAGGTGAGCTAAAGGCTAAACTTAAAGTAAGTGCTCACAAATTTACTGCTACTGCAAAAGCTGCTATCGAGGCTGCTGGTGGAGAAGTAGTAACTTTATAATCCTTTTAGTAAAATGAAGAAATTTATAGATTCTTTTGTCAATGTTTGGAAAATCGAAGAGTTAAAAAATAGAATTTTGTTAACTCTTGGTTTATTATTAGTGTACCGTTTTGGTGCACAAGTTACATTACCAGGTATTGATGCTACTAAATTAGGAAATCTTACAAACCAAACAGACGAAGGTATTGGATGGTTAATTAATGTATTTACAGGAGGCGCGTTTTCACAAGCCTCTGTATTTGCATTAGGTATTATGCCATATATTTCTGCTTCGATTGTGGTTCAGTTAATGGGTATTGCGGTACCATATTTACAGAAATTACAAAAAGATGGAGAAAGTGGTAGAAAAACCATTAACCAAATTACAAGATGGTTAACGATTCTTATAACTTTGGTTCAAGGACCTGGTTATATTTATAACTTATATAGAACGCTTCCTTCAGACGCATTCTTATTAGGAGTTAGCTCATTTTCATTCTTGTTCTCATCTGTACTTATTTTAGTTACAGGTACTATATTTGCTATGTGGTTAGGTGAAAAAATTACTGATAAAGGTATCGGTAATGGTATTTCGCTTTTAATTATGGTGGGTATTATTGCAAGGATGCCTCAATCTTTTATCCAAGAATGGGGTTCTCGTACTATTCAATCAAACGGTGGTATCATGATGATGGTACTTGAGTTGATTCTTTGGTTTGTGGTTATCATTGCATGTGTTTTACTTGTAATGGCAGTAAGAAAAATTCCTGTTCAATATGCTCGTAGAACTGTTTCTGGAGAATTTGAACAAGATGTGATGGGTTCTAGACAATTTATACCATTGAAGTTAAATGCTTCTGGTGTAATGCCTATTATTTTTGCTCAAGCAATTATGTTTATACCAGCTGCAATTTCAGGCCTTGCAAAGGAATCTGATACAGCACAATCATTAGCTAGTATGTTTAATGATCCATTCGGATTAGTTTATAACATAGTATTTGCTTTGTTAATCGTAATTTTTACGTACTTTTACACCGCAATTACTGTTCCGACTAACAAAATGGCTGATGATCTAAAAAGAAGTGGTGGTTTTATTCCTGGAATTCGTCCAGGTGTTGAAACAGGTGATTATTTAGATAAAATTATGTCTTTAATCACTTTTCCAGGGTCTTTATTCTTAGCATTGATCGCAATATTACCTGCTATTGTAGTAAGTTTGTTGAATGTTCAGGGTGCATGGGGATATTTCTACGGAGGTACTTCACTATTGATTATGGTTGGTGTAGCTATTGATACGATTCAACAAATCAATTCATATTTGTTGAATAAGCATTATGATGGATTGATGAAAACAGGTAAAAATAGAAAAGCAGTAGCTTAATATTTATGGCAAAACAATCAGCAATAGAACAAGACGGAACAATTGTAGAAGCATTATCTAATGCAATGTTCCGAGTAGAATTAGAAAACGGACATGTTGTAATTGCTCATATTTCTGGTAAAATGCGTATGCATTACATTAAATTGTTACCAGGAGATAAGGTAAAACTTGAAATGAGCCCTTACGATTTATCAAAAGCAAGAATTACATATAGATACTAAAGCTAGTAAAATGAAAGTAAGAGCATCAGTAAAAAAGAGAAGTGCCGAGTGCATTATAGTACGTAGAAAAGGAAGATTATACGTGATTAACAAAAAGAATCCTAGATTTAAACAAAGACAAGGATAATTATGGCAAGAATTGCAGGGGTAGATATACCTAAACAGAAAAGAGGAGTTATTGCTTTAACCTATATTTTTGGTATTGGCAGTAGTAGAGCTAAAGAAATATTAGCTAAAGCTCAAGTTAGTGAAGATAAAAAAGTTCAAGAATGGAATGATGATGAAATCAGTGCTATTCGTGAAGCTGTTTCTTATTTCAAAATCGAAGGTGAGTTACGTTCAGAAATTCAATTGAACATTAAGCGTTTAATGGATATTGGATGTCAAAGAGGTATTCGTCATAGAGCTGGACTTCCATTGAGAGGTCAAAGAACTAAAAACAACTCTAGAACTAGAAAAGGAAAACGTAAAACTGTTGCTAACAAGAAAAAAGCAACTAAATAATAAGTAATTATGGCTAAAGCAACTGCAAAAAAGCGTAAAGTTATAGTTGAATCAACAGGAGAAGCACACGTAAGTGCAACTTTTAATAACATCATCATCTCTTTAACAAACAAGAAAGGTGAAGTTATTTCTTGGTCTTCTGCTGGTAAAATGGGCTTTAGAGGTTCTAAAAAGAACACTCCATATGCTGCTCAAATGGCGTCTGAAGATTGTGCTAAGGTAGCGTTAGAAGCTGGACTTAAAAAAGTAAAAGTTTACGTTAAAGGTCCAGGAAACGGAAGAGAATCAGCGATTCGTTCAATTCACAACAGTGGAATCGAAGTAACTGAAATCATCGACGTTACTCCAATGCCTCACAATGGATGTAGACCTCCAAAGAGAAGAAGAGTATAATTTATTAGTATAACCAAGGTAGGTATACGATTATCGAAGGATTAATTTAGACCTGAATTCATAATCCCTACCTTAATTTAATTTAGAAATGGCAAGATATACTGGTCCAAAAACAAAAATTGCTCGTAAATTTGGCGAGGCAATCTTCGGAGATGATAAAGCCTTCGAAAAAAGAAATTACCCTCCAGGGCAACATGGTTTAGCTAAAAAGAGAGGTAAAAAATCTGAATATGCTGTTCAGTTAATGGAAAAGCAAAAAGCTAAATATACTTATGGTATTTTAGAAAAACAATTCAGAAATTTATTCGAAAAAGCTTCTGCTGCATCAGGTGTAACTGGTGAGATCTTATTACAATTATGTGAAGCACGTTTAGATAACGTAGTTTACAGAATGGGTATTGCTCCTTCTCGTAGAGCTGCTCGTCAAATTGTATCACACAGACACATTACTGTTAATGGAGAGTTAGTAAACGTTCCTTCTTACCACCTTAAACCAGGTGATAAGGTTGCAGTTCGTGAAAAATCAAAATCTCTTGAAGCTATTGAGCGTTCTTTATCAAATTCATCTCAAGTTTATGAGTGGATTACATGGAATAATGATACTAAAGAAGGTACATTTGTAGCTGTTCCTCAAAGACTTCAAATTCCAGAAAATATTAAAGAGCAACTAATCGTTGAGTTGTATAACAAATAATAATTGACTTTAGTCGAAATATGGCATTATTTAATTTTCAAAAGCCCGATAAAGTTATCATGATCGATTCTACCGATTTTGAAGGTAAGTTTGAATTCAGACCTTTAGAACCTGGTTACGGATTGACAGTTGGTAATGCATTAAGAAGAGTTTTACTTTCTTCTCTTGAAGGATACGCTATCACATCTGTTAGAATAGAAGGAGTTGACCATGAGTTCTCTACTATTTCAGGTGTTGTAGAAGATGTAACAGAAATTATCTTAAACTTAAAACAAGTTCGTTTTAAAAGACAAATTGAAGATATAGATAATGAGTCTGTTTCTATCGCACTTTCTGGAAAAGAGCAAATTACTGCTGGTGATTTTCAAAAATTCATCTCAGGTTTTCAAGTTTTGAATCCTGATTTAGTAATTTGTAATTTAGATAGTAAAACAACTATCAATATGGAATTAACTATCGAAAAAGGTAGAGGATATGTTCCAGCTGAAGAAAACAAAAAAGCAAACGCACCTATTGGTACTATCTTTACAGATTCTATTTACACTCCTGTAAAAAATGTGAAGTATGCAATTGAAAACTATCGTGTTGAACAAAAAACGGACTATGAAAAGTTGGTTTTCGAAATCATTACAGATGGATCAATTCATCCAAAGGATGCTTTAACTGAAGCAGCTAAAACGTTGATTCACCACTTTATGTTGTTTTCTGATGAGAGAATTACACTTGAGGCTGATGAAATTGCTCAAACAGAATCCTATGATGAAGAATCATTACACATGAGACAGTTGTTAAAAACTAAACTTGTGGATATGGATTTATCAGTGAGAGCGTTAAATTGTTTAAAAGCGGCTGAAGTAGATACACTAGGAGACTTAGTTTCTTTCAACAAAAATGACTTAATGAAGTTCCGTAACTTCGGTAAAAAATCTTTAACAGAGCTAGATGAATTAGTAGCTGCTAAAGGTCTTAACTTCGGAATGGATTTAAGTAAATACAAATTAGATAAAGAATAAATTACTTCATATTTTGCTCTCCAAAGCGGATTGCAGCAAGATGAAGGCTAAATAGAAAGTCATGAGACACGGAAAAAAATTCAATCACTTAAGCCGTCAAAAAGGACATAGAACGGCTATGTTGGCTAATATGGCATGTTCATTAATTGAGCACAAGCGTATTAATACAACTGTTGCTAAAGCTAAAGCTTTAAAACAGTTTGTTGAGCCTTTAGTAACAAAGTCAAAAGAAGATACTACTCACAACAGACGTATTGTTTTCTCTTACTTACGTAACAAATATGCTGTTACTGAACTTTTCAGAGATGTTGCTGTAAAAGTAGGTGATCGTCCAGGTGGATACACTCGTATCATTAAGTTAGGTAATCGTTTAGGAGATAACGCTGATATGGCGATGATCGAATTAGTAGATTACAACACACTTTATAACGGTGGTAAAAAAGAAGTTAAGAAAACTACTCGTCGTGGTAGAACTAAAAAAGCGGATGCTGCTACTGAAGCTCCAGCTGCTGAAACTTCTGAAAACACTGAAGCAACTGAATAATCATGATAATATGATTTTTTATATTAAGGATAAACTTTTTAAAGTTTATCCTTTTTTTATATCTATACATTTTAAAGATTTCTTTTGTCAATTTTTTGCTTTAAATTTGCAAACTCAACAACACAACAGTAAATGAAATATTCAAATCGTTCACAAGCCGTTTTACTTCTTAAAGACGGAACAATATTTTATGGTAAATCAATTGGTATTGAGGGAACTACTTTTGGTGAAGTAGCATTCAATACTGGAACAACAGGGTATCAAGAGATTTTTACTGACCCTTCTTACTTTGGCCAAATAATGGTAACTACAAATGCTCATATTGGTAACTATGGAGTAAATGAGGAAGAAGTAGAATCAAATGGTGTTAAAATTTCTGGATTAGTTTGTAAAAACTTTAGTTTCAACTATTCTAGAGATAAAGGAACAGAAAGCTTATTCGATTATTTTCAAAAGCAAAATTTAATCGCAATTTCAGATGTTGATACACGTGCTTTAGTGAGCTATATACGTGATAATGGGGCAATGAATGCTGTTATTTCAACTGATGGTAAATCAATTGAAGAGTTAAAGCAGATGTTAAACGATATTCCTGACATGAATGGATTAGAGTTAGCATCAAAAGTTTCTACTAAAGAACCATATTTCTTTGGAGATGAAAATGCAACATACAAGATCTCAGCTTTAGACTTAGGTATTAAAACCAATATCTTACGCAATTTAGCTAAAAGAGATTGTTATATAAAAGTTTTTCCATATGATGCAACTTATGCTGATTTGAAAAGTTTTAACCCAGATGGTTATTTCTTGTCAAACGGACCTGGTGATCCAGAACCATTGACTTCTGCACAACAAGTAGCACGTGATATTTTAGCGGAAAACCAACCCCTTTTTGGAATTTGTTTAGGTCACCAAGTAATTGGATTAGCTAACGGAATTTCAACTTATAAAATGTTTAACGGTCATAGAGGAATTAATCACCCAGTTAAAAATTTAATTACAGGTAAAGGTGAAATTACGTCTCAAAACCATGGTTTTGCAATTGTAAAAGAGGACTTAGATAATCACCCAGATTTTGAAATGACACACCAACATTTAAATGATGGTACAGTGGCAGGTATGCGTATGAAATCTAAAAATTGTTTCTCAGTGCAATATCACCCAGAAGCAAGTCCAGGACCACACGATTCTTCTTACTTGTTTGATCAATTCATAGAAAATATTAAATCATCAAAATAAAATATAGCTTATAATGAGTATTATTATAAAAGTACATGCTAGACAAATTTTAGATTCTAGAGGTAACCCAACTATTGAGGTAGATGTAATTACTGAAAATGGCGTTTTAGGTAGAGCTGCTGTGCCAAGTGGTGCTTCAACAGGCGAGCACGAAGCAGTAGAACTTCGTGACGGAGGGAAAGCATTTATGGGTAAAGGTGTCTTGAAAGCTGTTGACAATGTAAACGTTAATATTGCTTCTGAAATCGTTGGAATGTCAGTTTTTGAGCAAAATGCTATTGATAAAACGATGATTGAATTAGACGGTACGCCTAATAAATCAAACTTAGGAGCAAATGCTATTCTTGGTGTTTCTTTGGCTGTAGCTAAGGCTGCTGCAAATGAATTAGGAATGCCATTATACCGTTACGTTGGTGGTGTTTCCGCTAATACTTTACCAGTTCCAATGATGAATATCATCAACGGAGGTTCACATTCAGATGCGCCTATTGCATTTCAAGAGTTTATGATTATGCCAGTTAAAGCGCGTAATTTTACACATGCAATGCAAATGGGAACTGAAATTTTCCACAACCTAAAGAAGGTTTTACACGATAGAAATTTAAGTACAGCTGTAGGTGATGAAGGTGGTTTTGCACCAAATTTGGCTGGAGGTACAGAAGATGCTTTAGATTCGATTAAGTTGGCTGTTGAAAATGCAGGTTATACTTTTGGTGATGATATCATGATTGCTTTAGATTGTGCTGCTTCTGAATTTTATGTTGATGGTAAATACGATTATACTAAGTTCGAAGGCGAAACTGGTAAAATCAGAACATCTGAAGAGCAAGCCGCTTATTTAGCAGAATTAGCACAAAAATATCCTATTATTTCTATCGAAGACGGAATGTATGAGGATGACTGGAATGGTTGGAAATTATTAACCGAAAAAATTGGAGATAAAGTACAATTAGTAGGGGATGATTTATTTGTAACGAACGTAGAGCGTTTGTCAAGAGGAATCAACGAAGGTATTGCTAACTCTATTTTAATTAAAGTAAACCAAATCGGAACACTTACCGAAACAATTGCTGCTGTTAACATGGCGCATAATGCAGGTTATACTTCAGTTATGAGTCACCGTTCTGGAGAAACAGAAGACAATACAATTGCAGACTTGGCAGTTGCATTGAATTGTGGACAAATCAAAACGGGTTCTGCATCGCGTTCAGATCGTATGTCAAAATACAATCAATTACTTAGAATAGAAGAAGAATTGGCACAAGTAGCTTATTTTCCTCAAGAGAAAGCGTTCAAAGTAAAATAATTTACCACAGAATATTAAAAAAACACCTGCTTAAAATTAAGTAGGTGTTTTTTTATGCGTTAAATTCTAATTCAAATGCAGCAAATTCTCAAGCACATGAAATTTAATAAAACTAAATATTACATTTGTTTTACAACACTCGCATAATGAGAACTAAATTAACACTTTTTTTATTTTTATTCCTTTCTTTTGTTTTGCAAGCTCAAAATAACGTTGTTTTGGATAGCTTAGAGTTACAATTGAAAAGTGTGAAAAATGATATTGATAAGGCCAAAACACTTAACGCTTTAGCTAATCAATATAAATATTTTGATCCTAAAAAAATGGTGCAATATGCAAATGATGCTTTATTGTTATCAAAACGTATAAAATACCATAATGAAGAGGCCTATGCCTATTTGAATATTGGGGTTTCGAATATTATTACGGGCGATTATAAACTAGCTATGGATAATTTTATTTTGGCCAAAAGTGTCTTTGAAGACATTCAGCTTTCAAATACAAATGCTGAGGAAGTGCAAATGGGATTAGCTAAAACCTATGGAACTATGGGGATTGTTTTTTCAGAACAGAGTAATTATCCCAAAGCGTTACAATACTATTTGAAATCGGTGAAATTGTATGAAAATTTAAAAGAAGAAGAAAATTGTGCTAAAATTTACAACAATATTGGTGTTGTGTATAAAGCGCAAAGTACATATTTTAAAGCATTGGAATATTTCATAAAAGCGCAGAAAATACAAGAACGCTTGAGTGATTCTAACATAGGAATTACTTTTACTAATATTGCGAATATTTATTTTAGTCAAAAAAATAATGAAAAAGCGATTGAATATTATAACTTAGCTAAAGCAAGTCTGGATAAAAATGAAGATTTTAGGGCTTTAGGCGAATGGTATAATAATATGGGGCTTTATTATGAGCAAAGTGGTAATTCAAATAAAGCCATTGAAAGTTGGAAAAGTGCCATAGTTACTTTTGAAAAAGTTGGAGATCGTTTTGGACTTACGGATACCTATATTTATATCGCCCAATTTTATCTTAGAAAAGAGAAACTTCATGATGCTTTACAAGTGGTAAACAAGGCCTTGGTATTGGCGACAGAAGTTGATGTATTGGAACAAAAAGTTTTGGCGGAAAAATTGTTAAGCACAATTTATGAAAAGCAAGGAGATGTTTCTAATGCGTTATTGCATCTAAAACGCTATTCAGTTGCAAAGGATAGTTTAACAAACGAGGAAAATATTCGTAAAGCTGTAGAAGCAGAAATGAATTATGAGTTTGATAAAAAAGAAATCATTCAACGTGAGGAGAATAGTAAAAAGGAATTGCGCTTAAAGCAAGAGTCGGAGAGTTTGAAAATGAAGCTGTTGTATGGAACTTTAATTGCAATTTTACTATTCAGTGTAGGTTTTTTGATTTTTAATCGAATGCAGCTTAAAAAACGTTTTACGTTACAAAAAGAATTAGCAGAATACGAACAAAAGGCATTGCATTTGCAAATGAATCCTCATTTTGTGTTCAATTGTTTGGGGTCGATATCTAGTTTTATTGTGCAAAATGGTACCGATTCGGCTATTAAATATTTGGCTAAGTTTTCAAAGCTAATGCGATTAACGTTAGAGTATTCAAAAGAAACCTTAATACCTATTGATAAAGAAATAGAGAGTATACGAAATTACTTAGAATTGGAACAACTTCGCTTTAATCATAAGTTTAACTTTACGATACACAAGAGTGATGAGATAGAAGATGATGTGGCTTTGCCACCCCTAATAATTCAGCCTTTTGTTGAGAACGCGATAATTCATGGGGTTATTCCGAATAAAGGAATTGGTTCAATACTTTTAGATTTTTCAATAGTAAACGATATGCTGATATGTAAAGTGATAGATGATGGTGTAGGGATTAATCAATCCAAAAAGAATAAAGAAGGTTCAGTTATTGCTCACAAGTCAATGGCACTGGATATTATCCAAAAGCGTTTGGAGATGATTGCTTCTACAACATCAAAAACAGCTACTTTGGAAATTAATGAGCGGGTTGAACGAAATATAAGTCTTGGTACCAACGTAGTTTTAACATTGCCATTACAATATGCGCAATAATGAATTTAAGGTTTGAAATAGATAATAAATGATAAAAGCAATTTTAATTGACGACGATAAAAATTTAAGAGATGGTATGAAAAGCCTATTAGCGCGTTTTGCACCAGCAATTAAAATTGTCGGAGAAGCGGATAGTGTAGCTACAGGAATTCAAGTTATGGATGCATTACAACCTCAAGTTGTTTTTTTGGATATTCAATTAAACGATGGGACGGGGTTTGATATTTTAGATCGTGTAGCACATAAAAACGGCGCTATTAAATCAAACATTGTTTTTATAACGGCGCACGAACAATATGCCATTAAAGCATTTCGATTTAGTGCATTAGATTTTTTACTAAAACCAGTTGATCCGGATGAGCTTCAGAAAGTTATAAAAAAAATAGAATCTGTTTTAGATAAGTCAAACGATTACGCGCATATCGATTTATTGCTAGAAAATATCAGAAAAAAAGTAGATAATTTCAAGAGAATTGCGCTGTCTACTTCGGAAGGTATACATCTTTTTGATATTAGTGATATTATTCGTTGCGAAAGCGCAGATAATTATACAAAGTTTTATATAAAAAATAATAAGCCTTTGTTGATTTCGAAGACATTGAAAGAGTATGAAGAATTATTAACAGAGCATGGATTTGAACGTATTCATCAATCCCATTTGATAAATTTAAATTACTTGAAATCGTATATAAAAAAAGATGGCGGGTACGTGATAATGGCTGATGATAGCCATTTGCCGATTTCACAACGAAAAAAAGAACGATTACAGGAAATATTGAAAAGTTTCTAGCGAATTCTAATTCAAATAGCTAGTTTACTCATTCACTAATGATTATTAAGATAATGATACTATTTTTATATAAATTCTTATGATAATGAAACGAATACTATTCTGCTTGTTTTTATTTGCAACAGCTTTGTTTCAAGCTCAGATAGTTAATATACCAGATGTTAATTTTAAAACTAAATTATTACAAGCCAATTCTAATTTGCAAACGGCTACTGATAGTAATAATAATAATATAAAAATTGATTTAAATAACGATGGTGAAATTCAGGAGAGTGAAGCGTTATTAGTGTATGGTTTAAAAGTGCCTTATTCTAATATTAGTAGCGCAACGGGAATAGAAGCTTTTGAAAATCTAAGAAAGTTAGAAATAGGAAATAATGCGTTAAGCAGTTTAAATGTGTCAAATTTGATAAACTTGAATTATTTGGCATGTAATAATAATCAAATTACTAGTTTAAATTTAAGTAATTTAACCACACTAACTTTTTTAAATGCAAGATCTAATCAATTGATGCAGTTGGATTTGTCAAATTTAGCACTTATGGAATATTTGTATTGTCAAAGTAATAATTTGACAACTTTAAGTTTGAATAGTGCTGCAAATTATAAAAAAATATATTGTGGATACAATGCGATTACTACTCTTGCAGTAAACACTTTTAATCAATTAATTGATTTATATTGTGAATATAATAGTCTTGGCTCTTTAAATGTTACGGGATTATCCAATTTAGAAAATTTAAGTTGTTCAGGAAATCAAATTACAGCTTTAGATTTAAGTACATTGTTTGCATTGAAAAATTTAAAATGTGGTGTCAATCAATTATCAGTTTTAGATTTAAATGGACCAATAGCTCTGTTGTCTTTAGGTTGTCAAAGTAATTTACTTACATCGGTTGATTTAAGTCCTTTAGACTATATACAAGAACTTTTGATTGGGAATAATGGCTTGGCTGCTTTAGATTTTACAGTTTTAACGAGTCCTGAAGAGTTGGTGACTTTGCAATTTTGTGGAGGTGTTCAAACCAGTATGGATGTGAGTGTATTTAATAATCTTCAATCGGTTGTTTTGTTGAATACCAATTTGACAAGCTTTGATATTTCAAATAATATTTATGTAGAAAATGTAAACGCTTTAAATAATCCATATCTCGATTATTTAAATTTAAAAAATGGAGCATTAGGTTATTTAAGTTTGTATTTATGTCAAAACCTTGATTTTGTTTGCGCAGATACGGATAAAATACAAATGGTGCAAAGCGAACTTAATAGTAATGGTTTAACAAGCACGGTTTGTAATGCATATTGTTCATTTACTCCAGGTGGGGTATATAATACCATTACTGGTCATGCGCAATTTGATGCCGATGGAAATGGATGTGATGTGGGTGATAGCATGACGCGTTATGTGGGGATGAAATTGAGTTACAATAATGTTCCTTCGGATTCTAGTTGTTATACCAATACGCAAGGGATTTATAAATATTATACGCAAACTCCAGGAAGTTATCAAATGGTGCCATTATTAGAACATCCCTCATATTTCTTTGTAAACCCTATTGCTTCAAATGTTGTGTTTTCATCAATAAACAGCACAGTCACAACACAAAATTTCTGTTTAGAGGCAAATGGCATAAAAAAAGATTTGGAAGTTGTTGTTGAACCAATAGTTCCCGCACAACCAGGTTTCAATGCGGTTTATAAAGTTGTATATAAGAATAAAGGGAATCAAACCATGAGTCAGCTTGATGGTGTAAGTTTTTCGTATAATCCAGATCTTATGACTCTGGTGTCTTGTAGTGTCCCGTTTTCTTCTCAAACAAATGGATTGCTGAAGTGGAATTTTGCAAATTTGGAGCCTTTTGAAAGTCGAAGTATCATAGTAGAGTTGAATGTTAATTCTGCTGCTGCTGTGAATCCAGTTGCCGTTGATGATATTTTAATATTTAATGTAAACGTATATCCGCAAGCAGGTGATGAAACTGTTGCAGATAATTCTTTTTCTTATAATCAGAAGGTTGTAAGTTCGTATAATCCTAATGATGTATACTGCATTGAAGGTACAATAGCACCACCTTCGTTGATAGGAGATTATTTGCATTATGTTGTAAATTTTGAAAATACGGGAACTGCTACTGTTGAAAACATTGTGGTGCAGTTGCAAGTTAATCCCTTGCAATTTGACATTAATACTTTGCAATTATTAGAAAGTTCTCACGACGCAGTTATTAGGGTAAAAAATAATATCATTGAAATTATTTTGCAATCAATTTATTTGGACACAGGAGGGCATGGAAATATACTACTGAAACTGCAATCACAAGAAACTTTGGATGTTAATGATTCAGTATCCAAAAAGGCAACAATTTATTTTGGTTATGATGCTCCTTTAAGTACGCATGTTGAGAGTACAATTTTTCAAAACCTAGCAAGTGAAATGTTTGTGGGGGATAAAAAAATAACCATTTACCCTAATCCAGTAAGTGATTTTATAAATATTTCAGCTGATGAAACTATAAGTTCATTGGAAATGTATGATGTGCAAGGAAGGTTGGTTATGGTTAAAAAGATTGATGCTGAGAAAGTTAGTTTTGATGTTGAAAGATTCTCGAAAGGAATTTATTTTATACGAGTAGTAACCCCTAAATATAAGTATGTAGAAAAAATCATTATTAATTAGTTTAGTTATTTAACAAAGGCTCGCAATTGAAAATTGCGAGTTTTTTTTTGCTATATCAATTAAGCATAATTTATTCTTAAATCTTTTAGAATTACAGTAATATTCATTAAATTCGCAAAGTTCATTAAAAAAAAATTCTAAAAAATAGATTTACAAATATGTCAAAAACTGCAGTATTAGAGCTTGATGGCAACAAATATGAGTTTCCTGTAATTGTAGGAACAGAAAATGAAGTTGCTATCGATATAGAAAAGTTGCGTGGAGCAACAGGTGCTATCACAATTGATCCAGGATATAAAAATACAGGTTCTTGTAAAAGTGCAATTACTTTCTTAGATGGTGAAGAAGGAATTTTACGATACAGAGGATATGCTATTGAAGATTTAGCGGATAAAGCAAACTTTCTAGAGGTTTCTTACTTGTTAGTTTTTGGAGAGTTACCAACAAGTGCTCAACTTGAAAAATTTGAAAACGATATTAGAAAATATACGCTTGTAAATGAAGAAATGAAAACCATTTTAGAAGGTTTTCCTAGAACAGCACACCCTATGGGAGTGTTATCAGCGCTTACAAGTGCGTTAACAGCATTCAACCCAAAATCGGTTAATGTTGAAAACGAAAAAGAAATGTATGAGGCAGTTTGTAAAACAATGGGTAAATTCCTTGTTATTGCAACGTGGACATTCAGAAGAAGAATGGGGTATCCTTTGAACTATTATGATAATACGAAAGGATATGTGGACAACTTCATGCGTTTAATGTTTGAATTACCTACTGGACCTTATAAAATGGACAGTAAAGTAGTGGCTGCTTTAGATAAATTGTTCATTTTACACGCAGATCACGAACAAAACTGTTCTACTTCTACAGTTCGTATCGTAGGTTCTTCTCATGCAGGTTTATTTGCATCAATTTCTGCAGGTGTTTCTGCACTTTGGGGGCCATTACATGGAGGTGCAAATCAAGCGGTATTAGAAATGCTTCAGGAAATCCACGATAATGGTGGTGATGTTGCGAAGTTCGTATTGAAAGCAAAAGATAAAGATGATCCATTCCGTTTAATGGGATTCGGTCACCGTGTGTATAAAAACTTTGATCCAAGAGCTACAATTATTAAGAAAGCGGCAGACGATGTATTAACAGCTTTAGGTGTTGATGATCCGTTATTGGATATTGCAAAACAATTGGAAAAAGTAGCTTTAGAAGACGAATATTTCAAAGCAAGAAATTTATATCCAAATGTAGATTTCTATTCAGGAATCATTTACCGTGCTATGGGTATTCCAGTTGAAATGTTTACAGTGTTGTTTGCAATTGGTCGTTTACCAGGTTGGATTGCACAATGGAAAGAAATGCGTACAAGCAAAGAACCAATCGGACGTCCACGTCAAGTGTATACAGGTTCTCCTTCAAGAGCATTCAAAAACATACAAGACAGATAAAATATTGAATAAAAGAATCCTGAGCAATCAGGATTTTTTTATATAAGAGAAATTTTTTTCTATTCAGGGCTTTGTTATCTTTGTTGCACAACTGGCAAAAGATAGACCTAATAAAAGCCAAAACTATGTTACAATTAAATGTAAAAAATGAAAGCGCTCGGTTAAGAGCGGTAGTGCTTGGAACTGCTGAGAGTAATGGGCCAACACCAACAATCGAGGAGGCATACGATCCCAAATCGCTAGAACATATTAAAGCGGGTACCTATCCAGTAGAGGCGGATATGGTAAAAGAGATGGAAGCTTTTAATCAAGTTTTTCAAAAATATAATGTTACGGTATTTCGTCCACAAGTAATTGAAAATTACAATCAAATTTTTGCCCGCGATATTGGATTTGTTATAGATGATATTTTTATAAAAGCAAATATATTGCCGGATCGCGAAAGAGAATTAGAGGCTATTCAGTATGTAATTGATCAAATAGATCCTAAAAAAGTAGTACGTCCACCAGAAGAAGTACATGTCGAAGGTGGAGATGTTATGGTATGGAACGATCATCTTTTTATTGGGACGTATAAAGGTTCAGATTATAAAGATTACATCACAGCACGTACCAATATGGAAGGGGTAAATTATTTGAAAGCACTTTTTCCAAACAAAATTGTAAAAGAGTTTGATTTGGTAAAATCAAAAATAGAACCACGTGATAATGCGTTGCATTTAGATTGTTGTTTCCAACCAGTAGGCGATAATTTAGGAATTATTTACAAGAGTGGTTTCAGAGAAGAGTCAGATTATATGTATTTGGTAAACTTATTCGGAATGGAGAATTTGTTCCACATTGAAAGAGAGGAAATGTACCATATGAATTCGAATATTTTCTCAATCGCGCCAGATGTTGTCGTTTCAGAACGTAACTTTACACGTTTAAACAATTGGTTGCGTAGTAAAGGAATTACCGTAGAGGAAATACCATATGCAGAAATTGCAAAACAAGAAGGTTTATTACGATGTTCAACATTACCACTAATAAGAGATTAAGATGAGTCAGACTACTAATACAATTTTAATGATTCGTCCTGTGGCTTTCCGCATGAACGAACAAACGGCTGTAAACAACTACTATCAAAAAGTGTTAGATGGTTTATTACCAGCAACGGTAAATGCAAAAGCACAAGAAGAGTTCGATGCCTATGTAGCAAAACTTCGTGCTGTTGGAGTGAATGTGATTGTAGTGGAAGATACGGTAAACCCTGATACCCCAGATAGTATTTTTCCAAACAATTGGGTGTCTTTTCACGAAACTGGGGATGTTGCATTGTATCCTATGTTTGCAGAAAATCGTCGTTTAGAACGTAGAGAAGATGTTTTGGATATCTTGGAGGATCAAGGTTTTCAAATCAATGATATTATGGATTATACATCTGCCGAAGAAGATAATATTTTTTTAGAAGGTACGGGAAGTATAATATTGGATAGAGAAAACGAAAAAGCATATTGTGCGTTATCGCCACGTGCTGACGAAGAGCTATTTATCGAGTTTTGTGAGGATTTTGAGTATTCACCAGTAATTTTTGAAGCATTTCAAACAGTTGATGGAGAGCGTAAACACATTTATCATACCAATGTGATGATGTGTATTGCAGAAACATTTGCGGTTATCTGTGCCGATTGTATTGACGACAAAGCAGAACGTAAAATGGTGTTGTCGAGCTTGAAAGAAAGTGGTAAAGATGTTATCTTGATCACAGAAGAGCAAGTAAACAATTTTGCAGGTAACATGCTACAAGTACGTGGAGTAAATGATGAATTATTTTTGATAATGAGTAATGCGGCCTACCAAAGTTTAACCCAATCGCAAATTGATAAAATTGAAAAACACTGTAAAATCATTCACGCAAGTTTAGATACCATTGAAGCTTGTGGTGGTGGAAGTGCACGTTGTATGATGGCAGAAGTGTTTTTACCAAAAGCAGAATAAAGATGTTAACCAGAAAGACGAAATACGGATTAAAAGCATTGATTTATATTGCCAAGCAAGCTAAATCAATGCCCGTATTGATTTCTGAGATTGCGGAACACGAGAATATTTCCAAAAAATTTTTAGAGGCTATTCTGTTAGATTTAAAAAAGAATGGAATTGTAGGTTCCAGAATGGGAAAAGGCGGAGGCTACTATTTGTTGAAAGATCCGAAGGAAATTAAAATGGCAACGATCATCCGTATCTTAGACGGACCTATTGCTTTGTTGCCTTGTGTAAGCTTAAATTTTTATGAAAAATGCGACGATTGTCCTAGTGAAGAAACCTGTTCTCTTAATAAAATTATGATCCAAGTTCGCGATAATGCATTGGCAATTTTGGAACATAAATCCTTATTCGATTTATCGCAGTAAAAAAATTTATTTCAATAATCTACTAAGTCTATGGATTAATTGTATATTTGAAAAAAATTAAAAATCAAAATGATTTTAGAGAGTATACTATCAAAGAAACAGGCATCTTGGGGAAAAGAAGTGAAAATTTCGGTTTTTAAAACCTTGACATGGAGATTGCTAGGAACCTTAGATACTATGGCAATTTCCTATTGGATGACGGGCAGTTTTACTGTTGCATTTTCCATAGGAGGATTTGAGGTTTTTACAAAAATGATATTGTATTTTATTCACGAAAGAATTTGGGCAAGATGGACGAAATAATAAAGAAATTAAGCGATTACAATGCGCGTTTGGCAGATGTCAGCGTAACGGATGGTATTAAGATTGTGTTACAAGATTTTTCAGGTATAAAAAAATGTTCCACTTCCTTCGGGATTGAAGATCAAGTATTGACGCACATATTGTACCCACATGCAGCGGAAGTTTCGTTTTTTACTTTGGATACAGGAAGACAATTCAACGAGACTTATGAAGTGTTTCAAAAAACGCAAGACAAATACCCAGCAATAGATTTCAAAGTGTATTATCCGCAAGAACAAGACGTTCGCAATTATGCAACGACTGACGGAATAAATGGTTTTTACAACAGTATGGAAAGTCGTATAAAGTGTTGTCATGTTCGAAAAGTAGTGCCATTACAAACGGCTTTACAAGGAACCGCGATTTGGATTACGGGTTTACGTGCCGAACAATCTAATAATAGAGAAACCATGCAGTTTTTGGAATGGGACGATACCAATAAGGTAATCAAGTTCAATCCATTGCTAGAAATGACTTTAGTAGAATTGGAAGAGTTAGTAGCGCAACACAATATTCCCATTAACAGCCTGTATAAAAAAGGCTATCTCAGTATCGGTTGTGCACCATGTACACGTGCAATTGCTGAAGGCGAAGATTTCAGAGCAGGCCGATGGTGGTGGGAATCGAGTAAAAAAGAATGCGGCTTGCATGGGCAAGCCAATCGAAATAATTAATTTTTAAAACAAGTATAATGCGTAATCATTTAGAAGAATTAGAAAACGAGAGCATTTATATTTTGAGAGAAATTGCCGCACAATTTCAAAAACCGGTTTTATTGTTTTCAGGTGGTAAGGATTCCATTACGGTAGCCCGATTGGCACAAAAAGCCTTCTATCCGGCTAAAATACCATTCCCTTTTTTGCATATTGATACCGGACATAATTTTCCAGAAACCATTGATTTTAGAGATAAATTGGTAAATGAACTGGGGGTGGATTTAATTGTGCGCTATGTGCAAACCAGTATCGATGAAAATAAAGTGCAGGAAGAATCGGGTAAATACGCCAGTAGAAATGCATTGCAAACCGTTACACTATTGGATGCAATTGAAGAATTCGGTTTTGACGCTTGTATCGGAGGGGCGCGCAGAGATGAAGAGAAGTCAAGAGCCAAAGAGCGAATTTTCTCGGTAAGAGACGATTTTGGACAGTGGGATGCCAAAAAGCAACGTCCCGAAATGTTTACGATTTTAAATGGGAAAATCAACTTTGGTGAAAACGTAAGGGCTTTTCCAATAAGCAATTGGACAGAGGAGGATGTGTGGAGCTATATCCAACAGGAAAATTTAGAATTGCCATCCATCTATTTTGCACACCACCGTAAATTGGTAAAACGTGATGGAGCCATTTTAGCCTTTTCAGAATATTTAAATATTGTGGATACAGATGAATTGGTTACTGGGCAAGTACGTTTTCGTACAGTGGGAGACATGACCTGTACGGCAGCCATGTATTCGGAAGCGACAACTGTAGCAGCAATTCAAAATGAAAACAAAGCATCCAAATCTTCAGAACGTGGAGCAAGGATAGACGATAAACGATCAGAAGCAGCATTGGAACAACGAAAAAAAGGAGGGTACTTTTAAAAATGGAGTTACTAAAAATAAATACAGCAGGAAGTGTAGATGATGGGAAAAGCACATTAATAGGTCGTTTGTTATACGACAGCAACGCTTTAACCATAGAACAAGAAGAATTAGTAAGACGCAAAACCCAAGAAAAAGGATTGGAAGATCTTGATTTTTCGGTGGTAACGGATGGTTTAATAGCCGAACGCGAACAAGGAATTACCATCGATGTCGCGCATATTTATTTCGCTACAAATACCAGAAAGTTTATCATTGCCGATAGTCCAGGTCATGTGGAATACACGCGGAATATGGTAACAGGAGCTTCCAATAGTGAGGTGTCTATTATTTTAATTGATGCCAGAAAAGGATTGTTGGAACAAACCCACCGACACTATTTTATCAGCCGCTTATTGCGATTACCGGGTATTATATTTTGCATCAATAAAATGGATAAGGTAGACTATAGTGAAGAGGTGTATTGGCAAATAACCGCTGACATCAACAAAATGATACAGCAATGGGAGTATTTGGAACAAGACATTGCAATTATACCGATTAGTGCCTTAAAAGGGGATAATGTAGTGCAGCCATCATCAAATATGAATTGGTATCCGGGTGGTACCGTTTCCGAAAAGTTACACGAGTTTCAGAAGAAACCCTACCAGATGGAAGAGTTTCGAATGGATGTCCAACAAGTATACCATGTCCAAAATGAGGAATTTGTAGATTACCGTGCTTATGCCGGACGAATTGCCTCTGGTGCAATAGCGGTAGGTGATACAATTACCGTTTTGCCGTCAGGGAAAAAATCAGTAGTAAAAGCAATTCGAAAGTTTGACCAACTATTGGAGAAAGCCACCAAAGGAGAATCCATTCAATTGCTCTTAAACGATGAAATTGATATTTGCAGAGGCAACATGTTCGTAAAAGAGGAAAAGGAAGGCTTGTTTGCAAAAGAGTTAACAGCACAAATCGTGTGGCTGGATGAAAAACCATTACAGCAACAGTTAAAATACTACATACAATCAGGAGCACGAGTAGAATTTTGTAAAGTAGAAAATATTGGGAACACCATTGCGCCTGAAACGGCTATATCAAACGAAGCGGTCACAGCGGTGCAATTGAATGATATAGCAACGATCAGTTTGAAATTGGCAAAACCACTTTTTCTAGATAAACATGCAAACAATAAAAATAACGGATCCTTTATTATGATTGATCCGAAAACCAACAATACAGTAGCAGTGGGTTTTCTAAGTTAAAAAAAATCCCAAACCTAAGGTTTGGGATTTTTTTATACGATTTTGAAAATATTGACCAGTGCACTCGTGATGTATTGTATACCGATGGCAATTACAATAAAACCAATGATACGCGATATGGCAACAATACCAGAAGCACCTAAAATACGGGATAAATAATGAGCGCTTTTTAAAATGATAAAGATGACCAAAGCCACACTAAAAATAGCAATACAAGTAATGATTTTTTGCGAAATACTAGTGTGTTCTTGATACAAGGCAATCAATAACGACATAGAGCCGGGTCCCGCAAGCATGGGGATGGCTAATGGGCTTAAAGCAATATCGTTGCGCTGACGGGCATCTTTGGTGACTTTTTTATTAACACCTCTTTTTTTGCTGAAGTTTCCTGTTAACAGGGCAAAACCAGAACTTACAATTACAATTCCTCCCGCAATACGCAAAGCATCAATACTGATGCCAAAAAAAGCCAATACATACTCTCCAATGAAATAGGAAATAACCAGAATGATAAATACATTAAGGGCAGTCCATAAGGAAATTCGAGAACGCTCTTGTTTGGTGTCGTCTTGGGTAAGTCCCACAAAAATAGGAATAGCACCTAAAGGGTTCAGTACCGAAAATAACGCGGCGAATACATAAATAAATAATTCCATAAGTTTTTTTGCAAAGGTAAACCCGCAAAGGGTTAAGGTGTTTTAAAATATTGTTATTTCAAAGTTATGATTAATATTTAAATTTAATTAAATTTATGAAAAAATAGTCGTCATGAAAACCTTAGTTATTGGAGCCACCACAAACAAAGAACGCTATGCGTACAAAGCCATTTCAAATTTAATTGGGAAAAGCCATCAAGTGGTAGCAATAGGGAAGGAACCGGGTATGGCGATGGACATCAAGATTGAAACAGAAAAACTACCTTTTCATGGAGTAGATACCGTAACACTATACATCAATCCGAGGCATCAAGTGGAATATTATGATTATATCATAAGCTTAAAACCCCGACGTGTAATCTTTAATCCGGGTACCGAAAATCCAGAGTTTTATGCGTTATTGTCGGCTAATAATATCCAATATGAGGTTTCGTGTACCTTAGTCTTGTTGGCGACGAATCAATATTAATCCAATAAAAGTCAGCAAACCGTTCAAAAGCAACAATTCGAAACCAAACTGGTAGTAATGCGCTTGCGCGTATTGTGTGGCACATTCCCACTTACTGTTAGTACAATCAGTAAAAGGAAGCGTGTAATACGCATACAGTGTGGAGGAAATACTGATGAGATAAGTCAAAATAGGAGCCAAAATGGCTACTACGGGAACAAAAACATCTTTAACCTTCCATTGGGTGAACAAACCAAAACTGTACAAGCCAAGTAGCGGTCCATACGTATACCCAGCAAAAGTGAACAGTTTTGAAATAACACTCGCGTCTTGTATCAAATATTTAAAAGTGATAATCACCAATACTAAAATAAGCGAAATCAAAACATGAATTTGTTTACGAACTTTTACTTGTGTAACAGCGTCGTATTTTTTCTCAATATCCAAGATGTCAATACTGAACGAAGTAGTCAACGAAGTCAATGCACTATCAGCGCTACTATAGGCAGCAGCAATCAAACCAAGTAGGAAGAAAATAAAAACACCAGTACCCAAATAATCTTTAGCCAAAACGGGGAACAAATCATCGCGGTGCGCGTCAATGCCATATTGTTGGGCATAAGCTGTTAACAAAAGACCCAAGACCAAAAAAATCAAATTGACAATGGTTAAAACAATGGTAAACCAAAACATGTTTTTCTGTGCATCCTTCAACGTTTTACACGTCAAGTTTTTTTGCATCATGTCTTGATCAAGCCCCGTCATCACAATGGCAATAAAGGCACCGGAAATAAACTGTTTCCAGAAGTAGTGATTCGATTTAATATCATCAAAAAAGAAAGTTTTAGAAAGGGAACTTTCCGATACATAGCGAATAAGGGAGCCACTGTCTAATGCCAAAGCATCGTAAACGGAATAAAGCGTTACCCCAAGTGCAATAAGCATAAACAGCGTTTGCAAAGTGTCCGTCCAGACTATAGCTTGAATCCCCGATTTAAAAGTGTACAGCCAAATCAGTAAAATGGTAATGGTCACCGTTTGCCAAAAAGCGATTCCTAGTGCGTCAAATAATACAATTTGCAAGACATTGGCCACCAAAAACAAACGAAAACTAGCTCCCACTATGCGGGAAAGCAAAAAGAAAGAAGCGCCTGTTTTATAAGAAAAGCGACCAAAACGACCCTCTAAATACGTATAAATAGAAGTCAGGTTCAAGCGGTAATAGAGAGGAAGTAATACGGTAGCAATAACAAAGTACCCCACTATATAACCCAAAACGACTTGCATATAGCTAAACTGAGAATGTTCAACCCATCCCGGAACTGATATAAAAGTCACCCCAGATAGTGATGCTCCAATCATTCCAAAGGCTACCAAGTACCATGGCGATTGTTTGTTACCTTTAAAAAAAGAATCATTGTTGCTACTAGATCGTCTTCCGATAAAATACGAAAACAAAACAAGAATTGAAAAATAACCGAGAATTAAAAGTATAATGGAAAAGGGTTGCATAACGACTGATTTGCAACAAAGATAAAAGAATAAATATATTTTTTGGTAGTGCATATTTTGTATTTTTGTAAGCATGGAATTACCGTCTAAATTATTGGAAAACGCTGTAAATGAAATTGCGCAGTTACCGGGTATTGGAAAGCGTACAGCCCTGCGTTTGGCGTTACATTTGTTAAAGCAACCTAATACACAAACGGAAACTTTGGTAACATCCTTAGCCAAGTTGCGTTCAGAAATACAGTACTGCAGCAATTGTCACAACATTGCGGATGCAACACGTTGCGAAATTTGTAACAATACAACAAGAGAAGCATCAGTAATTTGCGTGGTAGAAGATGTACGCGATGTAATGGCAATCGAAAATACAGGTTTGTTCAAAGGACACTATCATGTATTAGGCGGTAAAATTAATCCTATGGAAGGAGTAGGACCGAGCCAATTGAATATAAATACTTTAGTAGAAAAAGTAAAGTCGGGGGCGGTCACGGAAATCATTTTTGCACTCAGTTCTACCATGGAAGGCGATACCACTAATTTTTACATTTACAAGCAAATTCAAGAATGCAATATTATCACGTCAACCATTGCCAGAGGAATTGCTATTGGAGACGAATTGGAATATGCCGATGAGGTAACCTTAGGCCGAAGTTTAATACATCGAATCCCTTTTGAAAAAGCAATCAAACAAGTTTAGGGCTTTTTTAGTGTAGAGTTTCAAAAATTGAAGGGGAAAAACTATATTTGTTTCCTAAACAGATGAAAATGAAGAAATTTTTTTTCGTATACCTTATCATTTCCCTTTTATCGGTTTCCTGTATCCCAAATAAAGACCTGGTTTATTTGCAAAAAGGAAACGAAAAAATGAATTCCATAGAAATCAATCCTTCCAATACGAAACCCTATCGTGTACAAACCAATGATGTGTTAAGTATAACCATCAAAGCATTGGATCAGAAATTGGTCGATATTTTTACGCCTTCTACAACTGGAAATCAAAATCAAAATTCGGCACAGAGTTTATATTTTAACGGATTCACGGTAGACGATCATGGAAATATCAGAATTCCGGTTCTAGGGGAGTTAAACGTTTTAGGCTATACCACAGAGGAAATTCGCACCACCATAGAAAAAAGATTATTAGACGAATATTTCAATACGCAAGCCCGTTTGTTTGTCAATGTTAAAATGGCAGGCTTAAGCTATACGATTAATGGGGAAATTGGAAGTACAGGCACACAAGTAATTTTCAAAGACCGAGCAAACATTATGGAGGCTATTGCCAATTCCGGAGATATTACCTTTACAGGAGATCGTAAAAATGTGCAAGTAATACGCAAAGTGCCACATGGTTTTGAAACCTACTATTTAGACCTAACGGATGCTGACGCGGTGAATTCACCAGCCTTCTACCTGCAACCAAACGATTATATTTACATTAAGCCGCTACGTCAAAAGTCTTGGGGTACCGGTACTACCGTTATGCAAAGTGTAGGGACTATCATGACGGCTTTGTCATTAATTACCACAACCATTTTACTAACCCGAAACTTGTAACCTCATGTTAGACGCAAAAGATTTTAACTTTTTAGAAAGTCAGTCAAGTTTCGATTTTAAAGGGTTTTTACTAAAATTACTAGCCAATTGGAAGTGGTTTGTGCTGTGTTGCATCATCACCTTTACCATCGCCTATAATGTAAACATCCGAAAAGAAAAGGTATACGGGATGGAATCTTTTATTGTGGTAAAAGACGAAAACAATCCTTTCTTTACCTCAAACACCAGTTTAGTGTTCAACTGGGGAGGCGTGTCCGATAAAGTGCAAACGGTCATCACCACTTTAAAATCACGTTCACACAATGAGGTGGTGGTGGATAAGTTG
This sequence comes from Flavobacterium chuncheonense, assembly GCF_042686145.1. NCBI lineage: Bacteria > Pseudomonadati > Bacteroidota > Flavobacteriia > Flavobacteriales > Flavobacteriaceae > Flavobacterium > Flavobacterium chuncheonense. The sequence continues at coordinate 323,662 of NZ_JBHUPC010000010.1, read as the reverse complement.
GAATATTACATCAGCTATCTCAAACAGGGAAAGTACAATTATGAAGATGTATACGGTACGGCACCTTTTTATTTGAAAATAGACAAAAACAAAGGGCAACTTTTAGGTGGACTGATAAAAATTAAATTTGTATCGGATAAGGAGTACGAGTTAAGCGTTGATTTTAGAGAAAGTCCTACACGAACTTTAGTACACTATGTCGATAATTCCAGAAGTCAAATCGATATGGGGGAAACGCTTTTCGTGAAAAAGTACGGTATTGACCAAGAAATACAGTTGCCGTTCTTTCACGGGCGCTTGCATTTGAAACCCGATGCAACAAATTATGCCAACCAAGAATACTACATCCGATTTGAAGATTTTAACGGTACTGTAGCGCGTTACAAAGGTGTAGATGTTGCGGCAGATATGAAAGCGGCTTCGGTTGTGGTTTTAAGTTTAAATGGAACAAACAAGCATCGTTTAGTAGAGTTTTTGAACACAACTGTTGAGGTGTTGCGTAAAAATCAATTGGATAGTAAAAATTTATTTGCAACCAATACAATCAGTTTTATTGATAGTACATTGTTAGAAATGGAAACCCAATTGAAGGCTGCTGAAGACGAATTAAAAGACTTTAGAAGGGGTAAAAATGTGTTCGAATTAAAAGGAAGTGGAGGACAACTGACGGAGAAATTGACAGATTATGACGCTCAGAAGGAGTCAATTGATCGCAAACTGAAATATCTGAATTATTTAAAGTCCTATTTAGACAAGAGTACTGATTTTTCAAAGTTACCGGCTCCTGCTGTTGCTGGAATTGATGATCCTAATATTTTAACCAATGTCTCGCGTTTAATTCAGTTATCGGGACAACGTGCAGAAATGGGATATGCGGTAAAGAGTAATAAACTTTTTACTGAATTTGATGTAGAAATGGAAGCGGTGAAAAAGGTCCTTTTGGAGAATATTGCAAGTGTCAAAACTGCTACTTTAATTGATTTGGAAATTGTAAACCGGAACATAAGGATCACTGAAGGAGAAGTAAGCGAGTTGCCAGAGTTGCAGCAAGAGCACCTTAAAATAACACGCAAATACGATTTAAAAGACAATATTTACAATACGTTTTTAAAAAAACGCAGTGAAGCTGAAATTGTAAAGGCAGCGAATATTTCCGACATCGAGTTCATCGATCCAGCAAAAGATGTGGGGGGAGGATTAAGAGGACCAAAGACAAGTGTTAATTATATTTTGGCAGCAATTTTAGGAATTGTAATTCCTTTTGTGATTATTTTCATCGGAACCTTATTGGACAACAATCTACATACGGTTGACGACATACAAAAGTTAACCAAAATCCCAATTATAGGAGTTGTAGGGAAGAAGAATACAGAGAGTAATTTATCAGTTTTTGAAAGGCCTAAAACGCCATTGGCAGAATCCTTCCGAGCAATACGGTCTTCCCTCCAGTTTTTGTACAAAAAGCAAAAAAACACTGGTGCAAAAATTGTAATGTTGACCTCTTCAGTAAGTGGAGAAGGAAAAACTTTTTGTTCAATTAATTTAGCAACTGTTTTTGCCCTTAGTGAAAAGAAAACCATCATTATTGGTTTGGATTTACGCAAACCGAGAATTTTTGGCGATTTCAACGTGGACAATGTAACGGGAGTGGTAAATTATTTAATTGGGCAAAAAAGCATTGAAGAAGTAATACAGTCCACACATATCCCGTATTTGGATTTAATTTCCTCAGGGCCCATTCCGCCCAATCCATCAGAATTATTAATGGGAGAGGCCATAAAAGAGATGATGGACGAGTTGAAATTACGATACGATTACATCATTTTAGACACACCACCAGTTGGATTAGTGGCAGATGCATTAGAACTGGCACAATTTTGTGATGCAACCTTGTATGTAACACGTCAAGGATTCACCAAAAAAGGAATGCTAAGTGTAGTAAATGAAAAGCACAAACGCGGGGAACTACACAACATTAGTATCGTGTTAAACGGATTCCAAAACAAAGCGAAATACGGCTATGGTTACGGCTACGGCTACGGTTATGAAGAAGCGTATCTAGAAGATCAACAACAAACCAAAAGATGGGAAAAAATCATGAGGAAATGGAGAAAAAAGTAAAAATTTTGATTACTGGAGGGGCTGGTTTCATTGGATCCAATTTATGTGACTATTTTTTAGAAAAGGGGTATGCAGTTACTTGTTTGGATAATTTTGCAACGGGACATAGGCATAATATAGAGCACTTGTTGCAAAATGAAAATTTTGAATTGATTGAGGGAGATATCAGAAATCTTGAAGATTGTAAAAAGGCAGCAGAAGGGGTTACTTATGTTTTGCATCAAGCAGCTTTAGGTTCCGTACCACGCTCAATTGAGGATCCAGTCACATCAAATGAGGTGAATATATCAGGTTTTTTAAATATGTTGGTAGCAGCTCGTGATGCAGGGATTAAAAGATTCGTATATGCAGCGAGTTCGTCAACTTATGGAGATTCTGAAAATTTACCTAAAGTGGAGAAAATAATTGGAAAACCATTATCACCATATGCAATTACTAAATATGTCAATGAATTGTATGCAGATATTTTTAGTAAAACATATGGTTTAGAGACAATTGGGTTGCGTTATTTTAATGTTTTTGGAAGAAGGCAAGATCCTAATGGAGCTTATGCTGCGGTGATTCCACTATTTGTAAAACAGTTGATGATGCATGAAAATCCTATTATTAATGGAGATGGAAGTCAGTCAAGGGATTTTACCTATATAGACAATGTGATTCAAATGAATGAATTAGCAATGTTAACTAATGATACCGAAGCCATTAATACTGTATACAATACAGCTTTTGGAGATAGAACTACTTTAAATGATTTAGTGAAAGAGTTAAAATTAAATTTAACTTTTTATGATCCAGAAATAAATGAAGTTAACGTAATTTATGGTCCTAGTCGGGTTGGGGATATTTCTCATTCATTAGCGGATATTTCAAAAGCAAAGCTATTGTTAGGTTATAATCCAAAATATTCATTGAAAGAGGGGTTGAGAGAAGCTATAAGTTGGTATTGGGAAAATTTAAAATAATTGTTTTAATGATTGGTTAAAACTAATTTAATATTGTTGATATAAAATGAAAATAAAAAAAATATGTTGCATTGGTGCAGGGTATGTAGGTGGGCCAACAATGGCAGTTATTGCACAAAAATGCCCAGACATAAAAGTGACGGTAGTGGATATGAATGCCAATCGCATTGCAGCCTGGAACGATGAAAATGTAGAAAATATTCCCATTTACGAACCAGGATTAAGTGACATAGTGGCCGAAGCAAGAGGACGTAATTTGTTTTTTTCTACCAACGTAGACCAAGCAATCGAAGAGGCGGATATGATTTTTATTTCAGTAAATACGCCAACGAAAACCTATGGGGTTGGAAAAGGGAAAGCGGCCGACCTAAAATACATCGAATTGTGTGCCCGTCAAATTGCACGCGTAGCAAAAACAGATAAGATTGTAGTGGAAAAATCAACGCTTCCAGTACGTACAGCAACTGCCATTAAAGATATTTTGGATCATACGGGTAATGGAGTTAAATTTCAAATTCTATCCAACCCGGAATTTTTAGCAGAAGGAACGGCGGTTCCAGACTTAGTAGCGCCAGATCGCGTTTTAATTGGTGGGGATACTACACCAGAAGGGAAAGAAGCTATTGCAAAATTAGTGGAAGTTTATGCCAATTGGGTACCACAAGAGCGCATTTTAACGACTAATGTCTGGTCGTCAGAATTGTCAAAATTGACCGCGAATGCTTTCTTAGCCCAACGCGTTTCATCGATCAATGCCATGAGCGAATTGTGCGAAAAAACAGGAGCAGATGTAAATGAAGTAGCCCGTGCTATCGGTATGGACACTCGCATCGGGTCTAAATTTTTAAAAGCATCAGTAGGTTTCGGGGGATCTTGCTTTCAAAAAGACATCTTAAATTTAGTATACATCGCACAATCGTATGGTTTAAAAGAAGTAGCGGATTATTGGGAGCAGGTCATCATCATGAACGACCATCAGAAACGACGTTTTGCCACCAATATCATCAAGACTTTATACAACACGGTTTCAGGTAAAAAAATTGCTTTCTTGGGTTGGGCCTTTAAAAAAGACACCAACGATACCCGAGAATCAGCGGCTATTTATGTGGCGGACGATTTATTGGCAGAACAAGCCAATATTGCGGTATACGATCCCAAAGTAAAAGCGAGCCAAATCCAGTTTGATTTAAAAGAATTAGGAAGCCGAACGGATGCAGAAAACGAAGTCCTAGTAACAGTGACCGATTCGGTTTACGATACGTGTAAGGAAGCACACGCCATTGCCATACTAACCGAATGGGATGAGTTCAAAACCTACGACTGGCAACGCATTTACGACAATATGCAAAAACCAGCCTTTGTATTCGACGGCCGTAACTTGTTAGACCGTGAAGCTCTGGAAAAAATCGGTTTTGTATACCAAGGTATTGGAAAGTAGAAAAAAATGTAAGTAAAATACAAAATGCAGAAAGTTTTTTTTGCTCTTCTTATCGTTGAAGTTTTAAAAATTAAGTTACTTGAAATGTTAATAAAGTAGAATCTTGTTTTCTATAGAAAATAAGATTCTACTTTATTGTTATTATACCGTTAGGGGACTTGTTTTTTAATAAAGAAAGGTTAGATTTGCAAATTGAAATTTACAGACTAGTAGCTATGGTTAACTAGTATAATTATTGATTTAAAAAATGTACACAAAAATTGCAATTATAGGTTTAGGATATGTAGGGTTGCCATTAGCAAGATTATTTGCAACTAAATATCCTGTAGTGGGTTTTGATATTAATCAAAATCGCATTAACGAGTTAAATGAAGGAATTGACAGTACTTTGGAAGTAAGTAATGAGGAATTAAGTGCTGTGTTAAAAAAGAAAAATTCAGGAGATGTAGGATTGTATAATTCTAAGAGTTTGGAGGATATTAAAGATTGTAATTATTATATAGTTACAGTACCAACTCCTGTAGATAAAAATAATCGTCCCGATTTAACCCCTCTTTATAGAGCAAGTGAAACTGTTGGGAAGGTTCTTAAAAAAGGTGATATTGTAATCTATGAATCTACTGTATATCCAGGTGTAACAGAGGAAGAATGTGTTCCTGTACTAGAAAAAATTTCGGGACTTAAGTTTAATGTAGATTTTTTTGGAGGATATTCACCTGAAAGAATTAATCCTGGGGATAAAGAGCATACTGTTGAAAAAATATTAAAGGTTACTGCAGGTTCTACTCCTGAAATAGGTTTGAAGGTTGATGACTTATACAAAAGTGTTATCACAGCGGGTACACATTTGGCGCCTAATATTAAGGTGGCGGAAGCTGCAAAGGTAATTGAGAATTCTCAAAGAGATATTAATATTGCTTTCGTGAACGAATTGGCTAAAATTTTTAATTTGTTAGACATTGATACCCATGCAGTTTTAGAAGCTGCAGGGACTAAATGGAACTTTTTACCTTTTAAGCCAGGTTTAGTAGGAGGGCATTGTATAGGTGTGGATCCATATTATTTGGCGCAAAAAGCACAAGAAAAAGGATATCATCCTGAAATTATTTTAGCAGGTCGACGCTTAAATGATTCAATGGGAGAATATGTAGCTTCTCAAGTTGTGAAATGTATGATTCGAAAAGGGATACAGATTAATGGTGCGCAATTATTAATGTTAGGAATCACTTTCAAAGAGAATTGTCCAGATGTAAGAAATACAAAAATTATTGATGTAATTTCAGCTTTAGAGGATTATGGTATAAATGTTGTAACTTATGATCCGTGGGCTTGTCCTAATGAGGTTAAACACGAATACCGTATTGAAACAGTTAAGGAGTTACCAAATAATAAATTTGATGCCATTGTATTAGGTGTGGCACATCAAGAGTTTAAACAAATTGATTTAAGTAATTTTAGAAAGGATCAGTCAGTTATTTTTGATGTAAAAGGGGTGATTGAAGGTGAAATTGATGGTAGGCTTTAAAAATTTTGATTAGAAACGAGCTCTCATTAAAGATATGATAATTTTAATTTGAGCACGACTTAAAAAAAAGCCCAAAATAGTAAATCTATTTTGGGCTTTTTTTGTTGCAATGTTTTATTTAGTTTGTGTTGGTTACTTCATTATTGCGAATAAAATACCTGCAAGACTTGTTAAAACGCTTCCAATTGTTACGACTTCAGTTGTAGTTAGTTTCTTTTGTTCTGGTTTTTCAGGTACAATAATTATACTTCCTGGTTGTGGTTCAGGGTAAAACCTGAAGAACAAGAAATTTCCAATTGTGCTAGCTGAACCGTTAGGATGAACAATATAAGATCTTTTTAACCAACCCTTATCGGATATGTTTCCAGCATTTTTTAGATAATATTTCAATTTTTTACCCTTATTATAAGGCACTTCAGTTTCAAACATTACATTGCCAGTAACATGAACTGTTTGCATTCTTCTAGGAATAATAATGTTGTCACCTTGTTGGATGACAATATTTTCCGAAGTATTTTTATCTTTATTTATTTCAGCCCAATTTATTGGTATATTGATGTTGTTTCTTCTGATTTTAATACTACTAGGATCAGCTTCATCGGTTAATCCGCCTGCTCTTTTAATAAAGTTAAAAATACGTTCTTCTTTACTAACAATTGCATAGTTTCCAGAATATAATACTTCACCTGTAACTGTTGCCATTTGAGGGACTTCATAGGAAACTATCTTTCTAACAACGACTCTATCATTGGCTTGAAGCATAAATGATATAAGGTTTTCAAAAGAATCTGAATCTTGAGTTATAGTAAATGATTGTATCTTTTCACTATCATTAGGATTGAATTGATCACTTTTTTTTGTTCTAAATATTTGGATAACATTTGAGGCCTTGTCTGTTAAGTATTGGGCTTCTAAAAGTAAATCATATAAGGACATACCTTGTATGAAATCGTAATTGCCAGGTTGTCGAACTTCACCATCAATCGAAACTTTGTAGGTGTCTAATAATTCTTGATTGTAAAAAATTGTGATAACATCTTCTTTTTGAAGAACCTTGTTTTCATCTTCGTTTCCGTTTAAAGCAGCTTCTAAATTTATGCTTATGTATTCTTTAGTTAAATCACTTTTTTCTCTAATTAAAGAGGCTTTTTTTAGAAATACATTCTCTTTTAAACCATCGGCTTTTTCAATCAAATCTTTAATTGTAAGTGTTTCGTTATCTTTTAAGCTATAATTACCAGGACGATACACGGCTCCTTTAATTTGAACCCTGTTTTTATAGCGATTTAAGATTTTGTCTACATTGATTACATCGCCCGCCTTTGGATTATAGTTAGAATAATTTGTTTCATTCAAATCAGTAATTTCTAATTCAGAATTACTTTTTTTATAAACTATAATTCTGTTTTTGTAAGCATTTTCGGTAAAACCTGAGGCGTATTGTAAGATTTGTTCTAAGTTTTCGTTTGGTAAAACTTCAAAAATTCCAGGACGTTTAACTTCGCCTTCTAGTGTGATACGAGAATCATAGCTAGGAATGCGAATGATGTCATTATCTTGTAAAACGATGTTGTCACTTTGGTCTCCTTTTGCTAAAAATTGGTATAAATCTATTTGCTTTAAAATTGAATTGTTTCTGATAAGTTCAATTTTACGATAACTTCCTATTTCGTTTGGTCCACCTGCAACATGTAAAGCGTTGTAAATTGTACTCATAGAACTCAATCTGTAATTTCCAGGTTGTTGAGCACCAATAATAGTTACTGTTATACTTCTATAATTAGCAATTGAAACAGCAATTTTGCTGCTTCCATTTTTTAAAGTTGTAAAAATTGTGGAGATTTTACTATTCAATTTGGTTTTTGCAGCATCAAAAGTTAATCCACTTAAGTTAACATCGCCTACATTAGGTATTGTAAGCGTTCCATTTTTGTTTATTTTACCACTATAATTAAATTGTTGTACGCCAAAAACTGCTATTTCAACAGTATCATTTGGGCCTAAAATATAGTTATTGGGAGTTGGCATGTTTTGATTTGGTTCAAAACTTAAGCTCTTGGAGTTAAAAAGTTCAGCGCCGAAAACCTGTTTGTTAACATTTTCAATTTCAATTTCATTTTGTAAATTGTCTTGTGGACTGTCTTGCTGATTTGTGATCTGTTCTTCCTCTGAGTATTGAGTAGTTGCAGTTTCACTTTCTAAGGGTAAATTTTGAAGCCTTGATTTTAATTTGTTGAACTCCTCTTCTTGCATTCCTTTCGAGATTGCTAGAGCTTGAGCTTGTTCAAGTGTTATTTGCTTGTTGTTAAGTTCGGTTTTAAATTGTCTTAATTGTTTGTCATTAATTTGATCCGAAGTAAGTAGGCTTAAGTCTTTTTCATTGAATAGACTTTGTGAGAATCCACTAAAGGAGAAACAAATTATAATGAAAAGTAATTGTAATATTTTCATGCGAGTAAATAATTAAGACGCAAATATAATTGGAATTGTTGGATTAAAAAAAACCTTACGGTTTGATGTTTTTTCAAAAAAAGCAATCGGGGTAATTGTTTAAAGTAGAGGTTAAATTTGTGTTGCTTTTGGATTATTATGGTAGTGAATGTTTTTTTTAGTCTTAATCTTGTCAAAATTCAAGATTGTAATTTGTGATTTTGTAATAAAAAACAAGTATTTTTGCCTCATCTCCTTTATAACGGAATGTAGGTTATTTTTAAAAAAAGGAGGGATTATTCTTTAATTTAGTTTTATGATAGAAGAAAAAGAAGAACTTACTTTTAAGACAATGATAATTTTGATCCTAGAGTGGTATCATTATTTGAAGAGTAAATGGAAAGTGCTTTTTATAGCTGGTTGTTTAGGCGGTGTATTAGGATTAGTATATTCAGTATTAAAAAAGCCAGTGTATGTTGCAACGTTGACTTATGTGGTTGAAGACGCCAAGTCTTCGGGCGGAGGTTTAGGGGTATTAGCGAGTTCTTTCGGTTTTAATGTTGGAGGTGGAGGTCCCGCAGGAGTTTTTTCAGGTAATAACCTAATGGATTTTTTCAAATCACGTTCAATGGTTGAGCGTACGTTATTGTCACCTGTTCAGAGTAATGGAAAGACTATTTCATTAGCAGAGATGTATATTGATAATATGGGGTGGAAAGAAGATGATAAATTGAGTAAGATTATATTCAACCCGGGTAGTAAGAGGGAAGGGTTTACAAGGGCTCAAGATAGTATACTAGGAGTTATTTATAATAAAATAATCAAAGAGTCGCTTTCTGTTGAGCAAAAAGATTTAAAAACGGGTATTGGAACGATTACTTTTGTGGATGCGAATGAATCTTTTGCTAAGTATTTTACAGATAATTTGGTGAATACGGTTACAGAATTTTACATTGAAACACAAAGTAAAAAAGCAAGAGAAAATGTTGAAATTTTAGAGAGACAAACGGACTCTGTTAGGAATGAATTAAATAATGCAATAAAAGGAGTTGCCGTAGCAAATGACAATGTTTATGGATTGAATCCTGCATTAAATGTTAATAGGGTGCCTTCTGCCCGACGTCAAGTAGATGTGCAAGCCAATACAGCAATTTTAACAGAGATTGTAAAACAGTTAGAATTAGCAAGAGTTACTTTACGCAAAGAAACACCTTTAATTCAAATAATTGATGAACCAATTTTACCTTTGAAGATAGAACGTTTGGGTAAATTAAAAGGAATCGTTGTGGGTGGCTTTTTATTTGGATTTTTTACGCTTATATTTTTAATATTAAGAAAAGTATTCAAAGATTTACTAGTTTAAAATTAGCATTTAAAGCTGAGAAATTTTTTTAAAAATTAGAAAATAGATTTATTTAAGAATAGCATATATAGATATTTAATATACAAATGACAAATACTAAAGAAACTGCAACTATTCTAGCAGATGAAATTATTATAGGGGAAGGTACTATAATTGAACCAACGGTTGTAATACGAGGAATTAATGGTAATGCTAAGCGTATTGTAATTGGTGATAATTGCTATATAGGTCATAATGTTCAAATAATTTGTGATGATTTTGAAATAGGTGATTACAGTAAAATTCAGCACGACTGTAATATACATGGTTATAAGCCTTGTAAAATAGGTCATAATTTATGGATGGGACAGTTTTCAATTATAGATTCTATTGGTGGTTGCACAATTGGTGATAACTGCGGTGTAGGAGCTCATTCTCAATTATGGAGTCATATTAAGTATGGTGATACATTGGAAGGTTGTAGGTTTTTAATGGAGAAACCATTAAATGTTGGTAATGATGTCTGGTTTGTAGGGCATTGTATTGTTTCTCCAGTAAATGTGCAAGATAAGGCAATGGCTATGGTAGGATCTGTTATTACAAAAGATATGGAATATAATACCATTTATGCAGGATCACCTGCTAAATCAATCTCAGATAAGGTGGGGTATCAATTCAATAATGTTTCTATCGATGAGAAGTATGATAAAATGTTAGAGTATTTAAAGGAATGGAACGGTGATAAAGATTCAATTAAGATAATTAAAGATGTGTCAGAAATTGATTTAGCCGATGAAAAAGTTACTTATTTTAATGTAAGTGAAAGAACATATACGAAGAGGAAATCTGCCGCGGAAATAAGTTTTATGAAGTTTTTATTGCCTGCAAAAGGTAAATTTACCCCATCTAAAAATTAATTATGAATATACCGTTTAATAAGCCATATTTAACAGGAAAGGAATCTCATTATTTGTACGATGCAGTAAGTACAGGTAAATTGTCAGGTAATGGGAAGTATACACAGTTGTGTCAAAGTCATTTAGAAAATACTTACGGTTTTGAAAAGTGTTTGTTAACGACATCTTGTACAGATGCTTTAGAAATGGCTGCAATTTTAATAAATATAGAACCAGGTGATGAAGTTATTATGCCTTCTTATACTTTTGTGTCTACAGCTAATGCATTTGTTTTGAGGGGTGCTAAGATTGTTTTTGCAGATAGTAGATCGGATCATCCAGGTTTTGATGAAGCAACTTTAGAAAATTTAATAACGGATAAGACTAAAGCTATTGTACCAGTACATTATGCAGGGGTGGCTTGCGATATGGATTGTATAATGAAAATTGCAGATAAGCATAATTTATTTGTAATTGAAGATGCTGCTCAAGCAATTGATAGCTATTATGTGTTCAAAGATGGCAGTAAGAAAGCTTTGGGAAGTATTGGACATTTGGCTGCTTTTTCCTTCCATGAAACAAAAAATATAATTGCAGGTGAAGGGGGAATGTTGGTTGTAAACGATAATCAATTTGCAAAAAGAGCAGAGATTATTTGGGAAAAAGGAACCAATCGTTCTGCATTTTTTAGAGGAGAAGTAGATAAGTACGGATGGGTTGATGTAGGATCTTCTTTTTTACCTTCGGAATTGATTTCAAGTTTTTTATGGGCTCAGATTGAAAATATACAAAGTATACAGAATAAAAGAAAAGTATTGTGGGACCTGTATTACAAGTTACTTCAGGTTTGGGCAAATGATAATGAAATAAAAATGCCATTTGTTCCAAATTTTGCTACCAATAATGCTCATATGTTTTATTTAATCTGTAAAAATGTAAAACAACGTACAGTTATAATAGATACACTAAGGAGTGCAAATGTACATGCTGTTTTCCATTATTTAAGTTTACATAAAAGTCCTTTTTATTCCGACAAGCATGATGGAAGAGACTTGCCATATACCGATAATTATTCAGAGTGTTTAGTGCGTTTACCTTTGTTTTATGAATTATCTACAGAAGAGATATATCACATAGTGAAGGTTTTGTTAAATTGCAAATTTGATGGATAAACCTGTTAAAATTGTTCATGTTGCTAGTGATGAAAAATTTATAAATAGTGCGTTTGCCCAATTTGAAGCAGTTTATAAAGGAGCTAATTTCTTTTATTTAATTGTTGATGATATTACAGCACCGTTAAAATACGTAAATCCAAATAATCAAATTTTCTTAGAAACTAATGCTGTTGCCAATCTAAAAAAGTTACATGAAAAATTCAAAGATGCAACATTGATATGCTTTCACAGTTTAAATTATTTTAATAGTATTGTTTTAAATCATACCCCTTCATATTATAAAACGTTATGTATGTTTTGGGGACTTGAATTTTACAATAATCCTATTTTTTTCAATCAACAGGATGTTTTAGGAATACAAACCTTTGGTGCATATTTTAAGAAAGACTTACAGGAGAAATTATTAACCAGTTTTAAAGATGTTTTCAGACAGTTAAAATACCGTCTCATAGATGGTACGAATAGCCCTCATACGGAAGTTGCGAAAGCCATACGGAAGGTTGATTTTTGCGGTGCGTTATACGAAGAAGAGCATGAACTCATGAAGATAAAAGCAAGTGTGAATTTTGATTTTTTTAAATTCACTTATTATCCTCTTGAATTAATGATTGGAGAAAATTCTGATTGGGTAACGGGGACTGATATTATGCTAGGAAATTCTGCAAGTTATTCAAACAATCATTTAGAAGCATTTGAATTACTCAACAAATTTAATTTGGAAAATAGAAAAGTAGTTTTGCCTTTAAGTTATGGGAACCAAAGTTATAAAGAGGATATCCTCAAAAAAGGAGAGACTGCATTAAGAGATCATTTTGAACCTTTAACTACTTTTCTGGGTTTACAGGAATATAATAATTATCTAAAACGTTGTGGTATTGTAATAATGAACCATTATCGCCAGCAAGCTTTTGGTAACATTGTGGTGATGTTATTTATGGGAGCTAAGTTGTATTTAAATGAAAACAATACAATTTATAGGTTTTTAAAAAGAATGGGTATACACGTTTATTCTATTTCTGATGATTTTAATGCAGATAATATTAATGCTTTAGAAGTGTTAGACAATGATAAAAGGATTCATAATAGAGAAGTTTTAAAAAGTTTGTTGTCAAGAAACTTGTTGGAAGATGCACTAGTTAAACAATTAGAGAAAATACAATGTCGATAGAGAAGCAAGTTAAAAAAGGAGTAAAGTGGACGACTATTAGCACAATAGTATTGGCTCTTGTTGCGGTATTGAAAGTTTCTATTTTAACTCGTTATCTTGATAGAGCAGATTTTGGATTAATGGCTTTGGTGACTTTTGTAATGGGGTTTATGGAGCTGTTTAATGATATGGGGTTGACCTCTGCAATATTACATAAACAGGATATTACAAAACAACAATATGCAAGTCTTTATTGGATAAATTGGCTGGCTAGTGGGGTTATGTATGGGATAGTAGTAGCGTTAGCACCTTTCGTTGCTTCTTTTTATAATCAAGAAGTTTTATATGATTTAATTGTACTTATAGGGGTTAATCTTTTGTTATCAGGAATCGGGAGACAATTCAAAACAATTGAGCAAAAAAAATTACAATTTAATATAATTAGTTCAATTGATATTGGAGCAGCATGTTTGTCATTAGTTACGGCTATTTTATTAGCGGTTAAGGGGTTTGGAGTGTATGCCTTGGTGTATTCCCTTTTACTGCAATCATTTTGTTCTAATCTTTGCTATTTATTTATTGGATTAAAAAAGTATGGTTTACTTTTTCACTTTAAGTTTTCAGATACACGTTCATTTTTGAGAATTGGAATGTATCAAGTAGGAGGGCAAGTAGTAAATTATTTTAATAGGGATTTGGATATTTTAATTATTGGAAAATTCTTCTCTACGGATGTTTTAGGTCTTTACAGTTTGGCAAAACAATTAGTTTTTAGACCAGTTCAAATAATTAACCCTATTCTTGTTAAAGTTGCAACACCAACTTTAGCTTTGTATCAATCAAATGCAGATGAGCTCAAAAAAAATTATTTAAAGTTGATTAATATAGTAGCCTCAATTAATATTCCTGTGTATTTTGGTTTATTAGTATTTGCTCAAATAGTAGTTAATGTGTTTTATGGAGACGGTTTTGAAGATGCTGTTGTTTTAGTAAGAATATTGTCTGTTTATATGATGTTAAGATCTTTAGGTAACCCTATTGGTAGTTTAGTTGTTGCCAAAGGGCGTACAGATTTGGAATTTTTCTGGAACATATTTACGTTGATAATAACTCCTGGTTTTATTTTTGTTGGTTCATTGATAAGTATTGAATGGGTTGCGGTTGCTGTAATGTTATCAATGTTTTTTTTGTATTATCCTTCTTGGAGGTTGTTAGTGTATAAACTCACAGGTGCATCATTTAGAGAATATTTCGTTGCTTGTTTCAGACTTAATTTTAATTTTTTAAAATTATAGGAAAGTAGAAAATGAATATAGCGAATTTTATATTTTATGTTGTGATTTTTTTTGGCTTTTTTTTGCCAACAAATAATTCATTGGTAATACCTTTACCTGGGGTGCAACTAGAATTGAATGAGTTTGCTTTTCTATTATTACCATTTATAAATCTATTTTGCACTTCACCATATAAAAAATATAGAGTAAACGATTCAGTTAAAGCAATTATTATTCTTTATTTAGGGGTTGTTTTTTTCACAGAATTTTTTATTAAACCTTTTGTGTTTTCACAATCATTAATGGATTCCTTTAAAGCTTTTCGATTGGGAATACCACTATATTCGTCTTTGATTCTCTTATTATTTGGTATTAAGGCTGATGTTAAAAAAGTTTGGATGGTGTTATTAAGTGCAATTGGAGCCTCCGTTTTAATTTCGCTATTATCTCTTTTTGTTTCAATACCCATTTATAATACGGAAGGTCAAGACGTATTAACGGCAATGAAAGGACGCTTAATGAATTCTAATGCTTCATTTGGGGCCATTGGCCTTTTTCTTTTATTTGTGCCTAAAAGCTTATGGTATGCTAATGGACCTCTGGTAAAATGGGTGTCGTTTTTAGGTATTATTAGCTTATTAATGACTTTTAATAGGACATTTATGGCGCTTTTAGTTATTCAACTGTTGTATTTGGGATTGAAAAATTTTTCTTTTAAATTGGTTTTAAAAGCTTTTGCAACTTTCTTTGCTTTCATAACAGTTGGTATATATGTTTACCATACGTCTGAAAGTATTCAAAAACAGTTGGACAAGCGTATTTTAACAATAATCTTTCAGGAAAAATCAATCGTAGAGTCTACAGTTTCAAATAATAGAGATGTTATTTATCAAGGTGTTGAAAATAGGATAAATGAAGGGTTTTGGCTTATTGGATTGCCTTATAAAAAAGCAGTTTTTGAATATTATACCTATACAAACGAGCTTTACAAAGGTTTTAAAACAGATATTAGTTACGTTAATGTGTTATTGCGTTACGGAATTACAGCCTTCTTGCTTTTTTTATTTTTATTTTTTCTGTTTTACAAATTCAAATATGTACCTCCAATACTGTTATTTGTTTATATGGCAGCTGCGCTCAACACTGACGCACTTTTTAATCAGAATAGTATTTTTTTTATAATTGTTTTTATAATAATATTAGGAACTAAGTCTGATTTAGTTTTTAAGACACCTACAAAAAGAGAAAATTATGGATAAAATATTAGTGATTACTTCAATACTTCCTATTGCAGAATTAGAGCATAAAAAGAATGAAAATGACATTTTGCTGGTAACCGAAAATCAGTTAATGAGTCGGGATAAGAGTTTAAAGTTTGAATATCTATTTTTTTTTCCAAAGGCGAATATTGTTTTAGCTCAATTTTCTAGGAAATGGAAAGCGTATTTTAAATTAGGTCAGAATGAAACATCCTTAACACAAGGAAAAATAATACAGTTATTACCTGTTTTATTATTGCCTAAAAAAGTGTTCTTTAGAAATCTTTTAATCCAGATTAGTTTATTTCGAAAGCGTAAAGTAATTAAGGGGATTATGGAAACTTTTCAACCAACAATTATTCATGCACAATGTGCAGATACTAGTGCATTTATAGCAAAAAAAATAAGTGAAAAATACAAGATTCCATATGTAGTTACTTTGCGAGGTATCAATCAGTTCACAGATAAAAAAACTGTAGAAAATATTGAGGCTGCAGCAAATATAGTAGCAATTAGTCCAAAACAACTTATTGATGCGAAGGAACTGACGAATAAAAAAGTTCATTTTATTCCGCATGGGATACACGATTCTTTTTTTCAGTATACCCAAAGGCTTCGTAGTGAGAATGAGAAACTTCGTTTGATAACAGTTTCTAGATTAATTGCACTGAAAAATATTGATAAAGTCATTAAAAGTTTACAGAATTTTAAAAAGGATTTTGTTTTTGATATTTTTGGAGAGGGACCTGAAAAAGAGGCCTTGCAAAAACTAATCTTTGACTTGGGAATGGAAGGTAAAGTTAATTTGAAAGGGAAAATTTTAAATGAAAAATTACCAACACTATTTAATAGTTATGATTTATTTGTAATGCCAAGCTATCCAGAAACTTTGGGTAGGGTATACTTCGAAGCGATGGGTTGTGGATTACCGGTAATTGCAACAAAAGGAACAGGTATTGATGGGTTGATTTCCAATGGAGTCCAAGGGTTTTTAGTAGATGTTCATGACGAGAAGCTATTTTCAGAGAGTTTTAATAGCATTTTACAGCAACTATACAATAATCAACAACTGCAAACAGAGATGTCTAAAGCAGCGCATGAGTTTGCAAGAACATTTTCATGGGATGAAATTGTACCCAAGTATTTAGCATTGTATAAAAATGAATAAAAAGATATTTCTCTTTCTATGGTTGCTTTTTTGGGCACCGGTCCTTTTGGCAACCAATTATCCAAATACATTCGTTACGAATGTTGATGCTTTATTGTCAAATAAGGTCGGTATTTTAAATGGAAATCCAGTTTTATTGAAAGCAAAAGCACAATTGATTGCTGAAGTAGAAAAAATTTTAGAGAAAAATGAGCGATATTCAGTATGCTATGATAAGGAAGTGCCTTTCAAAGGGAGTATTCATGATTATTACAGCTTGTCACGATACGCTTGGCCCAATCCTGAAACTGAAACAGGATTACCATATGTGGGAAGAGATGGTGAGGTAAATCCTGAAATTTATTCTTTGCAAGATAGTTATATGCTGGGTTCCGTCTGTAATGAAGTATATAAATTGGGATTAGCGTATTTTTATACAGAAGATGAGAGATATGTGAACTGGATCAAAGAATTGATTAAAGTTTTCTTTATAGAGGAGGCAACCCGAATGAATCCTAATTTTGAATATGCGCAAGTTGTAAAAGGGAAAACAAATACAGGAGGGGCTACTATTGGAGCTTTTCCTTTAGTGTATTTAATTGACGGAATCCAATTGGTTCAAACTTCAAAAAACTGGGAGATGACCAATCAGGATGAAATAGAAAAGTGGTTTGAAGCTTTTTTTGATTGGATGCTAAACAGTGAAAAAGGTAAAAATCAGGGTAGGGCACCAAATAATATTGGGACATATTACACAGTCCAAGTATCTACGTATGCATTGTTTTTAAAAAAATATGATATCGCAAAAGATATTTTATTAAATCAAGGTAAACATAGAGTTGATGAACAGATAAATGAATTTGGTGAACTTTCTTTTGAACTAAAAAGAGGAAACCCTTTTGAATATGTTAAATTTGCAGTAACAAGTTTCGATTTATTAATGAATTTAAGTTCGGTCTTAGGTGTTGATTTAATAAAATACAAGAATAGTAAAGGTACTGGTGTTTTAGATGTTCATTATTGGTTGTTGCCTTATGCTCTGGGTGATAAAAAATGGGATTACAGCAAAGAAAAAGTTTCTAAAAATCAAATAGCAATTGTTTTATTGCGCAGCAATTTATGCGAATGTTCGAAGTATTTTTATGAGCAAATGGGAGACTTATCTTGTCAAGTGATTTTAACACAACTTTTTTTTAAGATTTGAAAGGTACAATTTAATAAGCGATGAAGGTTTTACATATAACTAATGATTTTTCGGGCTCCAAAGTATACCAGAAATTAATGGGCGAATTGGACAGCTTAGGAATTCCACAAATTATTTACAACCCAATTCGGGAAGTTAGCAGAATTGGGAAAAATAAAATAGAATTAAAAGAAGAACATTCAGAGATAATATATAGTCTTATTTTGAATAAGTACTCTGATAGAGTTTTTTATAAGAGAAAAATACGCAAAATAGTAAATGATTTAGAAGATAAAATTGATTTACAAAAGGTGACCTCTATTCACGCACATACATGGTTTAGTGATGGAGGCGCTGCATATGAATTATACAAGAAACATAAAATTCCCTATATAATAACAGTAAGGAATACAGATTTAAATTTGTTTTTTAAGTATATGATTCATCTGCGATCCTATGGCATAGAAATTTTAAAAAATGCATCAAAAATTATATTTATTTCAGCAGTTTATAAAAAGCGCTTTTTCGAGACAATGAATCTTCAAAATGTATATTTTGATTTTGAAAATAAATCAATTGTTATACCGAACGGAGTTGATAATTTTTGGATTCAAAATTTACAAGAAACTAAAAAGGAGTTAAATTTTCCTGTTGAATTGGTTTATGTAGGAAGTTTTACAAAAAATAAAAATGTTTTACGATTAATAGAAGCAGTAAGCGTGCTTAATAAATTTGAGATAAAATACCATTTGACATTGATTGGGGAAGGAGGCAAACATGAAAAAAAAGTGAAGCGGCAGTTGATGAATAAATCGTATGTTAAGTTTTTAGGGAAGATTGATGATAAAGCTCAGTTGTCTCAAATATTTAAAAAGTCTCATATTTTTACAATGCCTTCACATACAGAAACTTTTGGATTAGTTTATATAGAAGCTATCTCACAAGGCTTACCTATTGTTTTTACTAGAAATGAAGGGATAGATGGATTTTATGATAATATGAAAATCGGGGAAGCGGTCAATAGCCAAAAATTAGATAGTATAGTCAACGCAATTGAAAAAATTAAGACGGATTATGCTACTTATAATTTTATTGGAAATGAGATACTTAAAAATCATGATTGGGCTAAAATTGCCAAAAAATATGAAGAGTTTTACAAAATTAATTAAATGAAAAAAATATTATATCTCCATCAATATTTTAAGTTTCCTAATGAAAATGGAGGAACGCGTTCCTATGATTTGTCGCATTCTTTTATAAAAAAGGATTATCAAGTTGAAGTGATAACAACTACAGCTGATGTAAAGTATAAAGAGAATAAATGGACAAAGGTTGAAAAAGATGGTATTATTGTGCATTATTTGTATTTACCATATAACAATACTATGGGGGTTATGCAACGTATTATGGTCTTTTTAAAATTTTTATATTTTGCAACATTTAAATTATTAAAACTTGAAGGAGACATTGTATTGGCAACTTCAACGCCTTTAACTATTGGGATACCAGCGCTATTGAAAAAAGCGCATAGTAAAACGCCTTATATTTTTGAGGTTAGGGATGTATGGCCAGAAGCAGTTATAGCGATCGGTGTTATTAAGAATAAAGTACTCCAAAAAGTACTTTATGCATTAGAAAGTAAAATTTATAAGCATGCGTCAACTATAGTTCCACTTTCAACAGATATGCAACATTCGATTGTTCGACGTTATCCTCAATTTGAAAATAAAACAGATGTAGTAATTGAGAACATTGCAGAAATTAATCGATTTCAAAATAACAATAATACTATAAATATTGAAGCAATAATTGGTTTTAATCCTAGTTTCTCTGTGCTATACGCGGGCACTTTTGGAAAAGTAAATGGGGTAAATAAATTTATTGAATTAGCCGAAAGAACTTTAGTTTTGGATCCTAAATTAGTTTTTATTCTGATAGGGTCTGGAGCTGAAAAAGAATCAATTAAAGAGCTAGCTTTACGCAATAAGGTTTTAAATAAAAATGTTTTTATATTAGATTCTATTTCAAAAAGTGAGTTACCAGCATGGTATAATGCAGTATCTATGGGGGCTTCTTTTGTAGTTGATATACCAGAGCTTTGGGCAAATTCAGCAAATAAGTTTTTTGATACTTTAGCAGCTTCCAAACCAATCCTAATTAATCATGAAGGATGGCAGGCTGATGCAATACGATCTCGTAATATTGGATATGTTTTACCATTTAATATTACAGAAAAAACAGCAAAAGATTTTGTTGAGTATACACTTAATAAAGAATTAATTGAAGTGCAAAAGAAAAATTCCTTGTATTTGGCAAAAGAAAAATTTTCTTTAGAAAAAGCGACAGAAAGTTATTTAAAAATATTGGAAAAGAACATTGCTTATGTATAAAAATTATATTAAAAGGCTGTTCGATTTTATTTTAGCCCTATTCGGTTTTGTAGTTCTACTGCCTGTTTTTATTATCGTAACAATAGGTTTATTTTTTGCTAATCAGGGTAAACCTTTCTTTTTTCAAATACGTCCAGGATTAAACGAACAGCTGTTTAAAATTATCAAGTTTAAAACCATGAACGACAAAAAAGATGAAAAGGGAAACTTACTGCCAGATGCAGACCGATTAACAGCGATAGGTGCTTTCGTTCGAAAAACATCCTTAGACGAAATTCCACAGTTATTAAACGTCATTAAAGGGGATATGAGTTTAATTGGACCGCGTCCCTTATTACCACAATACTTACCGTTGTACAACGATTTTCAAAAAAGAAGGCATAAAGTACGCCCCGGAATTACAGGTTGGGCACAAGTAAACGGGCGTAATGCCATTTCGTGGAATCAAAAGTTTGAATTCGATGTGTGGTACGTAGAGAATTTCAGTTTTTTATTGGACATAAAAGTGCTAGTGTTAACCATCAAAAAAGTATTTGTCCGCGAAGGTATAGCTCAAGAAGGACAAGCAACCGCAGAAGCGTTTAAAGGGAACAATTAAACATAGGCACTTTTTCCAAGAAACCCTTGAGGTATGGATATAAAATCCCTTTTTTGGTACTTTTTTGGGCATTGAAAATCGAAGATTCATGGATTCCTTAGGCAAAATAGAATCGAGACATAAAAAAGTAAAAGTATTAAGAAGTTATAACTCCCCAACCCTCCTCCAGGAGAGAATCCCTTCTACAATTACCAATTCAAAAACTTGTCCATCTCCTATAAAATCGTACTTTTGATTGCAATCGATAAAAAGGTTTTTTACCTTAAAAAATAAAAATAAAATGTATTTATTTGGAGCAAGTGGTCATGGAAAAGTGATAGCCGATGCTATTTTAAGCAATAAGAATGTAGCGATTTCAGCCTTTATTGACGATAATCCCAATACGAAAACGATACTAGAAATTCCAGTACTACATTCGGCCAGTATCCAACTGACATCAAACGACGATTGCGTATTGTGTATAGGAAATAACAAAATACGCAAAAACGTTGCAGAAAAACTAAAAACCAATTTTACGGAAGTATTCCACCCTAAAGCCGTTATTTCTAATTTTTCTACAATAGGGAAAGGTACCGTTGTAATGGCAGGAGCTGTGGTGAATCCAGAGGTTGTCATAGGAAAACATTGCATCATCAATACCAATGCTGTGGTAGAACACGACTGTTTTATTGAGGATTATGTGCACATATCACCAAATGCTGCTTTAGCAGGTAATGTAGTTGTAGGGGAGGGCTCTCACATAGGAATTGGAGCTTCTGTTATACAAGGTATTCGTATAGGGAAATGGGCTACAATTGGAGCAGGTGCAGTTGTAATAAACAACGTTCCAAATGGGGCAATGGTTGTGGGAAATCCGGGAAGGATTATAAAAATTGAAGGCAATCATGATTAAAAAATGTTCCGATCGAATATTGGCAATGGCAGTACTCTTAATTTTACTAGTACCATTATTGATGATTTGGATAATCAACTGTTGGAACATGCGTTCCAATGGATTGTTTTACCAAACCCGTATCGGTCAATACGGAAAACCTTTTACCATTTACAAATTACAGACCATACATCCTAAAAAGAGAACCATCTCAAAATGGGGGAGCTTTTTACGCGCAACCAAATGGGATGAAGTTCCCCAACTATTCAACATCCTCAAAGGAGAAATGAGTTTTGTAGGGCCTCGCCCCGATATTCCGGGATATGCAGATAGGTTGATAGGGGAAGATAGAATCATTTTACAATATAAACCAGGACTAACAGGTATCGCCAGTATCAAATACCGAGATGAAGAAGCACTTTTAGCTACAGTACAAAATCCTCTAGTGTATAACGATACCATAATATGGCCCGATAAAGTAAGAATCAATAAATGGTATGCACAACATCAAAGTGTGCTATTAGATTGTAAAATTTTATGGTGTACCTTTTGGCAAAGAGACTGGAAGGGATCTCCTATTAGTGATCAGTAATCAGTGTTCAGAGTTTAGTGATTAGTGATCAGCCCTTCGAAAAGACCGAAACTTCGTTTCTCCTCTTAATCTCAAATGCTCAGCCTTGGGGTTATTGTATTGTCCCCTTTGAGGGGACTTTAGGGGTGTAGCCATTTGTTGTATAAAAAACACCTCCCAAACCCTCCTCAAGGAGGGAATTCCTCGTACGACTAATTACTGACCACTGCTCACTGAATACTCGAAAATAGGTTTCTGATTTTTTTACGCAAGGCTTATACTGCGGAAAGGAGGGTTTTCAGTAGGCTTTTTTCTAGAATGGGAAACCTCTATTTAGCAGATTTTTATTCGCCTTTAACATCTGGCAGGCGAGCGTCTATCAGTTGCAGAAGCCGTTAAAAAGGCGCTGCTGTTTAACGACCAACGGGAGGAGTTCAGCGGGTTTAGGCTTCAAAACTTGATAAGACCGCCGAAGATGTAGAGGCTAGACTTTTTTGTTACTTTTTTTGGCAATGAAAAAAAGTAAATGAATTAAGAAATAACACCTCCCTAACCCTCCTCAAGGAGGGAATCGTCTTGTACAATTAATCAAAGACCAGCTATTACTGCTAACTACCTACTAGAATGCGAAACATCATGGAAAAGGAAAAGCCTTTCTTTGAGCTTAAAAAAGTGAAGCATTCAGGAATACAAATAAAAAACAATAAACACGAATGAATAAAAGTTTAACTAATAGAAAGAAATAATGAAACATGGAAGATGGCTCGGAGGTCCCTTTCAAATCAGTACCTGCGCATTTGTAGTAGTTTTGTAGCAGTCCAGAAATAGCATGGTGTTTTAAAATAAACAATATTTGAAGCGTTAACCAAACCAATCAAATATATTTTAAAAACTATTGCGTATGAATTACAAAAAATTACATTTTTTAGGAGTCTTACTCCTATTATTTTATAACAGTATAACGGCACAAAGTGTTACTGCAACCTTTAGTACTGGAGACATTTCAACCAATTACAACTCTTTTTCAAGTAGTTGTATAGGAACTTTAGCGGTAACACTACCTGCGGGGCAAAACTGGACTGTAACGGGTGTTGATGTGGTGTATAATATGACCGCTGCAAATGGCGCCTATAAATCGGAACAACGTTCACGGTTATATTGTCAAAACACTAGCGTAGCGGAAGGAAGTTATAGCGCAGGAAGTGGTAGTTCTAGTGGTACACATAGTTACGCTAGAAGTAATCTTTCAATTGCCAATGGGACTTTTCCAGGAAATACGGTTGTAACTTTTGAAATGCATGCGTATCGTACTTGGGGAGGCTCAGGCTGTAATACAACTTATAGTAAAGTCGATGATGGTACTTGGACGGTTACGGTACATTATGAGCAACCACCATCTTGTCCGGCACCAACAGCCTTAGGAGCAACAGCTGTGACAGCTGCAACCGCAAATTTAGGTTGGACAGCAGGTGCAGCAGAAACGCTATGGGATGTTGAATATGGAGTTTCTGGTTTTACACCAGGAAGTGGAACAGTTGTAACAGGTGTAACGGATACTACTTATGGAATTGGTAGTTTGTTAGCAAATACTACTTACGAATTTTACGTACGAGCCGATTGCGGTGGTGGTGATTGGAGTACTTGGTCAGGGCCTTATGCTTTTACCACTTTATGTGCAGCAGTTAGTGAATTTACCTTGAATTTTGATGCCAATACAAGTTTGCCAGCATGTACACAAAAAAGTGGTACCGCTGGAAGTGTGTATGTTTCATCTTCTTATTCACAATCAGCACCAAACGGACTCTATATATATAGTTCAGGTGCTACTTATGTATTGCCAAGAATAAGCAATGCAGAAGCGACCACCCACCGGTTGAAATTTGCAGCACGTTCGTCTGCTTCGACAACCATAAGAATTGGTTATATGACCAATCCTTCAGACCCTGCTACTTTTGTAGTTTTTCAAACGGTAAATACGAGTACTAGTTTCCAACAATTTGTTGCGATACCAAATGGAGCGCCTGCTTCGGATAGTTTTTTAGCAATACAAGCAACATCAAATTCGTCAACGTATTTGGATGATGTCGTATGGGAAACGATACCAGCAGTACCGCCAACATGTGTGGCGATAACGTCACCTTCAAACAATCAAACAAATGTGAACTTGACAACAAGTATCAATTGGGCTTCACAGCTAGAGGCAACGGGATATAAAGTGTATCTGGGCACGGCTGCTGGCACTTATGATGTGTTGAATGGGCAAGATGTAGGAAATGTAACAACCTATTCGTTGAATGGGAATTTAAACTATAATACAGACTACTTTGCTAAAATTGTGCCTTACAATACGTTTGGTGAAGCTTCAGCGTGTTCAGAAATGATGTTTACCACTAGAGATGGTTGTGTGTTACCCTATACACCAGTTAATGGAGCGACTGCTGTTGCAGTGAACCCAACCATTCAGTGGTATTCGTACAATGGAGCAACGGCTTATGAGATCAGTATCGGAACAACTGCGGGAGGAACCGATTTTTTAAATGCCCACAACAATGGAACAGCTACTTCTTATACAGCATCAGGATTGGACTACAATACGGTATATTATGTGAATGTAAAAGCGGTTGGGGCAGATGAGGTAACATCGGCGATATGTGCGAATTATAGTTTTACAACAAAATCAGCACCGCAAACAGTACCTTATGTACAAGATTTTGAGAACACAACAGCTGATATAGTGTTTACAGGTACAAGTACGAATAAATTTTTTATTGGTAATGCTACCCAAAACGGCGGAAATAAAGCGCTATACATTTCAAACGACAATGGTATTTCGAATGCCTATACGATGTCCGCTTCAAGTACCGCTTGGGCAACAGTTGAGGTGGATTTAACCACAGCTACGTATGTGGATTTAGTATTCGATTGGAAAGCTTTAGGTGAATCAAGTTATGATTATGGTGAGGTATACATCAATACAGGTGGCTCAGATACTCGAATAAGTGGGGTGAAAGAATTTCAAGGTTCGGATGTGTTCCAAACCAAAAGAATACCACTTTCGTCTTATACCGGACAGATTGTTGTGATTAAATTCAAGTGGGTTAATGACGGTTCTTCTGGTTCAAACCCGCCTTTAGCGATTGATAATTTGAAAGTGATAGACTATGTAGAGTATGCCAACGGAAATTGGTCCAATGTTTCAGGGCCAACCGTTGCTTTGCATGCTTATATAGCCGATAATATTACAGTAACATCAAATGTGGAAACAAATGATTTAACTATTAATGCAGGGCAAGTAGTAACGGTTGAACCAGGAGTAGTGGTAACAGTTTCTGGAAATTTAACCAATAACGGAAGTGTTATATTTAAAAGTGATGCAACGGGTACAGCAAGTTTTGGAACCTATAATGGAGCAGCAATAGCGGGTTCAGGAACGGTAACGACAGAGCGCTATATTGGACCGCGAAGAGCTTGGCGTATGCTAACGGCTCCTGTAAAAGGAACGAGTAACAACTCGGTTTATGCCAATTGGCAAAATGATGGAGTGGTAAATGCCGGAACAGGAGTTGATGTATGGGGACCATCAGGTACGGGTTTACATACAGGGCCAGCGTATTCTATAAAAAAATATCCAACACAATCTACTGCTACAACTTGGGAAAATGTAACCAATACCATGACAGAACCTTTATTTGATGCAAATAAGAACAATGCTTTTACTGTTTTTGTTACAGGTTCTTATTCTGATACACCGACTACAATTGCTTCTGGAGCCGATGCGACAGTACTATCGGCAACTGGTGCTTTAATAACGGGTGATGTGGTGTATGCCAATCTGCCAACGGCTATTCATACGAATATCGGAAATCCATATGCAAGTCCAATAGATCCTTCGGCTTTACTCTCGGATTCGGATAATGCTTCAAATTACAACCAATTATGGGTATGGGATCCTGAATTGTCAACAGTAGGAGGGTATTTAGTCTACGATAGTGTAACGGGTTGGTCCAATACGGCTGCTAGCTATAGTAACACAATTCCAACTTTAATACAAAGCGGTCAGGCATTTTTTGTAAAACCGGCTTCCACAGCAAACTTCAATATTAAAGAGAATCACAAAGGAACTACGGTTGACAATGGAGTGTTTGCAAAAAATAACCCTGTCGCACAATTGCGCATCAACCTGCAACAACAAAATGCGGGTGTATGGCAACCGGAAGATGCATTAGTAGCAGCATTTTATGGAGGAGGTGAGAATACTATAACACCAAAAGATGCACAAAAAATGTACAAAGGAGGAGTAAATATTGCGTTTAGGAATAACCAAGAACGGTTGACGGTTGAACACCGTGAGCCTGCGAATGTACAAGATGTATTGCCAATGGAAATCACAGGAATGACAGCAGCGACAAACTACCGTTTGATGGTACAAGCACAAAATTATGCAGGTTTGCAACCGTATTTGTGGGATAGCTTAGGAAATACGTATTACCCGATTCCAACAGATGGTAGTGTATACGAACATGTTTTTACTGTGAATAATGTACAAACAGAAGCACAACGTTTTCAAATGGTATTCAATGGAGCGCAATTAGCAAGTGAAACGCATGCACTTGAGGTGGTAAAAGTGTATCCAAATCCAATCACTAACGGATTCTGTAATGTGAGTTTGCCGAAAGGAACGATACAAGCTACTTATACAGTAACATCGCAATTAGGACAGAAAATAGCAGCAGGAACCTGGAGGGGTACCAGTGGAGAAATTATTACACATGGTTGGGCAGCAGGTATCTATCATGTAAATGTAAAAATAGAAGATGCAGTATATCGTTTAAAAATAAGTGTGCAATAAATAAATAATAGAATGAAGAATATCATAACCATAATAATTTTCTTTTTAGGAACTATAGTTGTTCAATCTCAAACCCCAATTGATCCTGATGGAGATCCAGGTCAAGCAGTTCCTATTGATAATTGGATAATACCGTTGATGCTTTTGGGATTAGGTTTGTTTTGTTATACATTTTATAAAAAACAAAAGCAGGTTTTATAATAATAAAAGCGCCCTTTTCAAAAAAGGGCGCTTTTTTGTGAATTAATTAAAGCGATATAATAGAGACGGTAAAAACTTCGTTACAGTTGGTGAATGTATGTTAGAATTAATTAGAATTGTTCTATTTAATTTTTTTCCTATGTTTGCGCCCTTCTTGATAGAGAAGTGTAAATAGATTTAAAAATTACGAAACAATAAATCAATTAATATTAACCTAATGTCCCAATGGGATAATTAAAATTATTTAAAATGCTCCAATTCAATAAACTAAATTTGCTAGTTGTATTCTTATTTTCAGTAATGACTTTTGCCCAACAAGACGGTTGGAACCATTGGTCTTTGGATGCAGGATATGGATACGTACAACCATCATCGCTATTTAAAACACCACAAAGTACAGGTAAATTTGCAGGATTCCGTCATGCAGAGTTAGGATTGCGTTATATGGTTACACCTACAATCGGTGCAAAATTATCGTATAACAACGATCGTTTTGAGTACAAACGATACGGAATAGAATTCAATACTTTCCAATTGGAAGCGGTTTACAATTTAGGAAGCCTGTTTCAGTTGAGTTATTGGACATATGAAACAGTTGGACTTTTAGCACATGCGGGTTCAGGAGTAACAATAGCGGGGCCAGAAAGTATTAAAAAATATGAAACCATCGGTACAGCCTCTTTAGGCCTAACACCTCAAGTAAAAGTTGCAGATCGTTTGAGTATTTATGCCGACTTAACCTATGCTTTTCATTTCAAACAACATTATGGTTTTGATGGGGTTTTATTGGATCCAGATTACAATCCTGAAGTGGGGAAATCATTGCGTTTTGCTGTAGGAATACAATTGTATTTAGGCAAAGAAAGACGCCACGTAGATTGGTATTAATTTCAGTGAAACACGAATGATGGGTATTGAACCAATTAAATTTTTAGATATAACATTGGTTTGATATTTATGAAATAGAAGGTTAAAAAGCACACTTTCCTTGTAAAGGAAAGTGTGCTTTTTTTTGAGATAGAAAGGATTGATGGAAACGAAATTTTTATAGCTAAAATTAGCTGTATAAATTGATATGAAAAGTAAGTTTTAAAACGTTTGATATCTCAATAATGTTAGATGTATGAAATTTGAATTTTTAAAATCAACAGATAGTGAATAATTTAGCTATATAAGACTTGTTAAAAAAAAACAAATGGTTTTACAACTCATGTCTTTTAATTAGATTTGCAATAAATACCAAAAGGTAAGCTCAATTTATGGAACAAAAAATATGGTTGTCATCTCCCCACATGGGAGGTAAGGAGCAACAGTATATCCAAGAAGCTTTTGAGGCGAATTGGATAGCGCCTTTAGGACCTAATGTTACAGGTTTTGAAGATGATTTACAACAGTATTTAAAAGATAATGTTGAAGTAGCAGCTTTAAGTTCTGGTACGGCAGCTTTACATTTGGCTTTAATTTTGTTAGGTGTTCAGGCTGGGGATGAGGTAATTTGTCAAAGTATGACGTTTTCCGCTTCGGCTAATCCTATTCGGTACCAGGGAGCAATTCCGGTCTTTGTAGATAGTGAGCCGGATACTTGGAATATTTGTCCTATTGCTTTGGAAAATGCGATTGTTGATCGCATTAGAAAAGGAAATAAACCAAAAGCAATAATTGCGGTGCATTTATATGGTATGCCTTTTAAAGTAGATGAGGTATTAACAATAGCAAACAAATATGAAATACCACTTGTAGAAGATGCAGCTGAGGCTTTAGGTAGTACTTATAAAGAAAAAGCTTGTGGTACTTTTGGTACTTTTGGAGTATTGTCTTTCAATGGAAATAAAATAATTACTACGTCCGGAGGCGGAGCACTAGTAAATGCTAGTAAAGAGCAAAAAGAAAAAGCGGTTTTTTTAGCAACGCAAGCGCGCGATACAGCAGCACATTACCAGCACAGTGAAATAGGGTATAATTATCGTATGAGTAATATTTGTGCGGGTATTGGAAGAGGACAAATGGAGGTGTTAGATGCACATATAGCATTACGTCGTGAAATGAATGCCTTTTACCACAAATTGTTGTCCAATGTTAAGGGTGTTACTATTTTCGCAGAGCCAAATGAGGAATTTTATTCCAACCATTGGTTAACGGCTATAGTGTTGGATGAAAAGGTACTCGGCAAAACAGCAAAAGCATTGCGATTGGCTTTGGAAGCTAAAAATATAGAATCAAGACCATTGTGGAAACCGATGCACTTGCAACCTGTTTTTGAAGAATATCCTTACTACGGTGAAAAAGTTGCAGAAAACTTGTTTAACAGCGGTTTATGCTTGCCTTCAGGATCTAACTTAAGAGATGAGGATAGAACGCGAATCGCAGAAGTAATTTCACATTTTTTTAACACATAGAATCGGCGTATTGTCTTTCTTTGTGAATTGCTGCTATTAACCAAGAAGTATAAGAAGATTGAAAGTTATGTCAGAAACAGAAGGGAAAAAATATAGTGGGATTGATTTTAAAACTTTTGGAAAAAGTTTTTTTACGCAGCGTTTTTCAAACTTAGGCTATTTACCACGTTGGATAATTTTTACAATTGATGTAGGTATCGTAATGTTATCCTGCACCTTGACATATTTAATTGTATCCAATCTAACCTTAAGCTTTTACAATAGTTTTTCTATTCCTGTTCGTTATGCGTTCATGTTACTAGTGAACATCAGTTGTTTTTTGGTTTTTCGTACTTATGCTGGTATTATTAGGCATTCTAGTTTTGTAGATGCACTAAAATTATTATTTGCAACTGGGACAAGTTTAGCAATCTTAACATTTGTAAATTATCTACATTATTTTGTTTTTGGAACCAAAATTTACCTGTTTCCAGGATTGGTTGTAAATGCGGTAATTTCATTTGTAATGTTGTTTGTATATCGTGTATTGGTCAAATATATGTTTGAACACTATTTAAACAGGGTAGATAAAAACAAGCAATTGAAAGTGGTAATTTACGGTTCAGATGCGAATGCGGTAGCCTTGGCAAACGTATTGGCAGCAGATCAATTAAAGAAGTACCGCTTGATGGGTTTCTTGGAAAAAAGAAAATCCAGAGTAGAAAAGCAAATGCTCGGATTACCAATTATTCACTATAAAAATAATACGGCTGTAGTGTTAAGGGCACTTAAAGCAGATGGAATAATTATAGCAGATAGAAAATTATCAAAAAAAGATAAGTTACGTATTGTAGAGGAATGTCTGGAAAACAAATTCAAAGTACTAACATTGCCTGCAGTAACCGATTGGGAAGATCAGGAGCAAATTGCAAAAAGCATTAAAAAGTTCGATATTAACGATTTGTTAGAGCGCCAACCTATTGCTTTGGATAATCTGCAAATTGCATCACAAATTAGTGGTAAAGTAATTTTAATTACGGGAGCTGCGGGTTCAATTGGAAGTGAGATAGTGCAGCAGGTATTGTTATTCAATCCCAAAAAAGTCATTTTACTAGATCAAGCAGAATCTCCTTTACATGATTTGGTTTTAAACTTGCGAAAGAATGGTTATGGTATTAATGTAGTACCAATTGTGGCCGATATTAAAGATGAAATATTGTTACATCATATTTTTGAAACCCACCAACCAGAATTAGTATACCATGCTGCCGCATATAAGCATGTACCATTAATGGAGGATAATCCATATCAAGCGGTTATGAACAATGTTATTGGAACTAAAAATCTTGCAGATTGCGCAGTACGTTTTGGGGTGTCTCGTTTTGTGATGGTGTCAACGGATAAAGCGGTCAATCCAAGTAATGTAATGGGAGCAAGCAAAAGAATTGCGGAATTGTACGTGCAGAGTCTTTATTTTGAGAAGGGAAAAGCAGCCGGAATAAAATTTATAACCACTCGTTTTGGAAATGTGTTGGGGTCTAATGGTTCAGTTGTACCATTGTTTACCAAACAAATCGAAGAGGGAGGGCCGATTACCATAACGCACCCTGAGATTATTCGCTATTTTATGACGATTCCCGAAGCTTGTCAGTTGGTTCTAGAAGCTGGAGCTATGGGTAATGGTGGTGAAATTTATATTTTTGATATGGGGAAACCGGTTAAAATTATTGATTTGGCAAAGAAAATGATTCAATTAGCGGGTTTAATACCAAATAAAGAAATCGAAATTAAAATTACAGGATTGCGTCCTGGTGAAAAATTATACGAAGAGTTATTAAACGATAGCTCAAAAACCTTACCAACGCACCACGATAAAATTATGATTGCAATAGATGCTCATGATGAATCATACGAATTAATCGAGAATAAAATTGCCGAATTAAAGCACAATACATTAAATCTGGATATGGAAGCAACTGTAAGGGTGATGAAAGATATTGTTCCAGAATTTAAAAGTTTAAATTCCAACTTTGCCAGTTTGGACGTTGTGTAGTTTTGAATTTAATTTTATGACTACCACATAATAGAAGTCAATCAATTTTTTAAGTGTTGCTCACTTAAAAAATTGATTGACTTCTATTACTTTTTCCAAAGTTTTCCTGTTTTTAAGAATAACCTTATTATCAAAAGCAGCAATATGTTTGGCATGATGAATGTCTGAACCTACAAAATCCATCATATCCATTTGTAATAAAGTATCAGCTGTATTTGCAACAGCAGTTCCATAGTACCCCACGGAGGATAATAAGTTCATTTGAAAAAGACATCCTGCTTTTTTTAAAGCTTCGTAGGCTTTTAAGGAGTTATGGTAAAAAGTATAACGCTCAGGATGAGCCAATATTGGGGTATATCCTTTAAGTTGTAATTCAAAAATTATGTCAAATAGCTGTAGTGGTGCATTCAAATATGACATTTCAACAAGTATGTAATTATCTTTTAAAACCAATAAAGCTTCAGATTGTAAAAGTTGTACAAAATGTTCGTCCATATAGTATTCAGAAGCAGCTTGTAATTGCATTTGAGTACAAAGATCTGGGAAAGCAGCTTGTACTTTTCTTCTAGTTTCAGCTATGGTAGTGCTACTATTTGGCCATAAATTGAAATGCGTATGTGGAGTAGTTATAATTTTTGAAAATCCCATAGCCTTCATGCTTTCCATTAAAAACCTCGAATCAGCAGACGTTTTAGCACCATCATCAATACCGAATAAAACATGCGAATGAATGTCAGTATAATCATGGGGGATGAGTTCCTTTAATTTAGGTTGCTTTTTGAAAAGGGATAACATTTTTTATTTCTTTTAAACAAAGATATTGTTTTGTAGGCAATAGTAAAACGTAAGCTTTGCAGTAAGTGATTTTCTTTACGCAGCGCTTATGCTGCAGAAAAGGGTTTAAGAATAGCACATTTGTAGTATAAAAAACAAAATTGTATGGTCAGCACATTTTGAACCGGCCGCTTTTCCATTTGCGTCAGCCTATTGCTTAATTTTGAACAACTCTAAATATTGTATTGTCATTACCTTCCGTGTTAGAAACACTAGTTGTTTAGTGTTACGATATTTACAATAACTTTTAGCGGATTTTTATGATATCAGATGGAAGTCTGAATTATATTTGTGATTGAATAACTATTATAAATAAAACTTCATGACAGCTAACAACCACATTGTCTATAAAATTGTTTTAGCCTTTTTTTTAATCTTTAATTACAACCATTTTTTTATCGAAAACAAAAATGTATTTGGTAAGATCTTTTACGTTGTTCTATTATTAATGTTGGGGTTTGATTTGTTAGCGTTCATATTTAAAAATAGTAAACAAAAGCAGTAAAAGCGAAATAATTAAAGGAATGGTAACAAGTTTGCTTCGGTTTGTCCGTTGCTAAAAGTTGAATCCATTCAGTATGTAAATTAAAAAAATAATGGAGTTTAGATTCTTTACGGAGAGATCAAACGTGTTATAGTATGAAACTGCTTTTATTTATTTAGGCTTACAACGTACTTTAATTCTAAATTTTGTCTTTTTGGTACAAACTATTCTTTAAACCTATTGTACCGCAAAGCATTAATACAAATAATGCTCCACAAATAATATAATTATTCATTCCATATTTTTCAAAATCATTATCCCCTAAATATGAAATTAGTTTAATACAAGGGACAACAATTAATGATATTGCTGCAATTTTTTTACTTTTTCGATTATTCATTGTTGGGCTTTATAGGGATTCGTTATGGTTATAAATTTTATCTTTTTGTACATCGAGAATCATAGGATTAAAACTATAGTATTCAAGATAGAATGGATGATAGAATGACGTATGAAAAGCTGTGTTTGAAATCTATTATTTAAAGGTTTTATATTTTAATTCTTGTTCTTATAGAAAAATTTCTTAACCAGGTAAGGGCCTAATGCACCACCAATAATAGAAGAAACAATTATAATAAGAATATTTTCGGTTGATAGAATCATACTATTATTTTGAAATTATAAGGAGAGCAAATATAAAAAATTATCAAAACAGATATAACTTTTTGTGACTTTTATTTATTTAAGTATTCAATACAAAAAGCTACGGGTTATACTAGCCCCAGTTTGTACAAGCCATAGTAACAGAAGAATACGATAAATAGTGGTTGGTAAATTAAGGTAAATGTTGTTATGCGAGGTTCTTTTTTAAATGAAGTAAACAAGGCTATATATGCGATGAGGTTTATAAACAATAGGAATAGTGGAATGGTAATAAGTAGATCATTCTTGAAATCCTTAGCGGTAGCAATACTTAAGTAGGAAAATACATTAAGTATTGTAATACCTTCTGAATAAAGTTTTAGGTTGTGTTTTGACATGATTTGATACTTGACAGTTTTAATGATTACAAAATTATAGTACGGAAAGTTTTAAGTAATTATGTCTTTTAAAAAATATATAATAATACAGTAAAAATATTCTCCAGCCTTTTACATTGAGATTGTTTTCGGCACTTAAGTACAGTTCTGAATCCTTTAGATTTTCTGAATTGATACTAATTTTATTGCTATAGCACCAATCAATTTTCAATTGAATTGTACTATCAAATCTGCCATATATAGCAACGGTTTCGTTTGATTGTATAGATCCAATTCGTTTACCATCAAGTAATATTTGGTAGTTCCTGAATTTATCTTTGAAGGCATTACTTCTCGTAATTTTTACTTTAATCATTGTTTTTTTCATCCTATACTATCTTTTCTTACAAGAAATACATCACGCTAACTTGTCCTCTTATGGCTGTAACAACTTATTTCTATGATTAATTTTCTGCAAAAATCTTGTTTTAGCGGTTTCAATGCAATACACAAAAGAATGTTTTACAACTTTGAAATAATTTGTTATATTTTAAATCATAAAGCCCAGTTGAGAGACTGGGCTTTATTGTTTTTAAAATTGAAATACCGGTTTAACGGTCTGGTCTAGTATTAGCGGAGTGTGGGATTTCAGAGAAATAAACGGTCCGCCGCACTAAACTTTGATAAGTGCAATATGCTCAATTTGAGCATATCAGTCCGCATTACGCTTACACATCGTTGGTGGACGTATTTATTTTTTCTTATGTCCGGGTTCCCATATCAGTCGAAGAAAAGAGCTTAATCTCTCATTTTCACGACTTATTGGAATTCCTGCTACTATTCCAATCAACAAGTTGTCTGCAACACCCAATCTCATTTGTGGCCTTACGGTCATGTCGAAGTCTCGCTTGTCAATGGTTTTATTAAGCTCAATCCCGATAAAATTCCGTGTACCTGAAATCATATAATGAAAACTGGTATTGATGTCATAAGTCGTATGAAACTTTTTGGTACTGAAATTTTGTTCAATCATTGGTCCTGTATAAATCAAGGAGTGGAAGTTATTGCCCCATCGCTTTGCTACAACAAAGAAAGGATTGTAAATATTTCCTTGAATAAAGGGCTTCCCAAAATTCCTGAAGTTTGAAAGTTCAAACTCATTGATATATCCAAGTGCCATTGAAGTAGCCATAGGCTCGTTCACGAAAAATGACCATTGAGCAGCAATTTTGATACTATTCAATTGATTGGACGGAATAGAGTCGTTTGCTGTTCCGTTCGGTGAATAAAAAGTAAAAGGCAGTTCGACTTCTAAGCCTAATCGGTCAATGGGTGCCCACTCGTATTCTATTAAAGCTTCATAAGAGTCGAATTTCAGATTGTCCGTAAGACCTAATCCTACGTTCCACTCTTTTTCACCTTTTCGAGCTCCCAAATCTCGGATTAGGTCAACATATAAAGGTTCTGCGTGTAGGACTTTATAAGGTTCTTTATGGTCTTCAACTTGTTGAATGTATAAGCTGTCTTTTTGTGCATCAGTAACTTGAGCAGAGGCATATGTGGAAAGTGCCAATACAAGGAGTAGCACCAATTTTTTTTGGATGTTCATTTTTTTTGATTTGTTTTAAACACATTAAGAATTGCCCTGTATCCTATTGGTCACAGGGTGATGTAGAGTTAGAGAAACAAATCAAACTTTGGGTGGGGGACTGTCTATTTCGTTGAAGCCTTGTGTTAAACGAGCAACACAGTCAGAGTAGAGTTTTTTTCTTTTGTCAATTTGGTTGGGAGTGAATTTGTCCGCCTTAAACACGTGAACTAACAAGTCTATTTTTATATTTTTCTGCTTGTTGTGGTCTTCGGTGTCATGGTCGTCATACTCTTGGATGGCATCTTCAAATCCCAAAACTTTTTCGACCACTAGTTCCACGATACTTTCTTGGTCGTTGAACGACAAGTCTTCTGGAATATGTTCAGGGTTTGGGTCTGCCACGTCAACGCTAATGTTGAGCAGGTAAAGTCCCATGAATCTCCAAAGGAATTTTGTGAAAATGCTATTTCTTATTTGACCTATCACAGTTCAATAGTAACGTTTTTTTGTGGGTTTTCTGATATGGCCAACAACGGTTTTGTTGATGGTTTATTGCATGTTTTAAGCAACTAATTTAGCAACTACAATCCGAATAGAAAATCCGCGAAGATTTTCGTATGTAGGCTAGAACGAACAATTGATTATATAGGGTGTTGTGCTTAGTACTTTTAATTCAGTTTTTTCACTAGTCCATTTAATATTTCATCTTCTTCGTCTAATAAATGGTCTTTAATCACTATATCAGGTATCACACCTTCTGGTTTCCTACTGCCATTTACACGAACAATTTGTCCTTTAGACACTTTTACTACAATTCCGGTATGAGGTAAAGTGTAGTGAAACTGTGAAGCGTAAAGTGTTGGGAAATCGCCTGTTTCTTCTCCTACAATCGTCCCAAACTTATAATCTTGAATTTGAGAGGCTGTCACGGCTGATTGAGAATGTGATTGTCTATTGACCAAAACATATACTTCTCCATTAAATCGCCTTTGTTTCGGTTGTGGCGGGTATTCATCAAATTCATAATTGTAGATTTCTCCATTTTTGTGAGAAAGAATTTTTTGAAAATAAGTATTCGTAGTATCATGGTGTTTCCTTGTATGCTCTTTAAGAAATTGACTCGTTTTAAGAGTAAATTCCGAATTCCATTTAAAGGGTTTATCTGCAAAATATGAAACTAAGTAATCACTAAAAGAGTCATTACCACCAGCATTATTTCTAAGGTCAATGATTAAATTTTTACGCTTACTTTTTTTTATTTCTACAAAAGCTGAATCAATGAATTGATGGTACTTTTCTTCGTCACCCGAAAAGTTTCCTGGATTTATATAGGCACATTTATCTATAAATTTTAATTCCATCTTAGCATTCAAAACATCAGTTCTTTTCATTTCATAATCCTCGATAAGGCGTACCGCTTTTATTGAATGCTTTTGGACAGTCCCATTTGAGATAATTTCAATTTCAAAGTCATCTTGCTTTCCAAAAACTTGCCAGTATAATCTAGGAAACGAATACATTTCAATTTTTGCGTTTTTAAAGTATGTTCTTTCAGCCGAAACTTGAGGATAAATTTCTTCTAAGACGTCTTTTATTAAAACGCCATTAATACTTATTATTTCTGCACCAACCTTAATACTAGAATTGTCAGAAAAGTTTTTTCGGATAAAATTTTTGTTATTCTCAAAAGCAATTTCTATTGGAAATATAGTTCCGCCATTATATGCATAAGCACTGTAAGAAGCTCCTGGGAAGTCTATTTCAGTATGGCCGTTATTTACTACCGATATCACTTTTTGAAAAAGAGTAGTTGCTTGTAATAGCGTTACAGAATCCTTAGAAATTGATTTTTTTATTTTCTCAAAATTCCTTGAAAAGTCTTTTTCTGAAGTATAGGCGTAGAGGTTATAGTGAGCATCTTTTAATGAATTATTAAGATATTCTAAATCTTCAATGATTGTATTTTTCCCAAATTTGTTTTCGGATTGTTGGGCTAGAGAATTTAGCGAGAAAAATGGGAATAGAAAAATCGCAAGTATAAATGGTTTTTTCATTAGTTGTTTTTATTTTCTTTAAAAGACAATTGAAGTCATCGAATGTTACTTGGTATTAAGTACAACGGTCTTCGGCCATAAGTAGTGGTGCCAAACCAAAACCAATCCATTTCAAATATACTGCAAACTTTTGAATGTTCGGAGACACGAGCACAACGTGCAAACTAGCGCAGCAAAATTCGGAAGGGTGCCGTAACTGGGGATTAGTTATAATCGATTTTGGAAGCGGTATTTTTTACTTTTTTATTGAGGGTCTTGTTTATAAATAATTTCATGGTGTAACCATATCCAAGTCCGCCAATTGTCCAGATTATAATTCCTAACAACAAAGTTTTCCAAGTAATTTCTTGTCCATCAAAGTATGGAAATCCAATTGACATAGTCAAAAACATAAAGCCACCCCAACTTAAACCTGTTTTTATCCAACTCTTCTTGTCAAATGGGTTTGGAATATGTTCAATGTCTATATTCTCGTAACGTTTCGGTTGTTTTGCCATCCATTTAGTTTTTAAACTTTTTCTAAACCAACCCCAAAGAGGAAAGGTTATGGTAAGAATTAAAAAACTCAATCCGTTTGTCAAACAAGGAATTGTATTCCCACAGTTTTTACAATAAAGTCCAAACCAATTTTTAAAAGCAGTTCCGTTTTCTGTCGACCAAGTTCTACCATCGTGAAGCGCTTCACAATGAGGACACGGGACAAGTGTTCGTTCAATTCTCGGCTTGTCAATTGTTTTATCCTCTAAACTGACCTTTGGAATTCTTTGTCCTAAAATCAATTCGTTTATTGCTAAACCAGGATTTAAAATCCAATGTAGCATCATCCAATTTTTCCATGTATATACTTTATACTTTTCTTGATCAAATTTCATTATGTGCTGTTTTTATATAGCTGCTAACGCTCCTTGGCAAGCTGTTGTTGTAATCTTTGTTGGTGGCCAAAACAAATATAAGAATACTTTCGGATTTTCTTTACGCAGGACTATACTGCGGAAAAGGGGGCTTTCAGTAGACTTTTTTCTAAAATGGGGAATCATCTGTTCAACACAATTCTCAATTGTCCTTAGCTTCCGCAATCGAGGGTCAATTATTTGAAGAAGGCGTAAAAAATAAAAGCTGTCTGAGGCTGAAAGCCGAGTTCTTTTATTTTAGCCTTTAAAAATAGAAATTGACCGATGAGGAAGCAGGGACTTGATTTTTTGTTTCTTTTGCATCAAGGCAAAAGAAAGGATTTAAGACCTGCAAAGATGTAGAGGCTAGACTTTTTTGTTGCTTTTTTTGGCAATGAAATCGACGAAGGAGATTCATGAACTCCTTAAGTCAAATATGAAATGTTGAACTAAAAAAAGTAAAAGAATTAAGAATTGATGCTAACACTTCGAAAAGACCGAAACTTCGTTTCTCTTCTTAATCTCAAATGCTCAGTGACCGCATCTTTGCTCAGCCTCCGGAATATAGATTTTCTTTACGCAGGGTTTATACTGCGGAAAAGGGTTTGTAGTAGTACATGTTTAGTGTAAAAATTGAAAATAGTTTGTATAGCAAGTTTTGAAACGGCCTAGCGCCCCGCAGTCGAGTGTCGACCCTGTGCAATTACCGTACAAAAGAAAAGCTGTTTGAGGCCGAAGGCTGAGTTCTTTTCTTTTAGGTAATAAACAGTAGGCAGACCGATGAAGGGTGCAGCCTTGATCTTTTTTGTTTCTTTTTTGCATCAAGGCAAATCAAAGATTCATGGATTCCTTAGGCAAAATAGAATCGAGACATAAAAAAGAAAAATAATATAAAAACACCTCCCATACCCTCCTCGAGGAGGGACTCCCTCGCATAACAAATCGCAGACCAATTACCGTAATACAATTACGAAGTCAAATTGTATATTTACTACTATTGTCCTTTTCCGCAGTGTAGCAAATCCTTTCCG
>NZ_JBHUPC010000010.1:144665-283942 GCF_042686145.1 Flavobacterium chuncheonense | reverse complement strand
ATTTTAGGAAATGATTTGCGGTTCCTTAAAAGGTTATTTTTAAGGAAACACCTTGGAAAAGGTTACGTATTTTTTGGTACTTTTTTGTACGAGCAAAAAAGTACACTATGTATATACTTACAAATCGAAGATTCATGGATTCCTTAGGCAAAATAGAATCAAGACATAAAAAAGAAAAATAATATAAAAACACCTCCCAAACCCTCCTCGAGGAGGGACTCCCTCGCATAACAAATCGCAGACCAATTACCGTAATACAATTACGAAGTCAAATTGTATATTTACTACTATTGTCCTTTTCCGCAGTGTAGCAAATCCTTTTCATTAATAAATCCCGAATCCTTGTAGGGATTTTAGGAAATGATTTGCGGTTCCTTAAAAGGTTATTTTTAAGGAAACACCTTGGAAAAGGTTACGTATTTTTTGGTACTTTTTTGTACGAGCAAAAAAGTACGCTATGTATATACTTACAAATCGAAGATTCATGGATTCCTTAGGCAAAATAGAATCGAGACATAAAAAAGAAAAATAATATAAAAACACCTCCCTAACCCTCCTCAAGGAGGGACTCCCTCGAACCACTGATCACCTAGGCTATAAAATATTGTAATGTGAGCAAAGATGCTAACACTTCTCAAGGAGCAAATTTCTCGTACGACTGATTACTGACCACTGAATACTGACTCCTGACCACGACATCACATTAACACAAATAAGTTTGGCGCTTCTTAAAAAAAAGTTAATTTTGAAGAGGCCTTTTTCTGAGTGTGGATTGGTGAGGGCTAAAGTGAATACAAATGGAAAAATGAGTTTAGCACAACGGACATATACGAGTACCAATAATTACAGCTTTAAGACTATTGTAAAGGACAGTTTAAAGGGATACAAAAACTCATTTTATTTAGCCAAACAATTGGCACAACGCGATATTAAAGCGCAATACCGACAATCTTTTTTGGGTATGTTTTGGGCTGTAGCTCCTTTGCTGATTAATTCTTTGGTCTGGATTTTTTTGCAAGCTTCTGGAACGGTGAAATTAACGGCAACTAATATCCCATACCCTGTTTTTGTTTTGGTTGGAACGACTTTATGGAGCATTATTGGAGAATGCATCAATCTCACCATGCAAAATGTTAATGCCAATAAAGGCATAGTAACAAAAATAAATTTTGATAAAGAAGCCTTAATAACCTTAGGACTCATAAAGTTTGCTTTCAATTTTACCATTAAAATGGGGTTAGTTGTAATTTTTTTAATTGCCTTTCAAATAGTGCCCTCCGTCCATCTACTTTTAGGATTACCCTTATTAGCCATTACGATACTTTTTTTTGTAGCCATTGGAGTTTTAATAATGCCTATAGGGCTACTTTATACGGATATTGGTAGAATTATACCTATTGGATTACAGTTTTTAATGTATGCTACACCAGTGGTCTATGCTATGCCAACAGAAGGAGTAATGCGTACGATCATGCTGTTTAATCCTTTAAGTTATATCATTGAAGATTTGAGAAATGTAATTACAGGTTTTGAAGTCATGCATCCTATATTTTGGTTGCTATTTACAGGTATTACATTTTTGTTATTAGCAGTTGCGATGGTAATTTATAGAGTAGCCATGCCAATATTAACCGAAAGAATGAGTGCCTAATGGGAGAAGTGTTGATAAAAGCAGAGGGGGTATCCAAAAAATTCGCCAAAAACCTGAAAAAGAGTTTATGGTACGGTTTGCAGGATGTATACCATGGAATATTAGGAAAAACCATTGACAAAAGTTTACGTGCCGACGAATTTTGGGCAGTAAAGGACGTTAGTTTTGAAGTGCGCAGAGGAGAATGCTTGGGGTTAATAGGCCATAATGGTGCGGGAAAAAGTACGCTGTTGAAAATATTAAACGGTTTAATTGCCCCCGATGCAGGAACAATAACCATGTACGGAAAAGTGGGCGCCTTGATTGAATTAGGAGCCGGTTTTAACCCGATATTGACAGGACGCGAAAACATTTACAACAACGGAGCGGTAATTGGTTTTACCAAAGCAGAAATTGAAGCAAAACTGGAAGCAATTATTGCCTTTGCGGAGTTGGAAGAGTTTATCGATATGCCGGTGCAAAATTACAGTTCGGGCATGAAAGTGCGTTTGGGCTTTGCCATCGCCGCCCAATTGGAACCTGATGTGTTGATTATTGACGAAGTGTTGGCAGTGGGCGACTTAGGATTTCGCGTGAAATGTATGAACCGAATTAATGAACTACTACCTACTACAGCTGTTATTTTTGTATCACATGCTATGGCCCAGGTAACTACAGTTTGTACAACTGCTTTGTTATTAGATCACGGGCGATTGGAGCTTATGAGTAGTGAAATAGGAGAAGTAGTGGAGCAGTATTTTTTAAAATTTAAAAATGAGGAAGAGCAATTTATTGGGGATGGAAGCGTGGCTTTGGAACGTTTTGAATTTGTAAAGAATAATGAAAAAGGTAGG
Organism: Flavobacterium chuncheonense; assembly: GCF_042686145.1. NCBI lineage: Bacteria > Pseudomonadati > Bacteroidota > Flavobacteriia > Flavobacteriales > Flavobacteriaceae > Flavobacterium > Flavobacterium chuncheonense. The sequence continues at coordinate 281,458 of NZ_JBHUPC010000010.1, read as the reverse complement.
GAGCTATTCATTGAAAACGGTGACGACATAGTGGTTGAATTTGAGTTAAAAGTGAAAAAAGAAATTACCGATTTAAAATTTCGAATAGGAATTTTTAATATTGAATACAAATTATTAGCAGAAGTAGACTCAAGTACAACTAGTTTTAAAGCAAATATTAAAGAGGGTAAAATGCTAGTGAGAGTGATACTAAAAGGCATGTATTTGAAGTATGGAAAGTACAGCTTGCATTTACATGTTACCAATGGTGAAAGTAGTAAGAAAATATTACGTCAAAGTAATGTAGCCCATTTTGTGGTAAAACCCACCTTAACTGTAGGTGCTGATTTTTTATTAGCAAGTGAGTGGGAATAAATGAAGATATATTAAGAATGGAAGCAATTTTTATTCAAGCTAGATTAGGCTCAACACGTTTGCCAAATAAAGTTATTTTACCATTTTATAAAGAGAAGTCTATTTTGGAATTGTTAATAGATAAAATAAAAAATGAATTCAAAGAGCTTCCAATAGTTGTTTGTACAACTACTAATAAAGAGGATGATAAAATTGAAAAATTATGTGTTAGTTCAGATGTGATTTGCTTTAGAGGCGATGAATATAATGTTTTGAATAGATTTGTAACGGCTGCTGTAAAACATAATATTACAACAATTATAAGAATATGTGCGGATAATCCTTTTTTAGATATTTCATTATTAAAAGACTTAATGGAAAAATATAAGGTTGATACCAAAAAGGATTATTGGAGCTATAAAAATCAAAAACAAATTCCAGTGATAAAAACGCATTTTGGTTTTTTTGGTGAAATAGTTTCACTAAATGCTTTGAAAGCAGTTCAAACAAAAACGGATAATCCAGTTTATTTAGAACATGTAACAAATTATATTTATTCTCATACAAATTTTGATTGTTCTTTTTATGAATTGCCGGATTATTTGAAAGAAAGGAATGATTTACGTTTTACGATTGATGATATAGACGATTTTGAGTTAATGCAGCAATTGTATAAGAAATATGAAGATTTTGAATTTAAGTTAAGTGAATTAGTGAGTTATGTGTCTACTAAGGAGAATATAACAGAAAAGATGATTTACAATATAAATAAGTATTCGAAATGACCTACATAATAGGGGAAATAGGACAGAATCATAACGGTTCAGTTGAATTAGCAAAAGTGATTATCGATTTGGCTTCTCGAGAAATTAAAGACGAGCTTTTTGGTAATGTACTAAAAGGAATGGATGCGGTAAAACTGACCAAACGCGATTTGAAACAAGAATTGTCACAATCGCAAATGAATCGTGTTTACGATTCGCCCCATTCTTTTGGAAGTACCTATGGCGAGCATCGTGAAAAATTAGAATTATCAGACGAGGAACATTTTGAAGTTTACAAGCATGCCAAATCTTTAGGATTGGATTTTGTTGAAACGCTGTGTGCGGAAGGTTGTTTGTCAATCTTAAACTATTTTACTCCCGATAAGCTCAAAGTAGCCAGTAGGGATTTAACCAATTTACCGTTGCTAGCCGCTTTGGCAGAAACACAAATTCCAATAATTATTTCTACTGGAATGGCAGGTAAAAAAGAATTGGATGAGGCGATTGCTGTAATCAGTAAGTACCATTCCAATTTGTCCATTTTACACTGTGTGTCACAATATCCTACGGAACCTAAAAATGTGAATTTGAATACCATTGCCTATTTGCAAAAGTATTATGGCGACTATACTATAGGCTATTCCGACCATACTATCGGTATTTCAACTCCTGTTGCTGCAGTAGCTATGGGGGCAAAAATTATAGAGAAACACATTACCCTCGACCGTAGAATGAAAGGTACAGACCAAGCGGGGTCCTTAGGTCCTGATGGAGTACACCGAATGGTACGTGATATCCGTATTTTAGACCAGTCAATGGGGGTGGAAGATATTTTTATTGTGGAAGAAACCAAGGCTGCCAAAGTAAAATTAGAACGTTCGATTGCCACTAAAGTACCCCTAAAAGCAGGTGCCGTAATACGCGAAGCAGACATCCATTTGTTGTCGCCAGGTGATGGATTCAAATGGACCGAAAGAACAAATGTAATAGGTAAAACCGCTATAAATGACATTCAAGCAAATGAGGTGATTTATAGTCAAAATATTAAATAATATGGCAATAGAAATTAAAAGCATTGCATCCCAAACAGAATTGGATAATAGAAATAGACTCTATCAGCTTTTTCATGATTGCCCTATACCCGATAATGAACGTCTGAATAATTCAGGTTTATTCGTTAAAAGACAGGATTTAACAAAGCAACTTTTTTTTAACGATTTGTACTCTAAAATTTTGAATGTGCATGGTGTAATTATGGAGTTCGGAGTGAGATGGGGACAAAATTTAGTGACTTTAAATAATCTAAGAGGAATTCATGAGCCTTTTAATCACAGTAGAAAAATAATTGGGTTTGATACATTTGAGGGGTTCGTTAATGTTGATGCTAAAGATGGGAATCATGAAATAATTAAACAAGGAGCATTTGCTGTAACTGAGGGGTATGAAAATTATTTAGAGCAGATTTTAGATTCACATGAAAAAGAATGTCCCTTATCACACATAAAGAAAAACAAACTGGTAAAGGGTGATGCTCCTCTTATGCTTGAACAGTATTTAAAGGAACATCCTGAAACGATAATTGCTTTTGCATATTTTGATTTTGATGTTTACGAACCTACCAAAAAGTGTTTGGAATTAATTAAACCTTATTTGACCAAAGGCTCAATAATCGGTTTTGATGAATTAAATGATCCACATTTTCCAGGTGAGACTGTCGCAGTAAGAGAAGCATTAGGTTTAAATAATATAGCTGTTAAGCGAAGTAAGTATAGTGGTATTCAATCTTATATCGAATTTTAATGAAACTACCGAAACTAATTTTAACGGATATTGATGGTGTTTGGACCGATGGAGGTATGTATTACGACCAAACCGGTAACGAATGGAAAAAATTCAATACTTCCGATAGCGCAGGAATACTATTCGCCCGCAAATTAAATATACCAGTAGGAATTATTACCGGTGAAGATACAGCCATAGTAAAACGAAGAGCCGAAAAATTAAAAATTGATTTTCTATACCAAGGCATTTCCGATAAGTTAGCAGTGGCACAACAACTTTGTGAGAACTTAGGTATAAGCTTGGCTGATGTTGCCTATATTGGAGATGATATCGGTGATCTCAAATTATTACAAGCCGTAAATATAAGTGCTGCGCCAAGCAATGCGCCCGAATATATCAAGAATAAAGTAGATTTTGTAACAACAAAAGCGGGAGGTGAAGGAGCTTTTAGAGAATTTGTGGAAACCATAATTGGGCTTGATCGCATTTTAGAATTAGTATGAATGTAGAAGAATTCATAGACAAGTTTCAAAAGGTTGATTTTGATTTCGAAGGAGTAAATTGGTGGCCTTTACTCAAGGTACAAGTCGCTTATCAAATTCATTTGAAAATCAATGCTACACCCAATTTTACTAAAGTCAACCCCTATCAACACAAAAAGTGTAAAGGCATCAGCATAAAGGATGAAATCAAACTCTATTGGTTACATTATCAAAAAACTACTACTTGTAAAAATTTAGTAGTTACAGCCAATCATTTAAACCAGCCGCAAGGAGCAAGTAACGATTTTTACAATCCTTTTACCGACCCATTCATACATTTTTTTAAAAAAGAAAATATTTCGTACCTACTGTATAATGTTGCATCAAACCAGCAACTAATGGGATATCCCATACAGTTGTTGAAACGTAAATATGAAAAAAAGGTTAGGCAAGCTTTTGATAAAAATCTAGAGTTTCAGCAGCAATTGAAAACGCTGACCACATTTTTAAAAACACAATACGGACAAGATTTTGATTTGTACAACCATCTTGTAGTAAACATAATAAACAATCAAGTTGAATATTGGGCCTATCGTACCATATTGAAAAAAGCTAGGGTTAAAAATATTTTGTTGTATTGCTATTACAATAATACCATGATGGCCATTTGTAGAGCAGCGCAAAGGCTGAATATAAAAGTGATAGAATACCAACACAGTCAGGTAACCTCCAATCATTTTGCCTATAGTAATTGGTCAACTATTAGCAGCAAGTCCATTGGTTTTTTTCCGGCCACAATATGGGTTTGGCGAAGTAGTGATGCAGCATATTTGCAAGAGCAGTTTTTTAAATTACCAGCGTTACAATTTGTTGTGGGAGGGAATTTAAATGTTGAAATGGTTAAAAGAAAAAATATAAAAGCCGAATCGGTAAACAATACCATTAAAGTTTTGATAACGCTTCAAGGGATTCAAGTACCCGATTTTGTAATGGATGTTTTAAGTGAAATTCCAAATTTGATTTTCTACTTACGCTTGCATCCACGTTATCCGAATGATAGAGAATGGGTTGTACAGATGAAGCAACAATACGGCAACCAAATAGAAATTGAGGAGGCTAATAGTTTGGATTTATATACGCTTTTCAATAACGTGGATTTCCATTTAACAAATTTTTCGGGTTCGGCAATTGAAGCAGATTATTTTGGGGTTACCAATATTATCTATGGAGATAAAGGATATCTAACGTATAAAGCAGATATAGAGAATAAAAGGTATGAGTTTGTAAATAATACAGATGATTTAAAAAATAGTATTATCAATACAAGAAAATACACAACAGGAAAAACAAGAAATGATTTAAATGTATCCGAAATAATTACAGGATATTTTAATTGATTTGAATTTAAATGACACAAAAACCTAAAATATTAGTTTTTGCACACGAGCCCTACCTTAACGGTGCTTCGCATTCCTTACTGAGCATTTTAGTAGGATTGCAAGCGCATTATGAATTTAAAGTAATTGTTCCCGATTATGGTTTAATGACAGCGGAATTGGAAAAGAAGACGATTGCTTTTGAGGTTATTAACTTGCCACGATGTGCTTATTTCAATTGGGTTTCGATTGTGGATCATTTAAAAAAAACAATACACTATTACAAAACGAAACGAAGTTTTGAAAAGCAATTGGAAGTTGTCGTACATCAGTTTCAACCCGACCTTGTGTATACCAATACCTCGGTGATGGAATTTGGTTATGCAATAGCTAAAAAATACAGATTGCCACATATTTGGCACGTTAGGGAGTATAGTGATAAATTTTTTAATATTGAATATTTACCTTCAAAAAAGAACATAGTCAATAAAATGAAAAATAGTGCGGGATGTATATTTACGACGCATATTTTAAAAGAACACTGGTACGGAACAGCAAAAGTAAATGCGGAGGTAGTTTACAATGGTGTTTTACATAAAACAGAAGAGGTAACTTCAATTCAAAAACAAACAGCAAATTTTACAATAGCGGTAGTAGGAAATGTAATAGCACCCAAAAATCAAGTATTGGCGTTGGAAATATTCAACGTTTGCTATAAAAAAAATAATAAGTTGCGATTGCAATTTTATGGGGCTTATGGTAATGCCTATTATCGTCAATTACTAGATTATATAAACAGACATAGCTTAAATGATGTGGTACAATTTTTAGGATATGTACCCAATACACAAATTTATCATGAAATAGATTTGTTGTTGAGCTGTTCCGAAAATGAAGCCTTTGGGAGGACAATTATTGAAGCAATGAGTAAAAAAATACCGGTGCTATCAAAAAATATAGGAGGTCCTTCTGAAATTTTAAAAGAGATTCGTGATTACACATTGTTCAATACTTTAGAAGAAGCAGTAGTCAAAATCCATAAATTAGCAAATGATAATATCTATTATGCAGATGCATCCCGTAAAGGGTATGAATTGGCAAGTTCCAATTTTACGGAAGCGCAATATGTATCAAAAATAGATTCGATTTTTAAAGCAGTATTACATGACCAAAATTAAACCCATAGCCATACATTTACCGCAGTTCCATCCGATACCTGAAAATGATGCATGGTGGGGTAAAGGTTTTACCGAGTGGACCAATGTAACCAAAGCACAACCGCGCTTTGAAGGGCATTATCAACCGCATTTACCCGCCGATTTAGGATTTTACGATTTACGTTTGGAAGAAGCGCGTTTGGCACAAGAGGCATTAGCGAAACAATACGGTATTTATGGTTTTTGTTATTACCATTATTGGTTCAATGGAAAACGAGTCTTAAACGAACCTTTAGATCGTAAATTGCAAAATCCCAAAGAGGATTTTCCTTTTATGTTGTGTTGGGCCAATGAAAACTGGACAAGAGCATGGGACGGAAAGGATAATGATGTTTTATTGAAACAATCGTATTCACCCGAAGACGATTTAGCACATATGAGATGGCTTTGTTCCAATGTGTTTTCTGATTCTCGATATATTAAAGTTGGAAACAAACCCGTTTTTGCCATTTATCGCCAAGAGTTGTTTCCCGATATTAAAAAAACAATTCATAGTTGGAGGCAAATAGCAAAAGAAGAATTTGGTTTTGACGATTTGTATTTGTGTGTGATGGAAAGTTTTAATCAGCATGTGAATCCTAATGATTATGGTTTTGATGCAGCCATTGAATTTTCGGCACACCAAGTTATTCGCAATAAAGTAGAAGTGAAACGAAAACGTTTTTCTTTGATGAAACACAACGGTGAAACAATTGACTATCGTGATTTTGAATTAGGGGTAGCTCAAGCTATTGCCCGAACATTACCGGATTATAAATTGTACCGAAGTGTAACCCCGAGTTGGGATAATTCTGCTCGAAAAGGAAGTAAAGGAATAGTTGCAGTAGGTAGTAGCCCAGAATTATATGAAAGTTGGTTGTATAAAGTAGCTACTGGTTTTAAAGCGTATAGCAATGATGAAAACTTTTTGTTTATCAATGCATGGAACGAATGGGCAGAAGGAAATCATCTGGAACCTTGTACAAAGTACGGTCACGCTTATTTAGAAGCAACAAAAAAGGTATTGCATAAAATTGAAGGTTAAAGTTTCCATAATAGTTCCAAATTACAACCATGCTTTATTTTTGGAGCAGCGGTTGCAAAGTATATTGAATCAAACGGTTCAAAATTTTGAAATGATTATATTAGATGATAACAGCACGGATGATAGTTGGTTTATCTTAAAACAATACCAAGGACATCAAAAAGTATCACATTTAATAATTAATGAAGAGAATTCGGGTAGTCCCTTCAAGCAATGGCAAAAGGGCATTGCTTTGGCACAAGGAGAATATATTTGGATAGCAGAGAGTGATGATTATGCAGCTCCTGAATTTTTAGAAAAAGTTTTGAAGCAATTTGAGAAAAATTCAGAGATAGGTGTAGTATATGTGCAATCGGAGGATGTTGATGAACATGGTGAAAAAGTAAGTGAGCGTTTGAATTACACAACTGTTTTTAACCCCAATATTTGGGAGTACAATTTCAATGCTAAAGGAGATTATTTTATACAAGAATATTTATCACAGTTTAATGTAATTCCCAATGCTAGTGCAGTAGTGTTCAAACGGGATATAGTAAAACAGTCTTTTTTTACAACGGATATATTACAAATGCGAATGTGTGGGGATTGGCTTTTTTGGATTAAAATTTTAGAAACAACGCATATTGGATTTATCGCAGAAAAGTTAAATTATTTTAGAACGCATTTGGCAATATCGAGAAATCATAATCAAAATGATAAAAAGATACAGCGACTTATAGAAGAAAAAAAGATAAGAGATTATTTGAATTCAAAAGGCTACCATTGTATGGAAAGAGAGAAACTTTTATATCAAAACTACTTATCGTATTTTAAATTTACCGACTTGATTTTTCAAAGCCGTAATATTAAATTAACCAAACATTCTTACAGTAGTTTTTGTCTTAAAATGATATCGGAAAAAATAAAAAGAAAAATTTAGAAATGGAACACGAAAAGATAAGAATAGCAATAGTATCTCCTAATCAAAATGTTTTTTCCGAAACTTTTATACAAGCACAAAAAGAAGGATTACAGGGTAAGGTGTATTATTATTATGGAGGGGACTTACCAAATCAATTGGAAGGGTATGGAAAAGTGTTGGCAAAAGGAAAAAAAAGACTGTACACAATTTTACGTTTGTTAAAGATAACAGATTTAAAACCAAATGAATTGGCATTTTATAATTCTTTAAAAAGAAATAAAATACAAGTGGTAATAGCACAATATGGATTTACGGCCAATCGAATAATAGAAATATGTAAAAGGGCAAATGTTGCTTTAATTACACATTTTCATGGTTATGATGCCGCAGTTAATTCCGTTATAGAAGCCAACCAAAATTACCAATCTGTTTTTAAAAATAGCCGTTATGTAATTGCCGTATCACAATTAATGTATGAAAATTTAGCAGTTCTAGGGTGTCCAAAAGAAAAGTTGGTGTATTGTCCCTATGGTCCGCATAATGATTTTTTAAAAGTTCATGCAAATCTAAACACACAAGTTTTTGTTGGAATAGGAAGATTTGTAAACAAGAAAGCCCCTTATTTAACAATATTAGCTTTTCAAAAAGTAGTTCAATCATTTCCTTCAGCAAAACTCGTTTTAGCAGGTACGGGAGAATTACTAGAAGTTTGTGTTAACCTAGTAAAGCAATTAGGCTTAGATAAAAAGGTGTCTTTTCCGGGTATTTTAAGTCGTGAAGGATTTATTGAATATTTAAAGCATTCAATCGCTTTTGTACAACATTCAGTTACGGCTTTAAATGGGGATCAGGAAGGAACACCTGTTGCGATTTTGGAAGCGAGTGCTGCTGGACTTCCTATAATTGCTACCAGACATGCAGGCATACCAGATGTAATTATTAATAATGAAACTGGAATTTTAGTTAACGAACATGATGTTGAAGGGATGGCAAATGCAATGATATCAGTATTAACCAACAATGAACTGGCACAACGGTTAGGAGAGAATGGTAAAAAAAGGATTCAAGAATCATTTTCTATGAAAAAGTATTTGGAGAACATAGATGAATTAGTGAAACAATGTTGTAATGAATAATCCTTTAATATCCATAATTATTCCTACGTTTAATAGGGCACATTTGATAGGGGAGACCCTTGACAGTGTGCTAGCACAAACCTACAGTAATTGGGAATGTATTATTGTGGATGATGGTTCTGTAGATAATACAATAGAAATTCTTAAGGATTATGTGAATAGGGATAAACGTTTCCAGTTTCATCAGAGACCCTTAGACAGGCTTGCTGGTGGAAATGCTGCAAGAAATTACGGGTTTGAGTTGAGTAAAGGCGATTATATCAATTGGTTTGATAGCGATGACATCATGTTAGATAATTTTTTAACAAATGCCATAACTTTATTTCAAGAAAATGAAATTGATTTTGTTCTTTTTGATTATAAGATTTTTAAAGAGTCAATTCACAATATCGTTTATGTTCAAAATAATGCAACGCAAAATTTAATTGAAGATTATATAACCCTAAAAGTCAATTTTGGAACTTGGGCATTTGTTTGGAAAAGAGATTTAGTTTCAAAACTAAGTTTTGATGAAAGCTTAGTAAAAGCTCAAGATTTAGATTTTAATTTCAGAGTACTTATTACGCAGAAATATAAATATAAAATCGCAAATCAATATGGATTATTGTTAAGGTTACACGCCGATAGTATTGTTCAAGACTATAAAAAGAATAATTTTAAAAGTGCGAAATCCGAATTATATGTGAGAAAGCAGGTGTTTGAATATATGCTGCAAAATGACAAAATAAAGAGTATACAAGCACGATGTTTTGAATTGTATGTTGAACCTTTTATGAAGGTTTTACGTGCAGGGAAAACTTTTTACCTATTTCGTGAAGTTTATTCGTTGCTAAAAAACAATAAATCCATTTCGTTTAGCAATTGTATTTGGGCTATAGAAATGGTTTTTTACTTGCTTCTATATTATGTGTGTAAAAAAGGAGAATATAAATTAAAACATGTACTTTTGAGTTTTCAGTACTATTGATAGCAATAATAATTCCATATTATAAAATAGCTTATTTTGAAGCAACCCTTGAATCGCTTGCCCATCAAACCGATAAGCGATTTCAGGTATATATAGGGGATGATGCTAGTCCTGATGCTCCGGATTCAGTACTTCAAAAATATGAAGGACATTTTCATTTTAAATACCACCGTTTCGAAACCAATTTAGGAGGGAAATCCTTGGTGCAGCAATGGGAAAGATGTATGGAATTGGCGAATGATGAACCCTGGAGGATGATTTTAGGAGATGATGATGTGTTAGGTGTAAATGCAGTAGAAGTTTTTTATGAAAATTTAGAAACAATTACACAAGAAAAATCAAGTGTAATTCGCTACGCCTCCCAAGTTATTGATGCCAATGGACAATCAATTTCAATAATACACAAACATCCAAAGTTAGAAAAGGGAATGGATTTCTTATTGCGTAAGTCAAAGGGAGGTACAAGAAGTTCCTTAAGTGAATACATTTTTAAAACGGAAAAAGTAGAGCGAATAAAATTTAAAGATTTTCCATTAGCTTGGTCCAGCGATGTTTTGGCAGTGGTTGAATTTTCCGATTTTAAAAATATTTACACCATAAATGAGGCACTGGTTTATGTTAGAAACAGTGGTGCAAACATATCCAGTCAAGATGACTCTGTAGAGAAAAATACGGCTTTGTTCAGTTTTAATTATTATCTATTGTCACAATACAAAAAACAATGTTCGCAAGAGTTGGTACAATTATTATTTAACAATATTGAGAAAATTCAACTGAACAATAAGAGAACCCCTTTAAGATGGTTAAAATTAGGAGTGTTATATCTAAATTACGCTGAATTTTCCAGACCATTTAAGTTATTTCCTAAAATTAAACAAAGTATCAAATGAAGTTTTTAGTATTGGTACAAGACTTAAGAGTCTCTGGAACAAGTGAAGGTATCGTTTCACGTTCGTTTTTGGCAAAGTTGCGTAAAATTTACCCAGAGGCGTATATTGAGGTACACTACATAATTCATACCGATACAGAAGATAAATTGGATTTGCTTCCCGTAAATGCAATCACAAAACACTTAGTAAATTCTAAAATACCGGCCTATGTTACGTTCTTGAATCGATTTTACTGGCGATTGTTTCATACATCCTTAAAGGAACGTTACATTCAAAAGCAATTTGCCAATTATATTAAAAAAATTGATTACAAAGCGTTTGATAATATATTGGTAAGAAGTGCAGGTATAAATCATGAAATGATTTTGGCATTGAAGGATTTGCCAATATTGAAAAAAGCAATAATCAATTTTCACGATCCTTATCCGTTAACCTGGTATTATGGTGGTAAGACAAAAGTAAGTGCTTTGGAGTTGTTTCGTTTGAAGCAAATGATGAATATTGTACAACAGGTCCATGGAATTACAAGTTCAGCTCAATGTATGGCACATGATTTACAGCAATTATACGCATACAATAAAAAAATATTCACACTGACACATCAATATGACGCAAGTGTTTTCGACTGGTCAGATAGAAACCCAATTCGAAAAAAAGAAAGGAATATCAGTATTTCATATCATGGTGCTTTGATGTTCGGAAGGAATATCAAGAATGTGTTATGGGCTTATGAAGAATTATTATTAGAAAATCCAAAATATGTAGAACTTACAGAATTTATTTTGAGACTTAGAGGTGATGGAATTGCTAATTTAAAGGAACAATTTAGAAATACGGAAAATATAAAAATTCTGGATTGTCTTAATTTTGTTAGTTCTGCTCAGGAACAAATACAGGAAAGTGATATAGTACTTATTCTAGAAAACGGACCATTATATTGCAATACCTTGGTCGGGAAAGCACCTTTTTTGGCTGCTAATGAGAAACCCGTATTATGCATTTCACCAGAAAAAAGTGAATTAAGGAATATCATTCAGGACGAACGTTGTATTGCAGACATGAACAACAAAAACGAAATAAAAGAAAAATTAAAGAATTTAATAGAAAATCGACTAGTAGCATCTGAACAGTTTTTCCCTTTCGGGAATTATTTTTCTGAGCAAAATTTCATGAAACAAGTTAAGGACGTTATTCAAAGCAATTAAGTTAAATGTTTGGAATAAAGGCTTTAAATTTTGTTGTTTGTTGATTAAAAAATGAGAATAGGCTTAAATCCACATAAAGACCAGTTTATAGTTGCAACTGATTATTTACATCAGGTTGTGATGCCGGTGTATATACCAAACTTGGAAGGGTATTTTGCCAATAGTTTGACGATATTACAATTAAGTCTTGAATCATTGTTAAAAACAATTCATGACAAAACATTTGTAACAATTGTCAATAATGGAAGTTGTAATGAGGTAGTTGCGTATTTGAATCAATTAAAAGAAGAAAATAAAATTCACGAACTAATTCATACGACGAATATTGGAAAAGTTAATGCAATTTTAAAAGGTATTACAGGAAATAACATTGAATTAGTAACAATTACAGATGCAGATGTTTTGTTTTGTGAGGATTGGCAATTAGAAACGGCCAAGGTATTTCAAAAAATTCCGCAAGTGGGAGTAGTTGGAATAGTACCACAGTTCTGCAATTTTAAAGTCAATGCAGAAAATGTATTATTAGCAAATTTGTTGAATAAAAGGGTAAAGTTCTTACCCGTTAAAAATAGAGAGGCACTAATACGTTTTTATGATAGTATAGGTTGGGATAGAAGTTATAATAAAGAGTATTTAAAATATACTTTGGGGCTCGAATATGATGTGGATTGTAAGGTTATAATTGGGGCGGGACATTTTGTGTCTACCTATAAACGAACAATCTTTGATGAGGTTAATACTTTTGTACCATATAAATTAGGAGGAAATAGTGAAGATTATATTGACAGACTTCCATTGTTAAGGGATTATTGGAGGGTTACAACTTATGATAATTACGCCTATCATATGGGAAATACCCCAGAAGATTGGATGTTCGATAAATTAAAGACTATGCATAAAAAAGGGCACAATGATTATTGTTGTAATTTTTTGACTAGTAAAAGTAAAAACTCAAAATGGATAGTTTTTAGAAATAAAGTTTTTCGAAAATTAATACTCAACAAAACAGTTTTACCCTTTTTATATGCTAAATGGGGATTGCCAAACGAAAGTGTCAAGGAGTTTTAAGAAAGAATAAATTTAGTAGCAAAAACATTTTAAATAAAAGAATACTAATCATCAAACTTTCTGATAAAAATTAATTTAATCTTACTTAATGAATCCCGAATATTCCATAGTTATTGTTTCCAAAAATAGGAAACAGGAATTATTAAAAACATTACAGATTTTGGATCCTCAATTGGTGGGTACAGATACTGAAATCTTGGTTTTTCTAGATGGATGTACAGACAACTCATCAGAGTTAAAAATGGATTTCACAAAAGTAAGATGGTTTGAATCGGATAAAAGTATTGGTGCATCGGCAGCAAGACATTTTTTGTATCCAAAAGCAAATGGGAAGTACTTAATTGGATTAGATGATGATGCACATCCATTGCATTCAAATTTTAAAGAAAAGGTCAAAGAAATATTCCAACAACATGTTGATACAGGTATAATTGCATTTCAGGAAATAAAAGGAAATTTCGAATCCGATGCATTAGCTTTAGAATCGGTTCCTTCATTGGATCAAGAATACAATACGAATGAATTTATAGGTTGTGGTTTTGCAATAAGAAAAGAGGTTTATGAAGTGACAAACGGTTTTCCTATTTGGATTGATATTTATGGAGAAGAAGCCTGTCTAGCTATTGAAGTATTATCAAAAGGTTTTGATATTCGATACTCAAGTTCAATTAAAGTAAATCATAGGGTAAATAAAGAAGACAGAAAGAAACAAGGGAGAAATTATTTTAGATTCGGAAAACAATTGAAGAATACAACATTTTATTATTTGGTGTATTATTCATTTCCTTTTTATAGAATTGCAAAGTTATATTGGCACAATTTAAATAAATACGCTTTGAAAGATAAAGAGTATTTCAAAGTATATTGTAAAGTAATTGGAGAAGTAGTCAAGAAGGCGCCATCAGTTTTGCGACATAGAAATCCTATTGATAAAGGAGTTTTTCGGAAAATAAAAGAATTAAAAAAAATAAATTTTTAATTAATTATAATTAAAAAGAGCTAATGAAAACGATAGCAATCATTCCGGCACGCGGTGGTTCCAAAAGAGTACCGGGAAAGAATATCAAGCAATTAGGAGATAAGGAATTGATAGTGCACAGTATCGCCTATGCACAACAAAATAAGACAATTATTGATGAAATTTACGTATCTACGGATGATGCCAAAATAAAAGAGGTGGCACTACAGCAGGGGGTGAAAGTGGTGGATCGTCCTCTGGAATTAGCGGGTGATTTAGAACCAACAGTAACGGCGTTACAACATGTGTTAGAAGGGATTGGTGATGCAGTAGAAAATGTAATTCTTTTACAACCTACCAATCCGTTGCGCCCAGAACACTTACTCAAAGAAGCATTTGAATCGTTCGAGAGCGGTCAATACGATAGCTTGTTTACAGTAACACGAAACGAGCAAAAGTTGGGAAAAATTGAAGCCAATACGTTTATTCCCTTTAACTATGCAATAGGGCAACGTTCGCAAGATTTGGAACCTTTGTATTTTGAAAACGGTTTGTTATACATCAGCAAAGCGAATTTGATTCGAAATGGAATAATTGTGAGCAAACAAGCCTATCCTATGATTGTCAAGCATCCATTTGCACACGTAGACATCGATACCCAGGAAGATTTCGATTACGCTGAATATCTTTATACTAAATTTATAACTCACAACCCATAACTCACAACTCACAATTCACAACTTATACTATGAACCCATATATAACCATAGCAGAACGCAAAATAGGTCTTGATTACCCACCCTTAGTTATAGCAGAAATCGGTATCAACCATGAAGGGTCCTTAACCGTGGCGAAAGAAATGGTGGATGCTGCCCACAGGGCAGGAGCAGAAGTGGTAAAGCATCAAACGCATATTGTAGCCGATGAAATGAGTGGAGCTGCAAAAAAAGTGATACCGGGTAATGCCACGGTTTCCATTTATGAAATTATGGAACGTTGTGCTTTAAATGAAGAAGAGGAATGGGAACTCAAAAAATATGTAGAAAGCAAAGGGATGATTTTTATTTCAACTCCTTTTTCTCGTGCGGCTGCGGATCGCTTGAAAAAGTTTGACATTCCGGCTTATAAAATTGGTTCTGGAGAGTGTAACAATTATCCATTATTGGAGCACATTGCCACTTTTGGTAAACCCGTAATTTTGAGTACGGGTATGAATACGATTGAAAGTATTCAAAAAGCAGTGGCAATTTTCGACAGACATCAAATTCCAGTGGCGGTATTGCATACCACAAATTTATATCCGACACCCATTCATCTGGTCCGTTTGGGGGCAATGCTAGAAATGCATCAGGCTTTTCCCGATAAGGTATTTGGTTTGTCCGATCATACCTTAAACAACAACGCGTGTTTGGGCGCTGTAGCATTGGGAGCAAGTATTGTAGAGCGCCATTTTACCGATCATATGCAACGCACTGGTCCGGATATTGTATGCAGTATGGATGAGCAAGCTTGTAAAGCGTTAATTGCAAACAGTGCAGAAATAGCATTGATGCGAGGCGGAACAAAAAAACCAGCCGCTGAAGAGCAAGTAACCATCGATTTTGCTTTCGCAACGGTTTGTACGATTGCTCCAATTCAAAAAGGGGAACCATTGTCCAAAGAAAACATCTGGGTAAAACGCCCGGGTACAGGTAAGATCTTAGCGGAACATTTTAATGACATATTGGGTAAAAGAGCAACCCGTAGCATCGAAAACGACGAACAATTGAATTTCTCAGATTTTGAGTAGTTAAATAGTTGATAAATTCTATTTACATACCTTTTTAGATAAAATACAAAGTAGTCTAAATCTAAAATTGATTTAAAATTAACTTTATTTTGCGATTTCGAAAGCCTAGTGTTTCGCAGTCGAACGTTTGAATTGGAAAGTTTCCGTTAAGCAAGAAAAGCTATTTGGGAACTTTTAAAAACGGTACGAGTGCTGCTTCTTTTTGGTAATAATCAAGAGTCAGACAGATGAGGTACAGCCATTGTTTTTTGATGAGACGTGTTAATAAATTTGAGAATTGAAAGCACTATTTAGTTTAAAGGATACTTAACGCTGCCTTAGATTCCGCAAACGAGTGTCAATTCTTTGAAATAGCCGTTAAAAAAGAAAAGCTGTTTGAGGCTTTTGCCGAGTTCTTTTCTTTTAGGCTATAAAAAGTTAATTGACCGTTGAGGAATCAGGCATCGCCTTTTGGTACTTTGTGGCGATACAAAGTACGAATAATAAGAAAAAAGGTAAAGTTACTGGCAAAGTATTTTTTTAATTATATTAGAAAAATAAAATTTGAACACAGTCATTTAATTAAGATTATAAAAAATCTCGATAAAATAGAATTGAGTGTTTCTGATATCAACTTGCATTTTGTATACTTACACATTGAAAAGTAAATTTGATACTTCAATTGTATAAAAATGAAAAAAATTCTTTTTCTAACCGGTACCCGTGCCGATTTTGGTAAAATAAAATCACTAATCCAAATCCTTGAAAACCATCAAGACTTTGAGCCTTTTGTTTTGGTTACCGGTATGCACTTACAAAAAGAATACGGATATACCTTAATTGAAGTGGAACGTTGCGGATTTTCGAACATCCATACTTTTGAAAATCACACCCACGAAACCACTATGGATTTAACTTTGGCCAAAACAATCGAAGGCGTATCTACTTTTGTAAAAGATACGAATCCTGATATGATTGTTATACACGGTGATCGCGTAGAAGCTTTGGCGGGTGCTATTGTAGGGAGTTTGAATAACATCTTAGTTGCTCATATTGAAGGAGGAGAAATTTCAGGTACAATTGATGAGTTAATGCGTCATGCAACTAGTAAAATGAGTCACATTCATTTTGTGTCAAACGAATTGGCGAAAAAGCGATTGGTGCAAATGGGAGAGTTGAAGGAATCTATTTTTGTGATTGGTTCCCCCGATGTAGACATTATGTTTTCCAATACATTACCCGATTTAGAGGAAGCAAAACACTATTATGAGATTAGGTTTCCAGAGTATGCGGTAGCCATGTTTCATCCAGTAACAACTGAGGTAAAGGAAATGCAACACTACGCGGCCAACTTTGTAGATGCGCTACTACAAGACACGCACAATTATATAGTGGTGTATCCCAATAACGATTTAGGGAGTAAAATTATTTTGGAGGAATACCAACGTTTGAAAGGTAATCCTCGATTTAGAATATTTCCATCACTTCGTTTTGAATATTTTTTGACCTTATTAAAAAAGGCCCAATTTATTATTGGAAACAGTAGTGCTGGCATCCGTGAGGCACCCTATTACGGTCTGCCTATAATAAACATTGGAACAAGGCAACAAAACAGAGCATTACACGCCGATATTGTCAATACAACCTATAAGCAAGAGGCTATTACAAAAGCACTAGCGGAAATGGATACACATAAAGTAAAAAGGACAAAGGCGGATTTTGGGCAAGGAAAGAGTGCCGAATTGTTTTTGGAATCATTAGAAAAAAACGATATTTGGAAATTGAATCATCAAAAGCAGTTTAGAGACATTTAAATGAAAAAATTAGGAGTAGTCATTACCGATGGTGTAGGATATCGCAATTTTATCTTAAGTGATTTTATAAAAGAAGCGCAGCAACAATTTTCGGAAGTGATTATTTTATCCTGTCTTCCCAAATCAGCTTATGATACAATTGACTTGAATTGTACGATTATAGAATTAGAAGTTTTTGAAGAAGCGTTTCCTACATGGTTTTTTCGAAAAGCAAAAGAAGTAGCACATCTACAATTACATCGAAAAGGAAATTTTGGAATTACGGATAACTTTAAGGCCAATTATTCCAAAAACAATACTTCCAGAGGACACGCAACACGATTAATTTACAAACTGACTAATTTTTTCCATTCTGAAAAGTGGATTAATAGATGCAACCGTTGGCAACAACAAACCTTTAAGTCAAGTCCATTGACGCAACAATACAAGCAACTGTTGAAAACTTTGCAATTGGACCAACTTTTTTTTACACATCAACGCCCTCCGTATATTGCACCTTTAGTGTGGGCAGCTGAAATAAATAAAATACCAACGACTACTTTTATTTTCAGTTGGGATAATTTAGCGTCAAAAGGAAGAATGGCAGCTACCTTTGACTATTATTTGGTTTGGAGCGAAACCATGAAAAAGGAATTGTTGCAATATTATACTGCAATCAGTGCTGACAAAGTACATGTGGTAGGGACGCCACAATTCGAACCGTATGTGTTAGCACGATATGGCTACACACAAGAAGAATTTCACAAGCGGTTTAATTTAGAAGCATCAAAACCAACAATTTTATTCAGTTGTGGGGATGTTTCTACAAGTCCTAATGATCCTGTATATATCGAAGCCATAGCAAAGGCAATAAAAGAAAATAAATTGTGTCAAAGCGTTAATTTATTAGTGCGTACCTCTCCTGCTGAGGAGCCAAAACGTTTTGAACATTTAGCAAACCAATACAGTTTTATACAATGGAACTACCCAAAATGGGTGCAGTCACGTGCATCACATCAAGAGTCTTGGTCACAGCGAATTCCTACAGTGGAAGATGTTCACGATTTAAAATCGGTACTACAGCATGCAGCAATTAATGTCAATATGCTATCCACTATGAGTTTGGATTTTATGTTGTTTGAAAAACCGGTTATCAATACAGTATTTGGAAATGGAAATAATGGTATGCCAAACGATCAACGTTTTTTGCAATATGCACATATAGAGTATGTTATACAATCAGGAGCAACTTACGTGGCTACAGATGAAGAAAAATTAGTGGATAGCATCAATCAAGCCCTAGAAAATCCGGTTAAAAAAGGGAAAGAGCAAGAGCAATTGTTGAACATGCAGATAGGGGTGCCTTTGGAAGGAACCAGTTCACGAATAGCAGAAACATTGGCAAAATGGAGTTAGGAAAAAAGAAACGGATAGCTGTAATTTGCGATTATCGCTTACTGCCGGAACGGGTAGGAGGTATGGATCGTTTTTTTTGGAGATATGATGAACGGGCCAAAGAACTTGGACATACAGTAGATTGGTTTTTTCCGAATAAGGGTACGCATGGGGACTACCAAAAACTTAAGATAACAGCAGCTAAGGAGACAAGTTTAGAAAACTGTTTTATCAAACAACTTGTAAAGGATAATAGTGAATACGATTATATCGTAACCCATTTCATAGAGTTGTGTACCCCTTTTTTCAAGCAAATTAAAAAAGCCCTACCATTAGCAAAAGTTATAGTGGTGGATCATAACCCAAGACCTATAGGAGGGTATCCATTTAAAAAACGATGGCAAAAAAGAATAAAAGGTTGGTGGTACAGTAGGTATATTGATAGTTTTGTAGGAGTGTCCAAATATACAGTTTCGGAATTGTTAAACGACTTTGGAAATCAAATTCAAAAAAAATGTGAGGTCATATACAACGGTATTGACACAGCCCAATACAAAAGACAAAAAGAACGCAGACAAATTTATCCTACTTTCGTAGTAGCATCACATTTGCGATTTTCCAAAGGTATTCAAGATTTAGTGGCTGCAATTGCGTTGTGGCCAATAGAACAAAGAGAAAACTTAAAAATAGACATTTACGGAGACGGACCGCAGAGAGTAGAACTGGAAAAACAAATTCAGGAACAACAACTAGAGGCCAACATACACGTAAAAGGAAGTGTGGCCAATTTAAATGAAACATATGCCCAATACGATTATATGATTCAACCCACACACATGGAGTGTTTTAGTTTGTCAATATTAGAGAGTTTATGTGCCAATGTACCAGTTATTACGACTCCAGTAGGAGGAAATGAAGAAGTAGTGCAGCATGAAGTAAATGGTTTTATTGTACCCGTTGCTGATAGTAAAGAACTGAGTCGTTTAATAGGGCTAGTGTACAAAGGGGATTTAAAAATAACCAAAGAGGTGGCGGAAACCATACGAAAGGATTTTGATATCGAAACCATGGTAGACAACCACATCAAACAAATTGGATCACGATAAAAAACAAAGACAATACAATGAAAATTGCCTTTTTAACACCCGAATATCCACATCCTGAATTAGGGAGTGCAGGCGGTATTGGAACAAGTATTAAAAATCTTGCGGAGAGCCTAACGGATTTGGGACATAGTGTGCGTATTTTGGTTTACGGACAAAAAAGCGAAACCAATTGGCAAGAAGGTGACATTACCATACAAAGCATAAAAAACGTAAAAGTGAAAGGCGTATCATGGTATGCTACACGTAAAAAATTGAAACGTATAATAGATGATTTGTTTGAAGCAAAGGAGATAGATATTGTTGAAGTGCCAGATTGGACGGGTATTTCGTCATTTATACAACCCAAGAAATGTCCATTGGTGATGCGCTTAAATGGGAGTGATACTTATTTTTGCCACTTAGACAAGCGACCAGTGAAATTCTGGAACAAATACCACGAGAAAAGAGCCTTACAAAAAGCTGACGGTCATATTGCTGTGAGTCAGTTTACAGCAAACAAAACTAATAAATTGTTTGGAACACAAATTCAATTTACCATTATTCCAAACGGGATAAACGTTAAGAAATTTCAAGCGACTACTGCAAACGAGGCAGATGAAAATACGATATTGTATTTTGGGACCTTAATTCGAAAAAAAGGCCTTTTGGAATTACCGTTAATTTTCAACAAAATAATAACGAAAAGACCACAAACAAAATTAGTGTTGTTGGGAAGAGATGCGAAAGATATTCAAACAGGTTCGGCATCTACTTGGCAGCTCATGCAACCCCTATTTTCAGAAGAAGCCTTAAAACAAGTTAGGTATTTAGGAGGTGCACCCTACGATGAAGTACGCCAACATATAGCAGCTGCAGGAGTATGCGTTTTTCCAACTTTTGCCGAAGCATTACCGGTTTCTTGGTTGGAAGCAATGGCAATGAAAAAAGCAATTGTAGCCTCGGTTATTGGATGGGGGCCAGAAGTGATGGAAACCAATAAAGAAGGCTTTTTAGTACACCCACAAGATCACGACAGCTACGCCAATGCAATTGTAGAAGTACTAGACAATAAAGAGCAAAACAGAAATTTTGGGGAAAAGGCTTTTGAAAAAGTGAAAGCGGTTTTTGACAATCAGTTGATAGCAGAAAAATCTTTACAATTTTATAAGGGAATAATAGAAAGTAAGCATA
Organism: Flavobacterium chuncheonense; assembly: GCF_042686145.1. Classification (NCBI taxonomy): domain Bacteria; kingdom Pseudomonadati; phylum Bacteroidota; class Flavobacteriia; order Flavobacteriales; family Flavobacteriaceae; genus Flavobacterium; species Flavobacterium chuncheonense. The sequence continues at coordinate 260,123 of NZ_JBHUPC010000010.1, read as the reverse complement.
ATGGAATTTAAAACATACACCAATTCAAGAGGTGAAATACTATATTATACAGGAGCTCCCGATTTGACAAAATTGGAAGTAGTATCGCTTGGGTATGGAGACCTTTGGCACAGCTCTTTCGAGCAAGGGTATAAAAATGCTTTTCCTGAAATTGTTTATTTTGCTGTAGTCTTTTTTTGGTATGTAAGGGATTTTGACAATTTAGACGAATGTGTGAGTTGGCGAATGAATCCAGGAGCATTTGCAATTCGAAAATCAGTTTGGGATACCTTAAAAGGTTTTGATAAGGAGTTTAAAAATCCAACCATGCAGGCATTGGATTTTGGTTATAATTTGTTGAAAAATTCAGGAGGAATACCACTTTACGTAAAAGATTTGTTCAAAGAGACAAAGAATACAATGCATCAGATTTCGGCATTAGATCGATATGTTTTTTTTAGAAAGAACTTTAAAAAAGAACATACGTTGTATATGCTGTTTAGAGAAGGTTTTTGGAAAATTAAGGAATGGGATGCTTATTTTAAGGCAAAAGCGTATAAATTTCGCTCCAATTATGAGCGAATCCCAGTTAGGGAATTACAAACAATAGAAGGAAAACCGAGAGTAAGTTATATTATACCAACAATGTTACGTCAAGATTTTACCTTGACATTATTAGAGGATCTGAAAAAGCAAACCTATTTGCCTTCTCAGGTAATCGTTGTGGATGCTACTCCAGAAGACCAACGCGATGAAAAATTGTATAATCCTAAAGAGTACCCATTTGAAGTAATATTCAATTGGCAAATAACAAAAGGTAGTTGTAGAGCACGAAATGAGGCTATAGCAATGTGTACAGGGGATTATATTATTTTTGGAGATGATGATATTCGTATACCTGCTGATTTTGTTGAGAATCAAATTCGTTTGTTACAGACCTACAAAGCAGATGCATGCAATGGTTTAGATATAAGGGCAGATCATCAGCAACAAACACTGTGCGATTTAGAACAAAAACTGCATGATTTAGGATGTAAACGTTGGAAAGTAGGAGTAACACCTAACTTCAGTAATGCGAATTCATGTGTGAAAAAAGAATTTGTAGACTTGTTACAAGGGAATGATATTAACTATGATGGCGGATATGGTGAAGACAGTGATTTTGGAATTTCGTTAGTAAAAAAAGGAATAACGGTATTGTATAACCCTTTTGCGGCAAATCTGCATCTAAAACCTCCAGTAGGGGGATATCGTTTTTGGGGAAGTCAAGCAAAAAAAACAGGAAAGAAGAGAAAAGTACAACCTTGGGAGTTAGATACACCAGTAAAAAGAATACGTCCAGTACCAAGTCCGACAATTATGTATTTCATACGAAAGCAGTTTGACAAGCGTAGTATCAGGGAATACAGTATTAAATATTTTGTATTATATCTATCCAAAGGTAAAATAATAGAATTACCACTGAAGCTTATAAAATTACCATATAAAATAGTACAATTTAGAAAAGCGGTATTTTATGCAGATAAATTGTTACAATTAGGTAAACGTACGTCATGATCATGAAGCTAAGTCTAATCATCTGCACCTATAAGAGGCCTAAAGCCCTAAAAACAGTTTTAAACTCTGTTAAAGCGCAATCGATATACCCTGATGAAATAATCATTGTAGACGGTTCACCTGATAAGGAAACAGCTATAATGTTAGAGGAAACTTCGTTTTCAAAGCTGAAGTATTACCAAGTACTAGAAACGGATAGAGGTTTAACCAAACAAAGAAATTTTGGAATTCAAAAGCGAGCAGCAGACACCAATATTGTTTGCTTTTTAGATGATGATACCATTTTAGCACCAACATATTTTGAGGAAATTCTAAAAACATATGAAAACTTTCCAGAAGCTTTAGGAGTTGGAGGCTATATTACCAATGAAGTGACTTGGCAAAAAGTGGAAGAGAATAAAAGCATAAAAAAAGAGGCCTTTGTTTTCGATGGGTATAAAAGAAAAGAAGGGGCACGTTGGTTGTGGCGCAGGAGACTGGGGTTAGATAGTGATGCACCACCTGGTTTTTTACCCGAATGCGGGCACGGTAGAAGTATAGGTTTTTTACCACCATCAGGTAAAACCTATCGAGTAGAACAATTGATGGGAGGTGTAGCCTCTTTTAAGAAGGAGGTATTGGATACGTTTCAGTTTTCCACCTATTTTGAAGGTTACGGATTGTATGAAGATGCCGATTTTACGCTAAGAGTGTCTAAAACAGGAAAATTATACGTGAATACAGCTGCGCAACTGGAACACCATCACGATGCGGCTGGAAGACCAAACCAATACCAATATGGTAAAATGGTAGTGCGTAACGGTTGGTACGTATGGCGGGTAAAGTACCCTAATCCATCATTTAATGCCAAAATAAAATGGCATGCAATTACACTACTCTTAATTGCAATTAGGGCAACGAATACCATGACCACAACAAAAAGAAAAGAAGCATTTACAGAAACCTTGGGAAGAACCATCGGTTGGTTTTCCCTTTTTATAAAAAAGCCAAAATAGAAGCGCTTTGTCAATCTGGTAGTGATAACGCAATCATAAATATACTCTTGACGACTTTTTCCCAATGTAGCAAATCCTTTTCTTTACGCAGGGTTTATACTGTGAAAAAGGGATTAAGAAAAGCGCATTGTAGTATATAAAAAAAATCATCTGCTCAGCATATTTTCAACCGACCTCTTTTACATTTGCGTAAGCCTGTGCTTCATTTTTAACCACTCGGAATTTTACTTTTAGTTATCCAATTCATGTATCGAAGCAAAACTCCTTTTCCGTAGTGTAGCAAATCTTTTTCGTTAAAAAATCCCGAATCCTTGTAGGGATTTTAGAAAATGATTTGCAGTTGCTTAAAAATGAATAATTTTTAAGGAAACACCTTGGAAAAGGGAAAGCCTTTCTTTGGTACTTTCTTTAGGCTAAAGAAATGCGAAGCATTCATGAATACAAATGAAAAACCATTAACACGAATGAATAAAGTACAAGTAATGTTATAAAAGCAGAACACCTCCTCGAGGAGGGACTACCTCGTACAACAAATACTAAATACTTAATTAATAGGTTTTCAGAGTAGTATAATTGCAGAGTAAAAAACAAAATAGTCAGTTCAGCACATTTTTAATCGGCCTCTTTTACATTTGCGTAAGCTTGTAGTGTTCTTTTGAAAAGGGAGTCGGGAGCAAGTCCGCGAGCATTTGAGATTAAGAGGAGAAACAAAGTTTCGGTAAAAATATCCGGTCACTGAGCGGAGTCGAAGTGATTAGGATGAAGTTTCGGTATAATAGGGATGTAGCCATTTGTTGTAAGAAAAACACCTCACTAACCCTCCTCGAGGAGGGACTCCCTCGCACAACAAATCACAGACCAATTGCCGAAATACAATTACGAAGTCAAATTGTATATTTACTACTATTGTCCTTTTCCGCAGTGTAGCAAATCCTTTCCGCAAAAAAAATCCTGAATCCTTGTAAGGAGTTTAGGAAATTAAAACCGGTCCCTGAGCATTTGAGATTAAGAGGAGAAACAAAGTTTCGGTAAAAAAGGGAGGTTCCTTAAAATGGATAAATTTTAAGGAAACACCTTGAGAAAGAACAAGCCCTTTTTGGTACTTTTTTATTCATTTATGTCTATTGTTTTTCATTTGTATTCATGAATGCTTCGTATTTGGGCTTTAAAAAAGTACAGAGTTGTAATAAAAAAGGAAAATACACCATCGCACCCCACCTTCAGGAGGACTCCCACTCTCCACTGAACACCAGTCACTAATCACAAAAAAACACACCCAAGGTCCCCTCTAGGGAGGCAATCCCTAGTAACACTGACCACTGATTATTGTAAAATCGACTAAATAGGATTCGGATTTTCTTTACGCAAGGCTTACGGTTACCATGCCAAAGTTTTTTAAAGTGCTTCGAACTGTTGGTTTGGTTTTACCAGCTGTAGGTGCGGTGGTAAGTTATACGATTTCGTTGGTGCTCAAAAGCCTTAAAAGAGCATAAAAAATAGTTTGCCTTAGCTCTGGTAACCTTTGGCTTAACCAAATGAAAGCCTAATCTTTTTGGATTAAGCTTTTATAGTTGTATAGGTAAGGGATAGGAAGCATTTTCGAGAGAAATGGGTATTTACAGCAATTGCTACATTTAAACAAAGAGCCTGAAAAAAGGAGGAAATGTAAGTATGTAACCTAAAACAATAAAGATTAAACCTATCTGGTATAGTTTTTTTCCCATTGGAGGTTTTCTGCTCAAGAGTACGTTAAAACTATACCACAATAGTAGCCAGACGAATACGGTTAGTCCAACTTTTCCCGACAATGGCCCTACTGCTTTTATCCATTCTAGGGATGTTTTAACAATGGGACTTATTTCAGAACCTACGACTGTTAGTCCGAAAATTGTACAAGCTATACCACTTGCTAATATCGCTGCACCAGCTTTGTTTTCTTGTGTTGAGTTGTTTATTGAATTCATATTATTGGTGCTTTTTTAGTGATTAAAGCCCCTAGAAGTGCAGCAACAGCTACGCTTATAAAAGCAAGGCTTAACAACAACATAAGCGCTTTTCTTAAGTATTCATTTTTAGCAATGGTTTCACCAGACATACTGGCAATATAGGCTACAGCGGTAAAAATAAAAGGGGATAACCAGCCGATATGTTCTTTCCATTCCATACCAAAAGAGTGCCAGCTTGATGTGTTTTTTGAAGCCTTTAATAAAGCTTGTGGATAGTTGATAAGTAAATCCCCTTCTTTGGGAACCGCTCTGTACCAAGGATAAGTGATAAAAGTACCGCTAATAACAGTAAACCAGCACATCAACGCTAAAAACCAAATTACAGCTTGCATGCGTTTGTTTCGAATAATTCTACCTTCTTCGCTTAATAGTTCCTGATTGTAGCTTCTTAGCCAAACAAAGGAAGCTCCAAATGATAGTAAAAATAATGAACCTAATACAATACCATGTAGTAAACCAAAAATTTCTTTTGTTGTTAATTCCATAAAAGAGTGTTTTATGTAAAAGGATGTGTAAATCAAATATATAAAAATATTTTTTATGATTTACGACTGTAGTATCCATTATGGTTTTGCGTTTGTAGCTTGATCTTTTTTAGGAATGGCCCAGAGTATTGTACTGAAGGGACTCTGGAACTGACAGCAGATATGCTGGTTTGTTGGGGTGGCTTTAGCAGCTCTGTAGTTGCTAAGGCAAGTTTTACGATTTCGTAAGTGCTTAAAAGTCTTCATAAGAAGCACAAAAAATAGTTCAACTTTAGTTGTGGTGACCTTTGAGTTAAACAAAAGAAAAGCCTAATCTTTTTGGATTAGGCTTTTCTTTAATAAGAGCGCTTTTCTTTAAAAAAGTGCACAGCAATAAGTTGTTAGTATGGTTTAATTTTTAGCATGCAAAATGGAGTTCCTTGTGACACGAGCATGTAGTGAGAAATGGCGCCAGGAAAAACCCTTTTTGGTACTTTTTTATTCATTCATATTTATTGTTTTTCATTTGTATTTAGGAATGCTTCGCATTTGGGCTTTAAAAAAGTACATAATTCTGATAAAAAAGAAAAAACACCTCACTAACCCTCCTCGAGGAGGTACTCCCTCGCACAACAAAACACTGAACACGGATTACTGAATTAAAAAGCAATATCACATCAAAAAGAAACGCTCTGCCGTGGCAAAGCGTTTGAAATATTGAGAGGTTAAATAACATCAAGTACACTTAAACTGTTAAATGCACCATCGTGCAGGGGGTATTGCATCCCATTGACGAGCTGAAAAAATTCCAATAAGAGGAAATGGAGTTGTAAGCCATTACCAGCAGGCACTGCGGTTGGAGTCAAAACCACATTTGCAACAGTCATGTCTAAAGGTAGATGCACAACGGCACTTAACTGCGTATCAAAAAGCCCAGTGGCCATATCCAAATTGACAAAGGCAGTACGGAAACCAACATGAGTAGCACCTTCAGGTGATAATATATGTTCTAAGGGTACCAAATCAGCAAAGCTAACAACTCCGGTAGTGGTACTTAGAGTATAAGGGGCATGTAATATAGTTTGCAGTAAAGCCCTTTGGTTAAAATTAAAACCTTTTAAGAGTGCTTTACCTGTTGGGGTTTGTAAACCTTCGCCAACCTTTCGAGCACCTCTTACGGAATTGGTATCTAAATTTTTAATGCGATGCAAGACCGATAGCATTCGGGAACTGAGTCTAGGATCTTTTGCACGTTGCAAAACAGTTGTGATAGTGTTTCGTATTAATTTACCAGCTTGTGCAGTAGCACCGAATTCAGCAATATTCTCTCGGGTACGGACATAAGCAGGATCTTTCATAATTCTGCTTTTAGAAACCCCACCTTTCATGCGAACCAAGTGTCCATCAATACTTTTGTAAAAGGTCAAACCATCCAGAGTACCTTCAACTTTTAAAATAGAATGTTGTTTTGCCATAATTTTTAAAATTTAAAATGAATAAATAGAATTTGGGCCCTAAATTCATTTCAAAGCTAAGAGGTTTAAAATCAGCAAACAAGAGTTTGGTTTGGTTCGTGTCCTAAATCGTACCAAATGTCTCAAATCGTACCAAATGTCCTAAAATGAACCAAATGGCACTTGTTTTTTTAATAAAATGAGAAGATTCAAGTATACTTATGACATGTTACGGTAAATAAATAGTGTTAGATTGTATGGAAATAAGTTAGGTTGTCCCGTACATATCCCATACATATCCCGATAAAAAGGAATAAATAAAAGCAGATATAAGGTAGCGCTAAAAGACGAAATAGATTTTTATAAAAGAAAGCTATCGCTTAAACGAGAAGCATAGTATATTTACACTTTATACGAAGAAAGTAAAAACAAATATGAATTTTGTAATTATTACACAAGTACCACATATGCATCAACATAATAGTTATTATGCCTATGCCCCTTATGTAAAAGAGATGAATATTTGGTTCAAGTACTTGGAAAAAATAACGGTTGTGGCTCCGATGTGTAAAGATACAATTTCGCCCATTTGGGAGGATTACCAACACAATAATTTGCAATTCATACCGGTAGCTGCATTTGATGTTACTTCTTTTAAAAATACTTTAAAGACGATTATTCAACTGCCAAGAATTGCATATTCGGTTTACAAAGCTATGGCAAAAGCGGATCATATTCATTTAAGATGTCCAGGTAACATGGGACTTATTGGAGCTGTAGTGCAAATAGCTTTTCCAAAAAAGAAAAAAACGGCCAAATATGCTGGTAATTGGGAGCCTAATAGCAAACAGCCTTGGAGTTACCGCTTGCAAAAATGGATTGTGAGTAATACTTTCTTAACACGCAACATGCAGGTATTGGTTTACGGAGAATGGCCGAATCAAACTAAAAATATAAAATCTTTTTTTACAGCGACTTACAGTAAAGAGGAAGTAATAAGTAAAAGTCAGGGGATTAGAAGTGTAAAGGATGAAACCATCCGATTTCTTTTTGTAGGTACCTTGTCAAAAGGAAAGCAACCCTTGTATGCCATTCAAATAGTGGAGCAGTTGAGCAATAAAGGGAAGAAGGTGGTTTTAGAGCTATATGGGGAAGGGGTACTACGATCCGAATTGGAAAAGTATATTACAAAGCAACAACTGCAAGATCAGATACAGCTAAAAGGGAATCAAAATAAAGAAGTCTTGAAAGAGGCTTATCAAAACAGTCATTTTTTAGTATTAGCTTCAAAAAGTGAAGGCTGGCCCAAGGCAGTAGCAGAGGCCATGTTTTGGGGATGTGTGCCGATAGCAACCCCAGTTTCCTGTGTACCACAAATGCTAGACAATGGTAAAAGAGGGGTAATGCTGACGGAAGCTATAATAGAGGATGTAGAAAAAGTTGCGCAATTACTAGAGGATGAACAAGCATACAAACGAACAAGTAGTGCAGCACAAAGTTGGTCACAACAATTTACTACGGAAGCATTTGAACAAGCAATAGCCCAAGTCTTGTTATCATAAGGAGAAGATATTTCTGAATTAATTTTCTATTTTTACAGCAATAACCGATAATTGTATAAGTGTCCCATTCTTCTAAAATACGTATTCTTCAAATGATTGACAGTTTAGAGCCTGGTGGCGCAGAGCGTATGGCAGTGAATTATGCCAATGCTTTGCATCAAAAATTGGGATTTGCGGCTTTGGTAGCAACGCGAGCAGAAGGTGATTTGAAACAACAGCTTGAAAACGGAGTTGTGTACCAATATTTGGCACGTAAGAGAGTGATGGATTGGAAAAGTTTAGCGCTTTTGCGCAAGATGGTAAAACAGCATAAAATCACACACATACAAGCGCATAGCAGTTCAATATTTTTCGCAGTACTATTGAAAATAGTGTATCCATCGATTACAATAATTTGGCACGATCACTATGGGAATAGTGAAAATATTCAATATAGACCAAAACAAGCCTTGCAATGGAGTTCATTGTTTGTAAAACAGATAGTGGTTGTGAATGAAATTTTAGGGCATTGGTCAAAGCAAAACTTATGGTGCAAGCAGGTGCTGTTTTTGCCAAATTTCACCATAGCAACAGAAACCCAGATAGCGGAGGCAACGATTTTAAAAGGATTAAAGGATAAACGCATTGTCTGTTTAGCCAATTTAAGACCACAAAAAAATCATAAATTATTATTGGAAGTAGCTAATATTGTTCACAGCCAACATCCCGATTGGACGTTTCACCTTATAGGTAAAGATTTTCAAGACAATTATGCAAAAGAAATAAAAGAAACAATTGTCAAATTGAAATTGGAGAATATAGTTTTTATATACGGAAGCAAATCCGATATAAACAACATATTAGAGCAAAGTACCATTGGTGTGTTGACCTCCAATTCAGAGGGATTGCCAGTAGCAATATTGGAATATGCAAGAAAGGGATTGCCGGTTGTAGCGACAAACGTAGGGCAGATAGCAACGGTATTAGAAGGAGGGGAGGCAGGTGCTTTAGTAGCATCAGGTAATACAGATGATTTTGTGAAGGAGTTGATGAGGTTAATAGAAAACAAGGATTTACAAATAGAATGGGCAACGAAACTGAAGGAGAAAGTGAATCGTGATTTTGGAGTAGATACTGTAATAAATGCCTATTTAAAACAATTATGAGAGGCAATAAATTTACGTATACAACAGTGTTAGCAGCTCATGTAGCTTTGGGAATAGCGGTATTTGCGGCACCACTATTGTCGAAAGTTTACGGTTTTTTGGTACTTATTATGGGGACGGTTTTACTACTGAATACCAAAAATAAGAACAATGAAGCGTTAGTTTTAGCAGCTTATGCAGTGGGTTCAGAAGTATTGTTACGGATGACAGGAGGAAATCTAGTACATGAAATCGGAAAGTATGAAGTATTGTATTTCCTCATTTTAGGGATGTTTTATACAGGGTTTTCAAAACGGAGCTGGATCTATTTGTTTTTCATAATGCTTTTAGTGCCTGGAGTATACATTGGAGCTACAACTATGTTGGATGGAGTTAACGTTCGAAAAGCTATTATGTTTAATATACTAGGTGAGTTAACGCTCGGAATAAGTGCTATTTATTGTTACCAGCGGAAAGTTACGTTGGAACAAATGCAATACATTATCAAAGCATTAGCGTTACCTTTAGTAAGTGTTTTAGTGTATTTATTTTTATACACTCCTTCAATAAAGGATGTAGTAACAGGTACACAATCAAATTTTGAAACATCAGGAGGCTTTGGTCCCAATCAGGTGTCAACGGTATTAGGATTAGGGATGTTTTGTTTTTTGGCACTTTTAATGATGTATTCCAAAACAAGAAAAGAACAACTAGTACATTTAGGATTATTATTGATTGCTTCTTATCGCGGTATTGTAACTTTTTCCAGAGGAGGTGTTTTTACTGCTTTAGCCATGATGGCTGTTTTCTTTTTCACACTTTTTTGGTTTGCCAAACTAAGAACAAGAAATTTTATACTACGACTAGTACTTATCGGATTTGTTTTGGGAAGTTTGGTGTGGAGTTATTCGGTTATTCAAACAGGCGGATTGATTGAAAATCGTTATGCCAATCAAGATGCTAGAGGTAGGGAAAAGGAAGATAGTTTGGGAGGTAGAGAACAAATTGCAGGGACAGAAATTCAAATGTTCATGGATAATCCTATTTGGGGTATAGGGGTTGGAAACAACAAAGGTTACCGGGAACAATTAACAGGAATAGTGGCAGCTTCGCATAATGAAATTACACGCTTACTTGCAGAACATGGCGCATTTGGAATAGTAGCACTATTGATATTGATAGTGACGCCTTTGTTTTTATACATCAACAATAAAGCCCATTTGTTTTTAGTGTCTTTTTATATCTTTTGGGCTTTGACCATCAACCATGCTGCGATGCGGATTGCGGCCCCGGCTTTTGTGTATGCACTTGCTTTATTAAACGTTCAAGTAACAAACGATGACAAAAATACTCTACATCGGGAACCAAGTGTCCCGCCACAGACGGAATAAGACCACAATCGAAACATTGGGGCCTGCTTTGGAGGCGGAAGGGTTTACGGTAGTGTACGCTTCCAGCCAGAAGTATTTTATTTTCCGCTTGTTGGTGATGCTATGGCGTTGTGTAACGGTTGCCAAAGCCAATGCTATTTTTATCGATACCTACAGTACCAAGGCGTTTTGGTATGCTGTGCTATGTGCAAGGATAGCACGCTGGCGTAAAATTCCCTATCTACCCTTATTGCACGGTGGTAATTTACCGCAACGTTTAAAACAAAATCCTAAAAGCTGTCAACATTATTTTTCAAATGCCTATCAAAATATAACACCATCTCATTTTTTAATGAAGGAGTTGGAAGCGGTCGGGTTGGATAAAGTACGCTATATTCCCAATGCCTTACCATTACAAGAGTATCGTTTTAAAGTGCGATTGACTTTTGAGCCCAACCTTTTGTGGGTACGTGCCTTTGCTACGATTTACAATCCAGAAATGGCAGTGCACGTTTTAGTTGAAGTACAGAAAGTATATCCAAAAGCAACCCTTACGATGGTGGGCCCGGATAAAGATGGAAGCTTGGTTGCAACAAAGACTTTAGCAAAGGAGTTGGGGGTGTCCGTTACTTTTACAGGCCAACTTTCGAAACAAGAATGGCGAGAATTGGCAGCAAAGCATGCGATTTTTATCAATACAACCCATGTGGACAATACGCCCGTTAGTGTGTTAGAAGCAATGGCTTTAGGTTTAGCAATTGTTTCCACTAATGTAGGTGGAATTCCCGATATGGTGACCAATGAAAGCGAAGGCCTATTGGTAGAAGATGCCGCAGTAAGTGCTATGGCAACAGCAATAATGGATTGTGTTAATAACCCTATAGCGACTCGAAATAGGGTGCAAACAGCAAGAAAAAAAGTAGAAAACTTTGATTGGACTAAAGTGAAGGGAAAATGGATACAACTTTTAGAGGATTTGCCTCAAAAGGAACCATAAAAGCTTTTTTTAAATAATCTTCATTTGTTTAGCGAATGGAATAATTTCCTTATTTTGCAATGAAAACCTAACCCTATAAAATGCCGGGCTTTACCTCCATACATTTTGAAATTTCCGAACGCAAAATTTTATTGCGGGTTTTTGATGTGTTTTTTGTTTTTCTGTTTTTATTTCTAATCGGTGAATTTTGGGACTTCAATTATTTTACCTTTAGAGGAAACAATTGTTATTGGACAATAGTTTTAGGTGTCTATATAGCCATATTCGGGACCGTTTTTGAAATGTACAATTTGCAGGTTTCGAGCAATCGTTTTTTAATTACAAGAAGCGTGTTGTTAACCACTTCAGTAACCACTTTATTGTATTTGTTAACGCCTTTCTTTACACCTGAACTTCCTGGAAATCGTTTGCAAATCCTACTTTTTTATGGCTCAATTCTTTTAGCTTTATTGTTGTGGCGCAATTTGTATTTGATTTTTTTGGCATCGCACCGTTTTGTAAAGCAAGTGATTTTTGTGGGGGATGCCACGAAGATTATGGATTTGGCCAATGATCTAAAGACGGTTAATCCACATTATCATATAAAGGGATTTGTAGCGACAACTACGGCGAATAGTACGACATCGGTTATACCTGAAATCACTTTGGAAGATTTAACAGCAATGGTGCGTAAGCATCCTATTGCTGAAATTGTGGTGACACACGATGTAAAGGCGCAAAACTCGAAAGCCTTGTATGATGTGTTATTAGAATTATTAGAAAATGGAGTGGTCATTCGGGATTATACCGAATTGTATGAAGCAGAAACCTATCGTTTGCCTTTGTATGATAAAGACGAAGAGGTGTACCGTTTTTTTCCGTTTAGCCGAAGCAATCAGAATAAATTGTATGCAATATACAGCCGTTTGTTGGATATCGTATTATCAGTGCTTGGGCTGTTGTTTTTTATTCCGATTGTTCCAATAGTTTTCCTTTTAAATTTGATAGGAAACAAAGGACCATTGTTGTACAAACAACTACGAGTAGGTAAAAATGGAAAAACATTTGGTATCGTAAAATTGCGCACAATGGTTCCCAATGCGGAACAAAACGGTGCCGTTTATGCCCAAACAAACGATGTGCGTATTACACCAATTGGTAAATTTTTAAGACGCTCGCGTATAGATGAAATACCACAATTTATAAACGTCTTAAAGGGGGAGATGGCGGTCATTGGACCGCGTCCAGAGCGTCCTGTTTTTGTGGAACAAATAGCAGAGCGTATACCTTTGTATCAAACGCGTCATGTTATCAAGCCGGGTTTAACCGGTTGGGCACAGGTGAATTACCCCTACGGACAAAGTTTAGACGATAGTTTAATGAAATTACGCTACGATTTGTATTACATCAAACACCGCAGTTTGTATTTGGATTTGAGTATTACGGTAAAGACAATCAGTACGATTTTGTTCTTCAGAGGACAGTAAATGTAAAACAATGAAAGCCTAATAGTTTTGTAATGCTTTTGGTTTTAGTTTTAAAATGAGGTCTCCTAGTAATAGCACGTTGGCTACAAGAAAGGGACTCATGATTCCCAAATGCACTTTATCCAGCATATACGCCAAATACGCCAACTGACAGAATAAAACAATTCGTGCAAACAAGCGAAGGGATGGCGTCTGTTTTTTAAGGGTGAAATAAGTTACTAATACAAAAAGAGGATTGAATAACAAAGCATTGTAATTCCATAAAACTTCTTGATGGAACGAATACAGTCCTACACAACAAAAGAACACTCCTAAAATTCCTTGAACAGTAAAATACGTTAAGGTAATGGCTTTTTTTCGAGCCAATACGATTAAGGCTAACACTAGAATGATAGTGTAAATGCTGTTTAATACATTCGGTTGAAAGTTGTTTTCTGGTGCTTGGTAAAGTGTTTTTACCGGTTGCGCCAACAGTTCACCCTTTACTTTTGTCTGTTCCAAAGATTTAATGAATTCCAAAGGTAAAAACAAGCGCTCTGCTGGTTGGTCTACTTTGGTTCCAAACATCATGTTAATCCCTAATTTTTCAAAAAAATGTTGGTCAACATAAGGGAAAAGGATATCACGATACGTAATAGATACGGGTTTTAGCGTGCTAATGTATTCGGCTCCCAAAACGGCGTTCACCTTATCGATAACCATAGTGGTACAATTACGATCGATAAATTTGTAGGTGTAATAGCGTTCATCACTTTTTAACGAATGATAAAGCTCTTGGAACAATTGCTGTTTTTGAGCGGTTGTAAGGTTTAAAACTTGTTCGTATATCGAGCGTTTGTCATAACGATAGCTGTATTCAAAATCGGCGTAGGAACTGGTAGTAACAAAGTATTGCAAATCACCCTTTACAAATTTTAGCATGAAATTAGGGGTGTCAAAATCAAACGCACCATAATTGAAGACTACATCAAGACCATTTTTTGAATCTTTAATTCGGATACCAGTATGCCCATATAAGGAGTACGATTCATTTCCTGTTCCACAATTTAAGATGCTTATGGTAGCATTGTCTGATAAAGTAATGTTTTGGGCAAACCCCCAATTCATTAGTAAAAAGGTAAACAGAAAAAGTAGTTTTTTACTCATTTTTGCTTTTTTTAGTTACGTTGTATGGGGTGCTTTAAAGACCAAATTTTAGTTAGCGTTCATCTGCTTTTTAACGAAATACACTAAAATCAATTTTTAGGGAAAAGATATTAGAATATAACGCAGCACTTTGGTTGCCTAAATCCGTTAAAGCGTAATCTACCTGTATGCCTTTGTATCGGAATCCAACACCAAAATTGGGTTGGAAACTTAGTTTATCGGAATTGTCGATTTGGGTAATTTGTTGAAAGTTACCAACACCGCCTCTTAAGAATACCAAATCCAAGTAACCCGCTTCAAAACCTACCGCTGGGTCAATACTCACCAAATCACTAGATACAATGTCATTTGTACGGGCAAACTGCATGTTCAAATTTGCAGCAGCTGTTATACTGTAGTCATAGCGAATAATGTACTTTTTGGAAACACCCAATTGTGCTTTAGGTAAAGTGATTTCAGTAGTTTCAGGAAGTTCTTGGTTTTCGCCAGGAACAGCATCTTTAATTTTCTGAAACTCCTCTTCGTTAATAATCCATGTATTGTAAGTGGTGGTAATGTCGCGCAACATTAATCCAAATTTCCAATCTTGCTCGTCACTGATGTATTGTAGACCTAAGTCAAAACCAAAGCCCCAAGAGTTGGCAAAGTCGCCAATAATGCGGTGAATTACTTTTGCGTTTACCCCGTAATTCAAACCTTGCACGGGTAAACTTCTAGCGTATGAAACCGTTAATCCGTAGTCGGCTGTTGAGAAAAGTGAAATACGGTTGTAATCGATATTACCTTGACTGTCGATTAATTGTGTGGTGTTTAAGATGTCATCTACTCCAAAACGGATTAAAGAAATACCCACAGCACTTCTGTCGTCGATAGGCATTGCAAAACCCGCATAATCGTATTGGGCAATATTGGCAAAATAATTGGCATGCATCAAACTAATTTGTTTGTCCTCCAATTGAATTAAACCAGCAGGATTCCAGTATCCGGCATTAACGTCGTTTGTTTGCGCCGTTACAGCATTACTCATACCCAATGCAGCTGCATCCACACCGATACTCATAAATTCATTGGAATATTTACGAACCGCTTGTGAATAACCGAGTTGGGATAATACAATAATAAAACAACCTAACGTTAACTTTTTCAATAGCACAATTTTTTACTTTTCTAGAACAGCAAAAATATAAATTTTAAATAAGCATACTACTTTTACGGAAGTAATTCTACCATTGATTTAGTAGTAAGCCTTTAAAATCTTACCTATTAAACTCGAAAAGTATTCTAATATTGTATTACATTTGCTTAAAATTTAAGGTTATTTTCATTATGAACATTACTAAATACATTCCTAATGCGCTTACTTTGTTAAACTTATTAAGTGGTCTATTGGCCTTGATAAGTGTGTTTAATGGTTTTTACGACCACGCGTTTACATTTGTGTGTTTGGGTATCTTTTTTGATTTTTGGGATGGTTTCTTTGCTCGAAAATTTAATGTACAAAGTGATTTAGGACTACAATTGGACTCTCTTGCCGATATGGTAACTAGTGGTGTTGTTCCGGGTTTGATGATGTTTAAACTTTTTGAGAATATCCAAATGAACCAATCGGCGTATATGCTTACAGAGGACACCTATTATATGGGAGTAGTGCCTTACTTGGGTTTTTTAATTACATTATCATCATGTTATCGTTTGGCTCATTTTAATGTTGACCCACGTCAATCTACTTCTTTTATCGGATTGCCCACTCCTGCAAATGCCTTGTTGATTATGAGTATTCCAATGATTCAGTATTTTGACCGTTTTCAAGGGTTAACCGATTTATTGGATAATCCATATATTTTATTGGGAATAACAGTATTGAGTACTTATTTGTTGAATGCAGAAATTCCTTTGTTTTCGCTTAAATTTAAAAAGTTGACTTGGGCGGATGCAAAATTGCAAATTCTATTTTTGGCATACAGTGTTATCTTATTAGCAGTATGGCAATTTGTTGCCATTCCTGTTATTATCTTCTCTTATATCTTAGTTTCTTTAGTGTTAAAAGCGGTAGATAAACCATAGACTTTGGCGGGTAAAAAGCGTAATTCAGGCAGAAATTTTAAAGCTAAGAAAAATTCAACTTTTTCGTTTTGGAAAGGTTGTTTGAGTTTTTTCTTGACGCTATTTATTTTAGGATTGGGTATTATAGCTTATGAGTATCGCGATGGTTTCTTGTATTATTTAGGGTTTAAAACCAATAAAAATATTGATGATTTATCACCATCTGAACGTAAAATAGCCGATATACGTATTTATGAAGTCTTGCAAAAACATGCAGATAAAGTGTATGGTTTTGATGTTTCAGAATACCAAGGCGCTATCAAATGGGACGAATTGGGTAAAGTGGAAGATACCTTCGCGTTATCGTTTGTGTTTGTTAGGGCTACGGCTGGAAAAGATAGAGTTGATTCACGATTCAAAGATAATTGGGAAGGTGCTCGTGAAGCAGAATTGGTTCGTGGTGCCTATCACTATTATCGTCCAAATGAAAACTCGCTGGAACAAGCTCAAAATTTTATTGCAAATGTGCCATTAGGAGTGGGTGATTTGCCTCCTGTTTTAGATATTGAACAATTACCCAAGAAACAATCTATTGATAGTCTTAAAGTGGGTTTACGTAGATGGTTGACGGCAGTAGAAAAGCATTATAAAGTAAAACCGATTATTTATTCTGGCGAAAGTTACTATAACGATTTTCTTAAAGAAAGCTTTTCCGATTACCCTTTTTGGATAGCAAATTATAATTTTTGGCGGCAAGAACCCGATGTGCATTGGTTGTTGTGGCAATTTACCGAAAAGGCAAAAGTTGAGGGTGTACCCAGCATGATAGACCTTAATGTGTTCAATGGTAGCAAGATTGATTTGCGAAACCATATTATGTATTAATACTTTTTGTATTTTTGTTTCATCAATTACTGTAAACCGATGAACAAAATACTAACTGTTTTTAGTGTAAAAGATCTAGAAAACTTATCTGGGATTAAAGCACACACCATAAGAATATGGGAAAAACGATACGAACTTTTCGCTCCACAACGTACCGATAATAATATTCGATACTACACAACCGATGATCTTAAGAAACTTTTAAATATTGCTTTTTTAAATAGTTTTGGATATAAAATTTCTAAAATAGCTGCCTTATCGGATGGTGAAATTAAAGACTTGGTGCAGCAAATTCATTCTGAGAAAACAAGCGCTTCAATTGCTATCGCTAATTTTAAATTGGCTATGTTTCATTTCGATTCGGCTTTATTTCATAAAACATATGATGATTTAAAGAAGACAAAATCATTTGAAGTAATTTTTGAAGAAGTGTTCATGCCACTATTGGATGAAATTGGTTTGTTATGGCAAACGGAAACTTTAAAGCCCATTCATGAGCATTTTATTAGTTCATTAATACGGCAGAAACTTTTTTCAGCAATAGAACATTTGCAGTTACAGCAAGAATCGGTTTCAAATGATGAGGTGTTTGTGCTTTTTTTACCTTTACAAGAGATACATGAATTGGGTATATTGTACGTTCACTATTTGTTGTTGCAAAAAGGAAAAACTGTTGTGTATTTAGGTGAAAATGTACCAGTTGCTGATTTGAAATCGGTGACTTCTCTTTTTGATAAAATTACCTTTGTTAGTTATTTTACAGTTTATCCTACTACTGATAAGGTGAATGATTATTTGCTCGATTTTCACTATGAAATTTTACAAGAAAAAGGCAATCAGTTGTGGATTTTAGGAAGGCAATCACAATTTTTAAATAAAGAAATTGAGGGTATACGATCTTTTTCGAGTATAAAAGATATGTTGATGCTTACATAATTTTTTTTGTTTCGTTTCATTTTGTTTAACTATTTCATTACTTTTGTTAGACAAAATAATTGTATGAAAAAGAAAATTGCCATAATTGGTTCTGGTTTTGCGGCTTTAGCAGCTGCTTCTTATTTAGCACAAGCAGGCCATGCGGTTTCAATTTACGAAAAAAATGCGACTTTGGGCGGTAGAGCAAGACGGCTTTCGAAAGACGGCTTTCATTTTGACATGGGGCCCACTTGGTATTGGATGCCAGATGTTTTTGAAAAGTTTTTTGGTGATTTTGGAAAGACCACTTCAGATTTTTACAAATTGCATAAGTTGTCACCTGCTTATCGTGTATATTTCAGTAAAGACGATAGTGTTACGATCTCGGATAATTTAAGTGCTATTATAAGTACGTTTGAAAGTATTGAAAAGGGAAGTGGGAAAAAGCTTGAAAAGTTTATAAAAACAGCGCAAATGAACTACAATATTGCTGTTGGTGAAATGGTGTACAAGCCAGGAGATAGTGTTTTGGAATTGGTGAGTTTGGAAACTATTTTACGCGTTAATCAATTTTTTTCTACAATAAGTACTGATGTTCGAAAACAGTTCAAAGACGAACGACTACGTCAAATCTTAGAGTTTCCTGTTTTGTTTTTGGGAGCCAAACCATCTGATACTCCTTCTTTTTATAATTTCATGAATTTTGCCGATTTTGGTTTAGGAACTTGGCATCCTGAAAAAGGTATGTATGCTGTAGTAGAAGCTATGGTTGGCTTGGCGAAAGGTTTAGGGGTTGCCTTTAAAACAAATGCTGCAGTTTCTGAGATTATAGTTGAGAATAATGCTGCTAAAGGAATTGTGGTTAATGGTGAAAGGATTACAGCCGATATCGTTTTAAGTGGAGCCGATTATCATCATACGGAAACTTTGTTACAACCGAAATATCGAATGTATAGTGAAGCGTATTGGAATAAGAAAGTTTTTGCACCCTCATCGCTATTGTTTTATGTAGGTTTTGATAAAGAAGTGGATAATGTGGTGCATCATAGTTTGTTTTTTGACACTCCTTTTGCTCCTCACGCGGCTGAAATTTATGATTCAAAAGTTTGGCCCCAAAAACCGCTCTTTTATGCAAGTTTTCCATCCAAAACGGATAGTTTTTTCGCTCCAGAAGGAAAAGAAGCAGCAATTTTTTTGATTCCAATTGCACCAGGATTAGAGGATACGCCTGAAATAAGGGAAAAGTATTTTGATATAATTATGGAGCGTTTGGAAGAAATTACCAACCAAGAATTAAAAAATTACGTAATTTTAAAAGAGAGTTTTTGCGTAAACGATTTTGTAAACGATTATAATTCGTACAAAGGCAATGCTTATGGCTTGGCTAATATATTGACACAAACGGCCTTTTTAAGACCAAAAATTAAGAGTAAGAAAGTAGCAAATTTATTTTTCACTGGACAATTAACGGTCCCTGGTCCAGGGGTACCTCCTTCTTTGAT
The DNA here is from genome assembly GCF_042686145.1 of Flavobacterium chuncheonense. Taxonomy (NCBI): domain Bacteria; kingdom Pseudomonadati; phylum Bacteroidota; class Flavobacteriia; order Flavobacteriales; family Flavobacteriaceae; genus Flavobacterium; species Flavobacterium chuncheonense. The sequence continues at coordinate 240,658 of NZ_JBHUPC010000010.1, read as the reverse complement.
ATCAGGAAAAATTGTAAGTGATAAAATTTTAAAAACCGTTTAACTATGAAAGCTTTATTTGATACCGCATCGCTAGAGTGTAGTAAAAAAATTACCAATTCTTACAGTACGTCGTTTTCATTGGCAATTAAGATGCTAGCACCAGAAATTAGAGATTCTATTTATGCTATTTATGGTTTTGTACGTTGTGCTGATGAAATTGTAGATAGTTTTGAGGGTTATGAGCAAGAAGTACTTTTGGATGAGTTTGAACTAGAATACCAAAAAGCATTGGAGCGCCGAATAAGTGTAAATCCTGTTTTAAATGCTTTTCAGGCTGTAGTACATCAATTTGATTTGTATGAATTAGTAACTCCATTTATGGCAAGTATGCGTATGGATTTAACACAAAAAGAATATGATACTAAAGAAGCTTATGAATCGTATATTTATGGATCCGCAGATGTAGTGGGATTGATGTGTTTGAAAGTTTTTGTGAAAGGAGATGTAAAACGTTATGAAGAATTAAAGGAAAGCGCCATGCGATTAGGCTCAGCTTTTCAAAAGGTAAACTTTCTGCGGGATTTAAAATATGACCACGATACACTAGGACGTATGTATTTTCCTGGCGTGAATTTTTCAAGTTTAACTGTAGCCGATAAACAAGCTATTGTTCGGGAAATTGAAGCGGATTTTCAAGAAGCTTTCAAAGGTATTGTAAAACTGCCAACCGAAGCTAAGTTTGGAGTATACACTGCATATCGATACTATAAGAGTTTGTTAAATAAAATTAACCGAACAGCACCACAAGCTTTTTTAAATACGCGTATAAGAGTGTCGAACCCCTTAAAATTATTAATTTTGAGTAAATCGTATTTGCGCTATCAATTTAATATTATAACATCATGATTTTTTTGATTTATGTAGTCGTTACTTTAATTACCTTTTTATTGATGGAAGGAATAACTTGGTGTACCCATAAGTTTGTGATGCATGGTTTTTTATGGTATTTACATGAAGATCATCATCAGCCAAAGTATCAAGGTGTTTTTGAAAAAAATGATGCTTTTTTTGTGATTTTCGCTATTCCTAGTATTGCTTTGTTTTATTTCGGTATTAACCCCGATTTGAATTTTATGTTTTTCATTGGTTTGGGTATATTGTTGTATGGAATTGCTTATTTTTTAATTCACGATGTTTTAATTCATCAGCGTTTCAAGTGGTTTAAAAATACTAAGAATAAATACTTAATAGGGTTGCGTAAAGCTCACAAAATACACCACAAACACTTAGGGAAAGAGGAAGGAGAATGTTTTGGAATGTTGAATGTTCCTAAAAAATATTTCAAAATATAGATGGAAAAATATCTCTATTTGTTTTTAGATATTGCTACATTGGCAATACCATTGTTAGCGAGTTTTTATCCTAAGCATTCATATTACAAAAATTGGATTTCCCTTTTCAAGGCAATCGTGATTGTAGCGGTGCCTTTTTTAATTTGGGATGCTTTTTTTACGGGGTTGGGTGTTTGGGGATTTAATGCAACCTATTTATCAGGTGTTTTTTTAGGGAATCTTCCTATTGAAGAAGTGCTATTCTTTTTCTGTATACCGTATTCTAGTGTTTTTGTTTATTTTTCAATGGAGTATTTGCTTAAGGAGAATTATTTCAAGAGCATTCACCGTTTTATATCAGTAACATTAATCTTAATGGGTCTCGTGCTATTAGTGTTTAATTATAATAAATGGTATACGGCTTCTACGTTTTGTTTGTTGGTTGTTTATTTAGTTTGTAATCTTATTTTGAAACGCGATTTGTCGCTTCATTATTTTGCCTATAGTGTAACTTTAGTCTTCTTCTTTATTGTGAATGGTGTTTTAACGGGTAGTTTTATAAGTGAGCCTGTGGTTTGGTATGATGATGCTCAAAATTTAGGTGTACGATTGGGAACGATACCTTTCGAAGATGTATTCTATGGCTTTTTGTTGATTGCTTTGGTAATCGACTTTTTCAATTATTTTAGAAACCAAAAAAGATTAGGACTAGCCTAATCTTTTTGTTTATTTTTTCTCTTGATTTTCTTTTAAAAGTTCTCCTTTTCCGTGTATGATAGTGGTTTTCGGAGCATCAAAATCGATTTTCTTTTTTCGTAATTCGAAGTTTTGACCCAAGTAAACTCTTCGTACCATTTCGTCTTCTACTAATTCTTCTGGCTTTCCAGCTTTTAGAATTCCTCCTTCAAACATCAGATAGGTTTTGTCGGTAATGGCAAGTGTTTCTTGTACGTTGTGATCGGTAATCAAAATTCCGATATTTTTGTTTTTTAATTGGGCTACAATGCGTTGGATGTCTTCAACTGCAACTGGGTCAACCCCCGCGAATGGTTCGTCTAATAAGATGAATTTTGGATCGGTCGCTAGTGCACGAGCGATTTCAGTACGTCTTCTTTCTCCTCCAGAAAGTAAATCCCCTCTGTTGGTGCGAATGTGTTGTAACGCGAATTCGTCAATTAACTCCTCCATTTTAGCTTCTTGTTCCGCTTTTGAAAGATTGGTTAATTGTAAAACACTCATAATGTTATCCTCGATGCTCAACTTTCTAAAAACAGAAGCTTCTTGCGCTAAATAACCAATTCCGTGTTGCGCACGCTTGTACATTGGAAAATTGGTAATATCCGTATTGTCGAGATAAATGTTGCCAGAATTGGGTTTGACTAATCCCACAATCATGTAAAATGAAGTGGTTTTTCCAGCTCCATTAGGGCCTAACAAACCGACAATTTCTCCTTGATTTACTTCAACGGAAATCCCTTTTACAACACTTCTTTTTTTATAGGTTTTAACTAAGTTGTCTGCTCTTAATTTCATGCTCCGATTTTTGTACTGTTGATTTTACAGTAGATTAGGCAAATAAACAAATAATCAATTAAACTAGTAAGTGAATTAACAATTATTTGATTTGTTCTAGGGCTTCCCAAAATTCGTACGCTCTTCTCAAATGTGGGATGACAATAGTACCTCCAACAAGTGTTGCAATGCTCATCGCTTCCATCATTTCTTCACGGGTAATACCGTTTTTATAAGCGGTTTCTAAATGGTATTTGATGCAATCATCACAACGTAAAACGGCAGAAGCTACAAGACCTAATAACTCTTTTGTTTTAACGTCAAGTGCTCCTTCTGTATAAGCATTCGTATCCAAATTGAAAATACGCTTAATCACTTTGTTGTTATCAGCTAATAATTTTTCATTCATTTTAGCACGATAATCGTTGAATTCTTTAACTAAATCTGACATAATTATTTTGTTATTAGATCGGTTGAATTGTTTTGACGTTTTAGTACTGCTGCACTTATGAAAATACTGATTTCGTATAATATTAAAATTGGTACGGCTACAATTATCTGACTTAGCACATCGGGCGGTGTTATGATAGCTGAAACAACCAAAATGGCAATTAAAGTATATTTGCGGTAGCTTCTCAATGCTGCAGGTGTTACAAGTCCGATTTTAGTTAAAAAGTAAATGATGATTGGTAATTCAAACAACAAGCCACAAGCTACGGTTGAAGAGCGTAGTAAACTTATGTAAGATGATAAGTCAATATCATTAAAAATTTCAGCACTTACATTGTAATTGGCTAAGAAATTTATTGAAAGCGGTGCAATTAAATAGTAGCCAAATAATACTCCCGCAAAAAATAAAATTGAAGCTACTATGATAAATGAACTCGCATATTTTTTTTCTTTTTCATACAAGGCAGGGCTGATGAATTTCCAAAATTCCCACAAAATAAAAGGAAAGGCGATGATGAATCCAGCAGTAATGGAGGTCCACATGTGAGCCGAAAATTGTCCTCCCATTTCTCTACTTTGTATTCGAATTGGAATTTCAGTAACACATAAACTTTGGTCTAATCCGAATTTTTGTGATAATTCACATAGCAATTGATACGTGACAAATGATGGGCTTTTAGGACCAAAAAGGATTTCGTTGAATATAAAATCACTAAAAAAGAAAGCAATAGTTGCGCCTATTAATACAGCTGCAGTGCTTCTTACCAATAACCATCTCAATTCCTCAAGATGGTCTAAAAAAGACATTTCGCCTAAGTTCTTTTTTTTCATTATACGATACCTTCTTTTAAAATGTCATGTAGGTGTAAAATACCTTTGTAGTTACCATTATCAATCACTACAAGCTGTGTTATGGCGTTGTTTTCTAGTGTGTTTAAAGCATCTGAAACTAAAATATCAGAGCTGATGTTTTTTGGATTATGAGTCATGATATCTTTAGCTACTAAATGCGTAAAAGTATCGTTGTTGTTTAACATTCTTCGGATGTCTCCATCCGTAATGATTCCTATTACAGTATTATTTTCAATCACTGCTGTCACTCCTAAGCGTTTTTCGGAAATTTCCATGATTACTTTTTTAATAGAAGCATCAGGTGTTACTTGAGGTGTATGGGTGGTGTCAAGCATGTCTTTCACGCGTAAAAGTAGTTTTTTGCCTAAAGCGCCACCTGGGTGATACAATGCAAAATCTTCGCTTTTAAAATTACGCATCTCCATAAGTGCTACAGCAAGAGCATCTCCAAGTGCTAATTGTGCTGTTGTACTATTAGTTGGTGCTAAGTTATTAGGGCAAGCTTCTTCTTCTACAAAGGCATTTAAGATATAATGCGATTCTTTTCCTAAGAAAGAATTCTTGTCAGCCGTCATCCCAATTAAAGTGTTGCCAAAACGTTTTAGTAAAGGCGTAAGTACTTTTATTTCAGGACTATTTCCACTTTTCGAAATACAGATTACAACATCGTCTTTTTGTAGCATTCCTAAGTCACCATGTACTGCTTCTGCTGCGTGTAAAAATAACGATGGCGTACCGGTAGAATTTAAAGTAGCTACAATTTTTTGTGCAATAATGGCACTTTTTCCAATTCCAGTAATTACCAGTCGTTGCTTCGATTGATAAATGATTTCAACACTTTTTACAAAATCGTCATCAAGGTAGTTTACAAGGTCTGCGACACTTTTGCTTTCTGATAGTAATGTTCTTTTTGCTGCGTTTAATATAGTTGTTTTTGCGTCCAATGCTGCCATTAAATTTATGTTTTGTACTTTTAAAGAAAGTTGTATCTTTATATTTGCAAATTTAGGTAAAATCATATTAATAGAGAATGAAACCAAACGAAATTGATTTACACAAAGAATTAAAAAAATATTTCGGGTTTAGCCAGTTCAAAGGACTTCAAGAACAGGTTGTTAACAGTATCATTTCAGGAAATAACACATTTGTAATAATGCCTACCGGTGGAGGGAAATCGTTGTGTTATCAATTGCCTGCATTGGTATTGAATGGTACAGCAATTGTTGTTTCTCCTCTTATAGCGTTGATGAAAAATCAAGTGGACGCTATAAGAAGTATTAGTTCTGAAAATGGAATTGCCCATGTTTTAAATTCTTCGTTAACCAAAACAGAAGTCAATCAAGTTAAAAGTGATATTAAAGCTGGTATAACCAAACTGCTTTATGTTGCACCTGAATCATTGACGAAAGAGGAGTATATACAGTTTTTACAGGAGGTGGAATTGTCATTCGTGGCTATCGATGAGGCACACTGTATTTCTGAGTGGGGACATGATTTTAGACCTGAATACAGAAATTTAAAAAACATTATCAAGCAATTGGGCGATATCCCAATTATAGGTTTAACGGCTACGGCAACGCCAAAAGTACAAGAGGATATCTTGAAAAACTTGGATATGCCAGATGCAAATACTTTTAAAGCATCGTTTAACCGTCCTAATTTATTTTACGAAGTACGCCCAAAAACCAAAAATATAGAAGGTGATATTATCCGTTTTATCAAACAAAATAAAGGGAAATCGGGCGTTATCTATTGTTTAAGCCGTAAAAAAGTGGAAGAAATTGCACAGTTACTTCAAGTAAACGGTATTAGTGCAGTTCCTTATCATGCTGGTTTAGATGCCAAAACGAGAGCCAAACACCAAGATATGTTTTTGATGGAAGATGTGGAAGTCGTAGTGGCTACAATTGCTTTTGGTATGGGTATTGATAAACCGGATGTACGATTTGTAATTCATCATGATATTCCAAAATCTCTTGAAAGTTATTATCAAGAAACAGGTCGTGCAGGTAGAGACGGAGGTGAAGGACATTGTTTGGCTTACTATTCGTATAAGGATATTGAGAAGCTAGAGAAGTTTATGACTGGTAAACCTGTTGCAGAACAGGAAATTGGTTATGCACTTTTACAAGAAGTGGTTGCTTATGCTGAAACTTCAATGTCGCGTCGTAAATACTTGTTGCATTACTTTGGGGAATCTTTTGATGAGATTAATGGAGAGGGAGCTGATATGGATGACAATATGCGTAATCCGAAGAATAAAGTAGAAGCGCAAGATGAAGTAAAGTTACTTTTAGAAGTAATTCGTGATACAAAAGAACAATTTAAAGCTAAAGAAATTGTCTTTGCTTTAATGGGTAAAATTAATGCAGTGATCAAAGCGCATAAGATTGATGCACAGCCTCTATTTGGAAAAGGAGCTACGCAAGATGAGCGCTTTTGGATGGCTTTAATTCGTCAAGTACTTGTAGCGGGACTTATCCGTAAGGATATTGAAACTTACGGTGTGATTAAATTACGTTCTCGAGGGTTGGCTTTTATTCAGTCCCCTGACTCATTTATGATGACTGAGGATCATGAGTATAGCGAAGCGGAAGATGATAATATTGTAGCGGCAGCAAAAGCAACGGGAACTACTGATGAAGTGTTGATGGGAATGCTTAAGGATTTACGTAAAAAAGTGGCTAAAAAACTTGGTGTACCTCCTTTTGTAGTGTTTCAAGATCCTTCTTTGGAAGATATGTCTTTAAAATATCCTATTACTATTGATGAAATGGGAAGTATTCATGGTGTAGGAGAAGGTAAGGCAAAAAAATACGGTAAAGAGTTTGTTGATTTAATAGCGCGATATGTTGAAGATAACGATATTATGCGACCAGATGATTTGGTTGTAAAATCAACCGGTGCAAATTCAGGATTGAAGTTGTATATTATTCAAAACGTTGACCGTAAATTAGCTTTAGATGACATTGCAAAAGCTAAAGGATTGGAAATGGATGATTTGTTGAAAGAAATGGAGCAAATTGTGTATTCCGGGACAAAACTAAATATTAGTTACTGGGTAGACGATGTGCTAGATGAAGATCAACAAGAAGAAATTCATGATTATTTTATGGATTCGGAATCTGATAGTATTAAAGATGCTCTTGAAGAGTTTGATGGCGAGTACGATACTGAAGAATTGCGCTTAATGCGAATTAAATTCATCAGTGAAGTAGCCAACTAAAGATTATTTATATTTGTGTTACTTTTTTGAAAGGCCCTAATAGTTTTATTAGGGCTTTATTTTTTGTAATTCCTAAAAGCATAAATCCAGATTAATCGTGATATTTTTAGATTGACAATTGATAAAGTCAACATTACAACTGCAATTATTGGAAAAATGCGTAAATCAAATGTTTTTTCAAAAAATGGTGCGACTAGGAAATAGGTGATTAGTGCCTCAGCACAACCTAATGCATAATTCACAAACATAGCTCCAAAGAAAAACCCGGGCTCTTTTTCGAATTTTGTCTGGCAATTTGGACATTGTTCGTGCATTTTCGGAAAACCTAGTCCAAAATTGATAATCCCATTTTGAAATACTTTACCTTTTCTACAATTAGGACATTCGTTTTTTAATATACCTTTAATTTCGTTTAGCATTGTTTTTAATTTTTAGCAAAGTTAGTGTAATTGTGGGTTTTAAAAGTTTTGTATCTTCGCTTAAAAGTGTACAAAAAAGACATTTTTATGAATAGGTATCCAATTTACAATATTAATAATTTCGAAAGGAATACGTTTTCGGAAGATTTGTACGTGAATTCATTTAGGATGCACTTTCAAAAGCATGGTTTTATAGAAAGTATGCATCGCCATAATTTTTATTTGTTAGTATTTTTTACAAATGGTAGTGGGATACATACTATTGATTTTGATACTTTTTCAGTCCAAAGAGGAAGTTTATTTGTAATGCAACCCGGTCAAATGCATACATGGTCGCTTTCGGACGATACTGATGGTTATATTGTTTTTTGTTCTAAGGAAGTTTTTAATTTGTATTTTCAAAGTAAGGCAATCGAAGATTATGCTTATTTTAAATCGTTTAAAAATGTTCCGGATGTTTTACTTTCTGATGCAGAAATTAAAAAAATCAACTTTTATTTTGAGTTGATGTTATTGGAATATCAAAATGAGATGTTGTACAAAAAAGATAAAATTTTAAACCTTTTAGATGTTGTTTTTATTGAGATTTCTCGATTGAGTACTATTCAAAAAGATAATGTAAAGTCAAATTATGGTAATAAATTGAAACAGTTTGAACTTGTTTTGGAGCAAAATTTTAAAACGGAAAAAGCGCCTTCCTTTTATGCGGATGCACTTTCCATTAGTTTGAAACATTTGAATAGGATTACAAAAGAAATTTTAAACGAAACCGTTACGGCTTTAATCACACAACGCGTACTTTTGGAAAGTAAGCGCTATATGGTTGAAGGTAACTTAACGACAAGTCAAATAGCTGATTTATTGGGTTTTTCGAGTGCCAGTTATTTTTTAAAATTATTTAAAAAGCACACGGGACAAACGCCTAAATCTTTTAAGAATGGATTAAAGGATTAATCCACATAAACTTCTCCTCGATGAGGTTTTAAAACATCACGAAATTTAATCATGTCTTTTTCTTCCACCACTAAATAAGCAATCGCATACATGTCATTCAGAATTTCAAAGCCTGTTATTTGTAAATTGTGTTGCTCCATTACTAAAAATTCTTTTAGATGGATTTCATGATGTTCGGCAGTTTTAGCAGCAGCTGGACCTCTAAAGTCCCAAATTAATTTTATTTTGCGCATTTTAAGACAAGTTTTGCGGTTTCGAAGCAGCAAAGTTACAAAGTCAACTTTCAAATTGCTATTTTTGCATTTTGATTTATTATCCAAATTTATAGTTTCCTTACTATGCCACGTGAATTTCAATTTCAAGTTTCTCCAGAAGTAGCTGCCAACGAAAGTTTGTTGCGTCAGCATGTAGCTAAATTATTCCACGTTTCACCAAGTGAAATACAGAAAGTTGTGGTGGTGAAACGTTCAATTGATGCACGTCAAAAGGCAATTAAGGTGAATATAAAAGCGAATGTTTTTTTAGTAGGTGAGCCATTTGTGCCCACTACAATTGAACTTCCCGATTATCCTAACGTAACGACCAAACAAGAAGTAATTGTTGTAGGAGCAGGGCCGGCGGGTTTGTTTGCAGCTTTACAGTTGATTGAGTTGGGGTTGAAACCAATTGTTATCGAAAGAGGAAAAGATGTTCGTGGTCGTCGTCGTGACTTGAAAGCGATAAATAGAGAAGGGATTGTAAATGAAGATTCCAACTATTGTTTTGGAGAAGGTGGAGCCGGAACTTATTCTGATGGTAAATTGTACACGCGTTCTAAGAAGCGTGGCGATGTAGATCGTATTCTCCAATTGTTAGTAGGTTTTGGTGCAACTTCAGAAATTATGGTGGAAGCACATCCTCATATCGGAACAAACAAGCTACCACAAATTATTCAAGATATTCGCGAAAAAATTATTGCTTGTGGCGGTGAAGTTTTATTTGAAAAAAGAGTCACCGATATTTTAATTAAAAATCAAGAAGTGGAAGGTGTGGTTTTGCATGATGGCAGTAGTATTCATGCAAACAAATTGATTTTGGCAACTGGGCACTCTGCTCGTGATATTTTTGAATTATTGGACCGAAAACAAGTTCATATCGAAGCCAAACCTTTTGCTTTAGGGGTTCGTGCTGAGCATCCTCAGAGTTTGATAGATAGTATTCAATATTCATGCGATTTTAGAGGGGAGTATTTGCCTCCCGCTCCTTATTCAATAGTGAAACAAGTTGGAGGTAGAGGAATGTATTCTTTCTGTATGTGTCCTGGAGGGGTTATTGCTCCTTGTGCTACAGCGCCGGGTGAAGTGGTTACTAATGGTTGGTCGCCTTCTAAAAGGGATCAAGCAACTGCTAATTCGGGGATAGTGGTAGAGCTGAAGTTGGAAGATTTTAAACCGTTTGCAAAATATGGAGCGTTAGCTGGAATGGAATTCCAAAAAGCCATTGAGCAGAAGGCATGGCATTTGGCTGGTGAAACTCAAAAAGTTCCTGCACAACGAATGGTAGACTTTGCACAAAAAAAAGTTTCTGCTGAAATTCCCAAAACTTCTTATGTTCCGGGTACTACATCGGTTGAATTGGGTGAAGTTTTTCCAAGCTTTTTAACCCAAACCATGCGTGAAGGCTTTGCTTTGTTCGGAAAATCGATGAAAGGTTATTTTACCAATGATGCTATTTTGCACGCGCCTGAAAGTAGAACTTCTTCTCCAGTGCGTATTCCGAGAGATCCAATTAGTTTGGAACACCTTCAGATTAAAGGATTATATCCTTGTGGAGAAGGAGCAGGTTATGCAGGCGGTATTATTTCTGCCGCTATTGATGGTGAAAAATGTGCGCTTAAGATTGCGGAATCTTTGTGAGTTGTAAATAGGCTTTTCCAAGGTTTTCTATAATGTCTGATGCGATAACAGCAGGTTCTCCCTTTTCGAGTGCTACCAAATCCCCTGCGCAACCGTGTAAGTATGTTCCTAGTAAGCAACTGATTTCTGAGCTATAACCTTGTGCTAATAATGCTATAAGAATTCCTGTAAGTACATCGCCACTTCCAGCGGTTGCCATTCCTGGATTTCCAGAACTGTTGAAAAAGAAATTTCTTTTAGGGGTAACAGTGGTAGTGTAGGCTCCCTTAATGATAATGTAAATACCGAGTTCTTCTGCTAAATTGGCGGTCAACTCTAGTTTTTCAAAATCGTTTTTCCAATGTCCAATCCAACGGCTTAGTTCTTTCGGATGTGGCGTAAGGATGCTAAATCTTGGTATTTTATCCCAATCTTCCTTGTGTTCGGCAAGTATGTTTAATGCGTCGGCATCAATTACTAAAGGTTCAGTTGTTCTGCTTATTAATCGGATTGTTTCTTTTTCAGTATCCTCGTTAATTCCTATTCCAGGTCCTATAGCAATATGGTAATCATCTAAATCGATACGTTTGTCAAGGTGTTTTTCGCCATTAGGAATAACCATTACTTCTGGGTTTGCTGATTGCATGGCGGTGTAGCCACAATATGGAATTTCTGCTGTTACTAAGCCTGCTCCAGTACGTAACGCTGCTTTTGAGCTCAGTATAGCCGCGCCTATTTTTCCTAAACTTCCCGCTACTATTTTAACGTGTCCAAAAGTTCCTTTATGGCTGAATTTGTTTCTTTTTGGAATACGGTTGTGAAAATATGCAGCTGTAACCCATTCATAATTTGATTCTTGTTGCGCAATTGCATTTTGATTGAGCCCAATAGAAAGTAAGTTTAGGGAACCACTAAATTCCTGGTTCTCGGGTAGTAATAATGCAATTTTGGGTAATTCAAAAGTGAGTGTGTGTGTGGCTCTAATTATTGGGGCGTGTAAATTAGTTGCGTTGTTGTCGGCATGTAACCCAGAAGGGATGTCTATAGAAATGATATCATTATCGGCATGATTAAGGGTGTTGATTAGAGTGGCGGTAAGACCTTTTACTTCTCGATTTAAGCCAATACCGAATAAGGCATCAATAATGACAATGTTTTTATTGCTTAAATCGGGAAAGTCATCATCACTATGGAGGGATTTAGTAGGTCCTCCTGTTTTTTGCCAACGCTCAAAATTTTCTTCAAATTCGTCGGAGTAAGCAGCATTTGAAACGATAAAAACCGATACAATATAATGTTTAAGTTTGAGTATTCGTGCAATAGCCAATCCGTCACCACCATTGTTACCAGACCCACAAAAAATATAGAAATTGTGATGGGTTTTGTAGTGCTTTATTATCCATTCAGCGCACGTATTTGCGGCGCGTTCCATCAATTCTATTGAGGTTATGTTTTCCTTTTCTAAGGTTATTTGGTCAACTCTTTTGAGTTGTTGAGCTGTTAGGATTTTCATACTGCCGGAATTATATTATAAAGTTACATTTATTTTGACGATTTTAGTTCCGATTAGACTCAGCTTTTCTATTAACTTGACACATTTGAAGCTTTGATTCTTATTAATTTTTGTATTTTTGACACAATTCAAAATACTATGAGAGAAGAGAAGGTTATTTTAGTAGATCAAAACGATGAGCCGATTGGTTTAATGGAAAAGATTGCTGCGCATGAACAGGCGTTGTTGCATAGGGCTTTTTCTGTTTTTGTTTTGAACGATAAAAATGAAATTATGCTTCAGCAGCGTGCAGCTCATAAATACCATTCCCCTTTATTGTGGACCAATACTTGTTGTAGTCATCAACGTCCGGGTGAGACTAACATTCAGGCGGGCAAACGCAGGTTGCAAGAAGAAATGGGTTTTGAAGTAGATCTAAAAGAGCTTTTTCATTTTATATACAAGGCACCTTTTGATAATGGTTTGACAGAGCATGAATTGGATCATGTAATGATAGGGTATTATAATGAAGCACCAAATATTAACAAAGAAGAAGTAGAGAATTGGAAATGGATGGAAGTTGAAGCGGTAAAAGAAGATATGGCAAATCGCCCAGAAGTTTATACCGTATGGTTTAAAATCATTTTTGATGAGTTTTACCATTATTTAGAAAACCACAAAAAAGCTTAGTTTATGCAGGTTACAGTTTCACGAAAGGCTCATTTTAACGCTGCACATCGCTTGTATCGTAAAGATTGGTCAATGGAGAAGAACGATACTGTTTTTGGGAAATGCAACAATCCTAATTTTCATGGTCATAATTACGAGTTAATTGTTTCAGTAAAAGGAGCAATTGATCCAGAAACAGGCTTTGTGATTGATATTAAAATACTTGCTGATTTGATTAAAGAACACATTGAAGATGCATTTGATCATAAAAATTTGAATTTAGATGTTCCTGCTTTTAAGGATTTAAATCCAACAGCAGAAAATATTGCAGTTGTAATTTGGCAATTGTTGCGTCCGCATATTGACGTAACTAAACAATTGGAGATTACGCTGTACGAGACCCCACGAAATTTTGTTACCTACAATGGAAATTAATTTATGAATTTATATCCGTTACAATTTTATCCGATTTTAAAAGAGCGTATTTGGGGCGGGACCAAATTGAATTCGGTATTGCAGAAACCGGTGGTTTCAAGTACCACTGGCGAAAGTTGGGAACTTTCAGCCGTACCTAATGATGTGAGTGTTGTGAGTAATGGTGCTTTTAAAGGAAAAAGCCTAACTACTATAATTTCCGATTTTCCAGAAGAAGTATTGGGTAAGGCGGTTTTTGAAAAGTATGGTTTCGATTTTCCATTATTGTTCAAGTTTATTGATGCACGTGAAGATTTGTCGATACAGTTGCATCCGAATGATGTTTTAGCAAAAAAACATCATAATTCTCTCGGTAAAACCGAAATGTGGTATGTGATGCAAGCAGATGAAGGAGCTCGTTTGATTGTTGGGTTTAAAGAAGATTCTAATCAAGAAGAGTATTTGCAGCATTTAGAGGATAAAAATTTAATTGTACTCTTACAAGAGTATGCTGTTTCCAAAGGTGATGTGTTTTTTTTAGAAACAGGAACGATTCACGCAATTGGAGCAGGGGTTTTAATAGCAGAAATCCAACAAACCAGTGATATTACCTATCGTGTTTACGATTGGGATCGGGTAGATGCTCAGGGTAATTACAGAGAATTGCATACCGATTTAGCATTAGAAGCTTTAAATTATACGTCACATACCACTAAAATTGATTATTCTACAACTGTAAATGTTCCCAATAAATTGGTGCATTGCCCTTATTTTAAGACAAATAGAATTGTTTTGGATGGTACAGTTGATTGGAAAAGTCATGAAGGTTCTTTTACAGTATTCATGTGTACGGAAGGTGAGTTTAGGTTTAAAATGAATGAAGAGCTTTATACGTACTCAAAAGGAGATACCGTGCTCATACCAGCTCAAATTGAAGGTTTTGAAATAAGCGGAAAAGCTTCCGTGTTAGAAATTTATCTTTAATTTAAAATAGGTATAAATATATTGTGTAATTTTGCAACAAATTTAAAATACATACAAAATGGCTAGCGTTAAAAATTTGAAAAAAGAAATCAACTACGTTTTAGGAGATTTAGTGAACATCGTGTACGTTTGGGAAATGACTCATGGTGGTCAACCAACAGAAACTACTGATGCAATTGTAGATGATATCTATGATAATTATGATGCTTTGGTTACAAGAATCAACAATAAAAAAGTTGAGAGCAAAAAAGCACATTTTAAACAAATCCGTAACGATTACGAAGTTATTGCAAATCAAATAGTTGAAAAAATCAACGCTTTGAACTAAAAAAAATGATAAAAAAATGCGGATTTTTTTTTGCAAATATGAAATACAGAATTATATTTGCACCGCATTAGAGTTGCCGGTGTAGCTCAGCTGGCTAGAGCAGCTGATTTGTAATCAGCAGGTCGTGGGTTCGAGTCCCTCCATCGGCTCTAATAAAAAAAAGGAAAGTTTAACTTTCCTTTTTTATTGAAGTTCATAAAAGTTTATTTATACAGTAAATTAAGTCTTTTTGTTATTTTTTAGAACATTGTTTCTTTTTTTTTGGAAATACAAAAAACAGGCTTATATTTGCATCGCATTAGAGTTGCCGGTGTAGCTCAGCTGGCTAGAGCAGCTGATTTGTAATCAGCAGGTCGTGGGTTCGAGTCCCTCCATCGGCTCTAATTAAAAAGGAAAGCGAAAGCTTTCCTTTTTTTATTTCTACTATTTTTTCATTACATCTCATTAAAAAAATCTTTTGCTCTTTATCGTTGAAAAGTGAAATTTAGATTTATAAAATCAATTTCTTTTGAATTGATTGACTACTTTCAGAATCTGTTATTTTTAAAATATAGATGCCTTTAGATTGCAAGGAAGTATTAATGCTATTATTTTCTTTTGTGATTGTACCATTGCTTATTTTTTGTCCTGTAATGGAATATAATTCATAAGTGTTTGCTTGATTTAAATTGTGTACTACTATGTTTTTGTTTAAAATGGATATTGTTATATCTTTTACTGTATCAGTATCGTTTAAACTAAGTGCAGTTGTTTGTCCTGCAAGAATTCCTATATTAGGTGTAGCCTGATAGGCATAGTCTTTAATTGTCCACTGTGAATGTGTTGATACATTTAGTCTTGCCCATCCATAATGTATTTGCCCATTAATAATAAATCGTACACCTAAGTATTTGTCACCTTTATCTTTCCAATCATAATTACAAATTGTTTCTTGGCAGCAACAATCTCCTGCAGTAATAAAACCTATGTTTTCAAAAGTTTGAAATGAAGAAGTAAGAGTTTGGGATATTAAGTCACCATTATTAAGAGGAATTGGATTCGCAAACCAAGGTGTAACAGCAATAAAAGTATTATTAGGACCTTGATTTGTATAGATATGAAACCAGTCTATAATTTCATTATATGAAATTAGAGTGAAATCGGTAGTTGAATCATTGTTTAAATCGAGATTATAAGAGTCTCCTAAATTTTGACTTACATAATCAGGTATAATATCTGTATAGATGATTTGCGCGTGTGCTTTTAAAAAAAGATTTAAAAAAAGTAAGATGATTATGGGACAATTGTACTTAAATGAAGTAAAATTTTTCATGTCATTCTATATTACAAAAGTTACTTAAATTTAAGCGTATTATTTTTCTTAACAACTTGATTATCAGTTAATTTTTTTTATAAATATTAGTTAATATTTATAAAATAAGTTTTTGTGTTCGGCTTTTCGTAGCACTTATATAACCTTTCATCTATTTACCTTTCATTTTTATGTTTTAAAGAGAAAATGATCTACAAAGTGGGGTTTTAAAATTATTTTAGAACTTATTATAGTTTGAAAGTGAAATAACAGATTGATTTGAAATTCAATTTTTTTCTTAATAAAAAAGAGCGGCAGATGCCGCTCTTTTTTAATTTTCTTTTTTACGATTTTCAATGTGTTCGTCAAGCATTTTGCCGTATTTCGATTTTTTGATCTTTGGTGACATTTTTTTCGAGATAGTGTCAAGGAATGCAATGTTGATATCAGCAATTTCTGTAAGTGCTAAAAATGGAGCAATTTCATGATCGGCATGTGTAACGGCAAAATTGGCTACATAACGGTACTTACGGGTTAAGAGCCTGTTGTAGGCTTCGTTTATACTGTCTTGTGTTTTTGGATTAAAGTTCATTTCGTTATACAAACGCTTTTCCATTATTTCTAAATTTTCATTAGTAAATCTAGAGTTCATTTGTTTGAATTCTTCCCATAATTCTTGGTTTTTAGAACCTGTAACTTTTGCTGCAGCATAAAACTCTTTTAGTTTTGTAGTAATGTTCATTTCGCCTGGTTCAGCAAAAAAAGCCATATTGTTGTCTATAGAATTCGTTTGTCCACGATCTAAAAACAAGTATAAAACTTCTGGTTCGTCAATATTAACATAGGTGTCAAATTTAGAATTACCTTTAAACTCAATGCTATCTAATATAACAAGAGCAGTATCTTGAATTTTTTGTATATAAAGTTTTCCTTGTCCAAGGCCTTTAATGTCGCCTGACAAATGTAGGTTTCCTGTTTTGTTATCTTTTTCACAAGAAATGAAGGTTAAAACACTCGCAGCTAAAAGCAAAAATTTCTTCATAAAGTTTTTAAATATTAATTTATTGGGGTGAAACGGTTTCCATTAAATATGTACAAAGGATAGCTCCATATGTGCCTGCAATATAACCAAATATTGCTAATAAAACACCTACGCTCGTTAGTGAAGGGTGAAATGCCGATGCGACTACTGGCGCAGATGCCGCACCTCCAACATTAGCCTGACTACCAACCGCGATAAAGAAATATGGTGCTTTAATTATTTTGGCAATACCAAAGATTATGACAAAGTGGAAAAACATCCAAATTAAGCCAACCAATATCAATCCTGGGTTGTCAAGTACTGCTGTTAAATCCATTTTCATACCAATAGAGGCAACTAAAATGTATATAAAAACACTACCGATTTTACTAGCTCCAGCACCTTCGTACGATTTTAAAGGCGTAAACGATAATGCAATGCCTAATATTGTGGCCAGCGTAATCATCCAAAAGAAAGTTCCTCCAAAAGTAGAGGCAAAACTTTTAGGGTCACGAACCGCTTCGAAGTTGTTGTTGAAGAAATCGGCGAATACTTGAGATCCCCAATGTGAAAGTCCAACTGTTGTAAAGGCTATAGCGGCAATAATCATGTAATCTGTTAGATTTGGGTTGCGTTTTACACTTTCTTGATAAGTAGAAACTTTTTCTTGTAATTCATCAATAGAAGAATTGTCGGCATTCAACCATTTGTTAATAGTTTCTTTTTTGCCAATTCCGTATAATAGTGCGGCCATTCCAATATTAGCGACTACAATATCCACAAGAACCATAGCGCCGTATTTTTCTTGATTGTATTTGAAAATTTCAAGCATAGCGGCTTGATTTGCTCCACCACCAATCCAGCTTCCAGCTAAAGTTGACAATCCTCTCCATACTGCATCAAATCCTGCTCCTCCAACAGTTTCTGGAGAAAATAGTGATACAATTAAAATAGCTAAAGGGCCACCTAAAATAATGCCAAAGGTTCCTGCTAGGAAAATGATTAAAGCTTTAGGACCTAAATTTAATAAGGCTTTAAGATCAATACTTAAAGTCATTAAAACTAATGCTGCGGGTAATAGATACCTACTAGCTACAAAATAGATTTTGGAACTTTTTTCCAAAACCTCTCCTTTGTCATTTACTTCTGTCCATTCGGGAGAAATGATGTGAAATGAGCTGAAAATAGCCGGAAGAAGGTAACATAATAGTAGGGCCGGTACTACGGTATAGAATTTTTTCCAAAAACCATTTTCTTTAGAAGATGTAAAGAAAACGATTCCAATTAAGAACATTAATAAACCAAAAACAATGGTGTCGTCAGTAAAAAATGGAGGATTGTGCATGATGAATAGTTTGGTCACAAAATAAAGAAAAAATCCTCAAAATACTTTGTACTTTGAGGATTTTGTATTGATATTTAATTTGTTTTAGCCTTTTAGCCAAGCTTCTTTTAATACCTTTTTGCTATCATCAGTTGCTTGATAACCATTAACCGTTTCTTTTGGCATCATTACTTTACCGTTGATATCCATAACTTCGTTGTTACGTTTGATTTTAACCGAAATTGCATCACCATCTTTCCATTCCATACTTGACATAATCAAATCGTAAATGTTATCTAAGTTATAGTTTGTGCCATTTACAGCTAAGATTTTATCGTCATTTTTAAGACCTAAAGTGGTCATGAAAATGTTTAAATCAACAGCTGGTAAAATTCTAATTTCTTTTGTTGAGGGATCAATGGTTATGTAAGGCATTTGTCCTTTTAAGAATGGATTTCCTGGTACTTCTAAAGTAGCTTTGATAACACCCATTTTAGCGAAATACTCTTGGTATGGTATTGGAGTTTCTCCTGCTACGTATTTGTTTAAGAATTCTCCAACTTCAGGATAAGTAAGTGCTGTAATTTTACCAAATAATTCCTCATCTTTGAAAGCTTTTTTAGTACCATATTCATTTGCTAATTCTTGCATTAAATACAAGATTCCTTTTTGTCCGTTGCTATTTTCGCGAATAATAATATCCATACACATAGCAATCAATGCGCCTTTTTGGTAAACATTAAGGTACTGATCTTTATATGGCGCTTCCAATACGTTTTTACTCATTTTGGTAAAGCTCATACGGTCATTCATTTGATTGGCTTGTTCAATTTTTTCAGTCATTCTTTGGTAGAATTCATTTTCATCGATTAAGCCTTGATTCACTTGAAATAAATTGGCAAAATATTCTGTTACCCCCTCATACATCCATAAATGTTCTGACATTTGAGGATTGTTAAAGTCAAAATATTGAATTTCGTTTGAGTGAACCGTAAGTGGTGTTACAATATGGAAAAACTCATGTGACACTACATCTTTTAATTGCTCTTGTAGCATTTCTAATCCCATCATTTCTGGCATAACTACCGTAGTAGATGTTGGGTGTTCTAATGCTCCAAATCCTTTAGCATCGTTTCCTTTAGCATTCGACAAATACAATAAGATAGCATATTTTTTAGTAGAATTGATTGGTCCTAAAAAACGTTTTTGCGCTTTCATCATGGTCTCCATGTTTGGTGTAATGTCTTTAGCCGTATATTTTCCTGTTGGAGAATACACACTAATGATGATTTCCATATCATCTACCATAAAAGAAGTAAAATCTGGTTTACTATACATTATTGGCATTTCAACCAAACTTGCGTAACGTGGCATGATAAACACATCAGAAGTGTTGCTGTTGTCGGCATCGGTCATGGCAGAAACTCCTAATAAGTTTTCTGGGTGAGTAACAGTTAATTTGTATGGAATTTCTTCTTTTCCTTTAAAGTAACCCACAAAACCATGTGTGTTTAACATAAAGTTTTCTCCAGCTTTAATATTTGTTCCTGCAGGAGAGAATACATCATTACTATGTCCAGAAAAAGCACCTCCTGTTTCAGTATCGAAAGTATCGTTTACCCAATAGGTTATTTTTGTTGCTTTTTTAGCATCAGAAATGGTATAAGAGTTTTCATTGATTTTGCTAACATTTAGTTTGTTGCCTTTTGCGTCAAAAACTTCTAATTTTTCAATAAAACGGCCATAGTTGTCTTCTGAATAAGTTCCAGGTACTGTTTTTGGTATGTTAAAAGTAACCGTTTCAGTTGTAAAAGTAGGAGGTGTAATGGTTACCATTACTTTGTCGTCTTTTACGTTTATAAGGTCAATTTTTACATCAACTTCATTTTGTTTTGTTAAAGTTGTAGAGGTTGTAGTTTTACAACTCCATAACATGCTAACGATAGCAAGTGAAAGAATTATTTTTTTCATTTTATAGTTTCATTATTGTTTATAAGTAGAAGATACTAGTGAAATGTTACAGTAGGATTATAATGTTTTGAGAAAGACTGTGATGCTATTTACTAGTTCTTGCATTATAGGTAATTCAGGATTGCTATATGTTGCGTAGTTTTCTGTAGTATCATCGTTTACTTTTTTTAAGATATGATTCATATCGGTTATAATTTGAAGTTCTGCTTTTGGTTGTGCTTGTTTTAAAAGTTCAGCATCTTTTGTGCCAACTTGAATGTCTCTTGTACCATTCAAAATCAAAGTTGGAATTGTAAGTTTTGCTATTTCTTCTTGCGGATTATAGTGTATCCAAGAAGTTAAAAATGGCTGGACCTCTTTATTGAAAATGGATTCTAACATAGGGTTTTTATTTTCAAATGTTTTGCCTTCTGATAGAATTTTAAAATTATCTTCTACTTCTTTTTTTAGAAAAGGAGCTTGTTTCGCAATTTGATCCGTAATGGTTTTATCAATAGAATGAGCAGGCCCCGCTATTGAAATGAATGCATCCCCTTTTTTCTGAATGGCAATCATCCCGATTAAAGAACCTTGACTATGTCCTGCAATGATAATTTTACGGTATTTTTTTTCTTTTTGAAAATGATTAAGTACTGTTTCAGCATCTGTAATAAAATCGTTAAAACTTATAGAAGTTGCCTCTTTGATTTTACCTTGTTTCAATAAAGCTACGGTTCGCTTATCGTAAGTGTAAACAGCAGTGTTGTTTTTGGCAAGTTCTTCAGCAAGAAATTTTAGAGAGTTATTGGCCATACCCACTTGATTTCCGTTTCGATCTGTAGGGCCAGAACCAGCTAGTAAAATAACTAAGTTTGGTTTTTTGTTTGTTTCCGGAGTATAAAGATTGCCTGTAATAGTTTCGTTTATCGTAATTTCTTTTTTCTCATATTGTGCAAACATCGTTAATGAGAATAGTAGAATGAAATAATATAATTTTTTCATCTTAATTAGGTTGGGTTAGAGATTTAAAAGTTATAAAGTTAATGTTTCTTCGTTTGAAATAAAAAAGCTCCGTTTAAGGAGCTTTAGTTTAATCGAATTTATTTTTAAAATAATATTTACTGTCTAAATCATCGTCTTCTATTGGGTTGTATTTAACTGGCTTCGGTTTTGGTTTACTTCCCGCTGCCTTTTTTTTCCAAAGTTCAAAATTATCTTTTGATAATTTTTTCTTCATTAATTCGGTAAGATCGTTTTCAGAAATACCAAATTCTTCTTTTATTACTTCAAAAGGTTTTTTTTCCTCTTGAGCCATACTGACAATGCGTTCTATTGATTCATTGTCAAAATCCGTAATTTTTCTTTTTTTCATTACATGAAAATTAATTCACAATAGTATTAAAAGTTTATAGTTCAATATTAATAAAAAAAACAATTAAATTTTAAGGTCTTACCTTTTTTTGTCAAAATTTATTTTAAGCTGTATTTTGAATATTTCCATTGCAAAATAATTATTGAATGCTTCTAAAAGTTATATTTATTCTAGGTTTTTTCATTTTGCTTGATTTTGGGATTTGATGCTTGTAATGCAGTTGACTACCTTCTTTCATCAGAATAAGACTTCCATGTTTCAAATCAATGCTTTTTTTTATATCCGTTTTTGTGTTGTGTTTCAATTGAAAAACCCTGGTTTCTCCCAAACTTAGTGAGGCTACAATCGGATCTAGTCCCAATTCTTTTTCATTATCGGCATGCCAACCGTTGCTGTCGTTCTCATTCCGGTAGAAGTTTAAAAGAGCGGCATTGAACTGTAATTGTGTTTTGTTTTCAATTTCGTTTTTTAAAAACATTAAAGGGGTGTTCCATTTGTTAGCATTTAAAGTTAATTTGGAATAAGTATAAGTCAAACCTTGATCTCCAAATAGCGCTGTTAAACGGGGTTGTGGAATTTTTTTACCAAATAGTATAATGTCATCTTGCTGCCATGGTGTTTCTTGCATTATTTTTTCAAATAGTATATCAGCAGTTTCATTGTCAATGAAATTAGGGTAGTATTCAAATACCGCGTCTGGTAATGGCAGTATAATTTTCTCGTTTGGAAATAAATTTAGCATGCTATAAAAATAAAAAAAGCGATGTAAAATACATCGCCTTTAACCAAAACTTAATACTAAAATTATTTACGTTGCTCCAGTAAATTCTTGTAAATTAGACCTCCTACGATTGCTCCTAAAATAGGGGCTACCCAGAAAAGCCACACTTGTGATAGTGGTGTTCCTCCTACAAACAAGGCTTGTGATAGTGAACGTGCAGGGTTAACAGAGGTATTGGTAATAGGTATGCTTATTAAATGAATCAATGTCAAAGCCAATCCAATTGCAACTCCAGCAAATTTTCCATTTGCAAATTTGTCTGTTGCGCCTAGAATAACAATTAAGAAAAACATGGTAAGTACAAATTCTGCAACAAATGCCGAAGCCATAGAGTATCCCTGAGGCGAGAATGCATCAAATCCATTTGAGGCAAAAGCGCCTGCTTGAGTTGCATCAATTATAAAGCCTTCTTTTCCCATAAGGATGAAGTAAAGTGTGCCAGCGGCAAATATAGCTCCTGCGCATTGAGCTATGATATATGAAACCAATTCATTGGAAGAAAATCGTCCGCCCATCCACAAGCCTACTGAAACTGCTGGATTAAAATGACCTCCCGAAATATGTCCTACAGCATACGCCATAGTTAATACGGTTAATCCGAATGCTAAGGCTACTCCTGCAAAGCCAATTCCTAATTCTGGTATTCCAGCTGCAAAGAGTGCGCTTCCACATCCGCCAAATACTAACCAATATGTTCCAAAAAATTCTGCTAATAGTTTTCTCATAATTATAAGGGATTAGTTAATGCTCATGTAGTTAATTGAAGTTGTATTCGTTTTGTAAAATAGTACCAATTTAACTTTTACATTAGGAGATAGTTTTAATGAAGTTCTTACGGTATTACAAAACGCTAAGTTTGAAACTTTAATTTTCTTGAAATATGATAGAGGTAAAAGTGTTGTTTTTTTTAAAAGACAAATTTCTGCATGCAGATAAAAAAAGTTAGTAGTGTAAATTTGTCTCTCTGTAAACATTTTTTATAAAGTTTGTTTACGAATTTACTTAAAAAAATATTAATTATACAATAAAAATGTTTATTTTTTATTGATTTTTACATTAAGTAATGCAATAGCTGCGATTATGAGGGTTATTCCAACCCATTGTGAAAAAATTACAGATTCGTTCAAAATACTAAAAGCCATAATTACGGATACAGGAAGTTCAAGCGCTGAAATAATACTACCTAAACCTAAGCCAGTAATTGGAAATCCGGCATTCATAAGTAGGGGAGGTATTATTGTTCCAAAAAGCGCTAATACAATACCCCATTTTTCAAAAATATGAAGGTTGAAAGGTGTGTTTTGAGATAAAAGGGCAAAAACACCAACAATAATAGCTCCCCCTAAAAGCATGTATAGACTTCTGTTTGTTGTTGAAACGCCTAGTGCTATTCGATTTGCAGTAAACATAGTAGTGGTAAAAGACGCTGCTGCCAATAAGCCAAAGGTTAAACCTTTCCAGTCTATTTCAACTTTATTGTTTAATAAGTTTGTTGCTAATAATGTTCCAATTATCACTATAATTACTGCGCTTATTTTTTGTGCCGATGGTTTCTTTTTTTCCAAAATCCATTCCAGAAAAACACCCATCCAAACGGTTTGCATTAATAACACGATGGCAATAGACACGTTGATGTATTTTACACATAAGTAATAAAATACACTTGTAAAGCCAATTGATGACCCGGCAATTATTAATTGTGTGATATTTTTTTTTGAGGGTTTTGCTGTTTCTTTTCGAGAATTGCGTTTGAAAAACAATTGAAGCAATAGCAATCCGATTATGCCATATACAAATTGTGCTGTAGTAACTTCTGCAGTTGTGTAACCTTCTTTATACGCAAGTTTTACAAAAGTGGCAAGCATACCATAACTGATAGCACCAAAGGCAACTAAGCTTATTCCTTTTAATTTGTTATTATTCATAATAAGACACTCTAGCAACAAAATTAGGGAAATAGCCGAGATAAATGCGAATTGAAATTTTTGAGATGTATTTTAATAAAAAAGCAGCATCATTGGGATGCTGCTTTTTTTAAGAATGTTTATCACTATTAAAGATTAATAGGGAATACTTGATTATTTGAATGTGTGTAACTCGCTTGGTTGTCACAAGTGTTGTCACCATAATCTAATACTCCGTCTAAAAAAGTACCTTGTAAATCTAATTTTCCTTGCGAAATGTAATTGCAGGCATATTTTTTAACCAAAGTTTCCAATACTGTCATGGTTAATGTTGTTCCATTTGGACGGTTGATAGTATGTGTACCCGATATAATTTCATAAATGTTATCACCAAGAGTTAGTGTTCCTGCTCCAGCTGTTTGTTGTGTAGTCCAGGTTCCTGAAAAAGTAAAAACACCGCCAGTCAAAGTTGTCATTTTGCCATTCGTAATGGTTCGTGACCATTGCGGAATACTAGAATTGGTAGTTTCATTTTGGTAAACAATTGTTCCTTCAAGTTTGCGACCGTTTATGTAATAATCGTTACCTCTCACTATAGTCATTGTACTTCCGTAATTGATGACATAATCCGAAAATGTTATGGTTAAAGTTCCAGATCGTGTAATACCATTGTAGGTACATGCTGTTCCAAAATCGATAGTAAATGTTTTTGGAAACTCACCTGGATTGGCATTATCAACTGTGATAGTTGCGCAGTTTGAATTGAACGTTTCAAAGTTTGAATTATTTCTTGCAGTATACACAGAGTTGTCATTTGCGATTTCCAAGCCACTATTAAAATCAACTTCGTTGGCATAATCAATTTGAGAATTCGCAATCAATAAATCTTGGTCTAATGTTGGGTTTTCATCGTTGTCGTCTTTACTACACGAGAGGAATAGTACTGATACTAGCAGTAAGCATTGTAGAAAATGTGATTTTAAAATTTTCATGGTTGTAAAATTTAGGGATTATTACTTTTGAAAAATACAAAAAATATTCAATTAAAAGTGTTTTTATAAAAAAAGCCTGCAAGTAAAATACTGCAGGCCTTAAAGTATGAATGAAAAAAATTATTTCAATGATTCAAAATTGCGTTTCACAAATGAAGTTAATTCTTCACCTTTTAACAATCCTTGAGAAAGTTTAGCCAAATCTAAAGCTTGTTTTACCAAGCTGTCTTTGGTTTCTTGGTTTTCTGTAGCCAAAATTGAAGTAGCAAGTTCAGAGTTTGTGTTGACAACCAAGTTGTACATTTCTGGGAAATTACCCATTCCAAACATTCCGCCTCCACCAGACTGACTCATTTCTTTCATTCTACGCATGAATTCTGGCTGCGTAATCATGAAAGGAGCAGCATTACTATCCATTGCTTCTAGTTGTACCGCATATTTTTCTTTTGGAACAATTGCTTCTAAAGTCGTTTTTAATTGTTCTTTTTCTTCTTCTGATAATTTAGAAATTTGCGTTTCTTCTTTTGCGATTAACTTATCGATATGATCAGCGTCAACGCGAGCAAAGGTTAGATTTTCATTGTCCGCTTCTAATTTTTGAATTAAATGCGAAACAATTGGAGAGTCTAATACTAATACTTGGTATCCTTTCTCTTTAGCAATGTCAATATAACTATGTTGAGCGTCTTGGTTTGAAGCATAAAGCACAACTAATTTTCCGTCTTTGTCGGTTTGATTTGCGGCTAAGGCTTCTTTTAATTCTGCTAAAGTATAGAATTTACCATCTGTTGTTGGGTACAATACAAAGTCACCTGCTTTTTCGTAGAATTTAGCTTCCGAAAGCATACCGTATTCCAATACAATTTTAATGTCATTCCATTTGCTCTCAAAATCCTCACGATTTTCATTGAATAACGATTTTAATTTATCAGAAACTTTTCGTGTTATGTAATTCGAAATTTTCTTCACATTACCATCCGCTTGTAAGTATGAACGTGATACATTTAATGGAATATCAGGCGAATCGATAACTCCTTTTAGCATGGTTAAGAATTCAGGTACAATTCCTTCAACATTATCCGTTACAAAAACTTGGTTTTGGTACAGTTGAATTTTATCTTTTTGAATTTGTAAATCCGCAGCCAACTTAGGGAAATATAAAATACCCGTTAAATTGAAAGGATAATCTACATTAAGGTGAATGTTAAACAAAGGCTCTTCAAATTGTGTTGGATACAATTCACGGTAGAAATTGGTATAATCTTCAGTCGTTAAATCTGATGGTTGTTTGGTCCAGGCTGGATTTGGGTTATTGATGATATTGTCTACATCGATGTATTCTGTTTTGTAATCATCAGCTGCATTTTCTGGTTTTGGAAGTGCCTCTTTTTTTGTTCCAAACTGAATAGGGATAGGCATGAACTTGTTGTATTTGTTCAATAAGCCACTGATTTTACTTTCTTCTAAAAATTCTAAAGAATCGTCTGCAATGTGTAAGATAATTTCAGTTCCTCTTTCTGTTTTGCTGTGAGATTCCAATGAAAATTCTGGACTTCCATCACAAATCCAATGCGCTGCTGGTTCATCTTTAAACGATTTGGTAATAATTTCAACTTTACTAGCCACCATAAAAGCCGAATAGAAACCTAAACCAAAATGTCCGATTACTCCTGAATCTTTGGCAGTGTCTTTGTATTTTTCTAAAAATTCTTCTGCACCCGAAAAGGCAATCTGGTTGATGTATTTTTCAACCTCTCCCATAGTCATACCTAAACCTTGATCAATGATGTGAAGTTTTTTGCCTTCTTTGTCAATTTTGATTTCAATTTTAGGATTGCCATATTCTACTGCTGCTTCTCCAATGCTAGTTAAGTGCTTTAATTTTAAAGTAGCATCGGTTGCATTTGAAATTAACTCACGAAGAAAGATTTCGTGGTCGCTGTATAAAAACTTTTTGATTAAAGGAAAGATGTTTTCTACTGAAACGTTAATTTTTCCTGATGCCATATTTTTGATATTTAGTTAAACATTTTGTAACTTGATGGTCAAATTGAATACCAAAACATTTTTTCTGACAAAATGACGTGTTAAATGTTTGTAATATTTATCGTTTGGTTCAAATAAATACAGCTTTTGATTATTACCTTTGTAAGAGAAATATTTAAAAAATGACTAATATGAGAAAAATTATTGTACTCCTTGTGTTTTCAGTTTTTGTCTTTGGATGTAAGTCTACAAGTTCACCAGTTACTACAAAACTGGATAATAAAACTGAAGTAGCCTTAAAAGGGAATTGGAACGTTACAGGGGTAACGTACCCAGGTTCTGAATATATTAAAGTGACTTCTTTTGATTTGGTAGATTCCAAATGTTTTGTTGGGAGTAGTTGGAAATTTGTATCCAACAACAATAAAGGACATTTTGACTTAACAGGAAGCGGTTGTACAGACTATTCGTCTGATATTACTTGGTACATTAATAAAGATGGGCAGTTTGTAATGAAAATTTTAAATGCAGCTAAAGCTAAAAATGTAAACCAAGGTTATGTGTTAAAAGTAGCTAATATTTCGGAGAGTAGCTTTCAATTGATAGATCATATCAATGTAGGAGGTAAGCCAACAGATGTAGTGTATCAATTTCAACGAATTAATTAATCCCAAATAAAATTATGAAAAAATCAGTATCATATATTGTAATCTTATCATTAGGCTTATCATTTCTTTCAACTAGTTGTGAAGCTATTAAAAATACAAACAAGACGCAACGTGGAGCAGCAATTGGAACTGCTGCAGGAGCTGTAATTGGTGGTGTTTTAGGGAATAACCTAGGAAAAGGTGGAAACGGTGCATTAGGAGCTGTAATCGGTGGAGCTGTAGGTGGTGTAACAGGAGGTGTAATTGGTAATAAAATGGATAAACAAGCGCGTGAAATCGAGCAAGCTGTGCCTGGTGCAGAAGTAGAACGCGTAGGAGAAGGTATTCGTTTGGTTTTAGGAGAAAGTTCAGTGAATTTTGATTTTAATCAGGCTACTTTAACGGCTAAAGCAAAACAAAATTTAGATAAGTTGGTTCCTGTTTTTAAGGAATATGCAGATACGGACATCAAGATTTTTGGTTACACAGACAGTAAAGGTTCTGATGAGTATAATTTGGGTCTTTCTGAAAAACGTGCCGCTTCAGTTAAAAATTATTTAACAAGCAAAGGGTTAGTTGTGTCGCGCTTTGAAGTTGTAGGTATGGGGGAAGCAGATCCTATAGCCGATAATGAAACGGAAGCTGGTAGAAGTAAAAATCGAAGAGTAGAGTTTGCTATTGTAGCAAATGAAAAAATGATTCAAGATGCTGAAAAAGAAGCTGGAAAGTAATTAGTTTTTAGTATATTAAAAAAGGGCATCCAAATGGATGCCCTTTTTTAATTGGTATCAAACTGATAGGCAATTCCACCAGATAAATTGTACATGATTCCGGTTATTGAATTTGGTGTTTTACCATCATAAGCTGGTAAGCCATCAAATTTATAATGTTGCGAAACATTAAAAATAACAGATGCATCAACAAATAAGAATAAATTATAGGCTAACTTAAAACGAGGCGTAAGTCCCATAATTACATTGACAGCATTGTCAGTTCCTGTATTAATATTAGATTTTAAAACCGAATAACCTCCACCTGCATGAGCTATTAAGTTTAAAGTGTTATACATGTTAGTTTCACGGATTAATGTTGAAATGTTAACAGTTCCTTGCAATGAAAATCGGGTTATATTTACTCCTGTTTCTTTTGAGAAATTGGGAAGTATGTCCCTAAATGTATCGGATCCGAAATCGGTTTTAAGACCGAAAGTTTCGTCAAAATCATAAGTTACTCCAGCTCCAAAATGGGAAAAATTTGAAATACTAGGTGATGTTACGCCGTTCAAGCCATAATTGACTTCAAATCCGAATCGTTGTGCAAAAGTAGTGTTGTTTGTTAATAATGTACATATCATTAATGTACATGAAAAAAATAGTTTTTTCATTTTTGTTAAAATTAGTAATTGTTAGGTTTTTAAAATTTGGAGTATTAAAAATGATATTTCTTTTGTTTAATATTTTAAATGGTTGAATACTAGTTTGGGGTATTTTTTTTGTTTGTGTTTTATCTGAAAGTTATTTGTAATGTTCATTCGAATTTGTAAACTTGTATACTTGTAAAACAAAAAAAACATGCTTTTAGTACAATCAATTTCATTTTCATATCAAAAAAAAATAGTTTTAGAGGGTATAGACTTCAAATTAGAGAGAGGTAAAACAATGGCCTTAATAGGAGAAAGTGGTTGTGGTAAAAGTACATTACTAAAACTTATTTATGGGTTGTTTGATTTGAATTCGGGGTCAATTTATTGGAATGATGTGCAAGTTTTGGGGCCAGAACATCATTTAATTCCGGGTGTTGATGAAATGAAGTATCTAGCTCAAGATTTTGATTTAATGCCTTATATAACAGTTGCTGAAAATGTTGGTAAGTATTTGTCTAATTTTTATCCTGAAATCAAGCAAAGTAGAATCAATGAATTACTTGAAGTTGTAGAGATGGATGATTATGCAGATGTAAAAGTAATGCATTTAAGTGGAGGGCAAATGCAACGCGTAGCTTTAGCTAAAGTGTTGGCAAAGGAACCTGAGTTGTTACTTCTTGATGAGCCGTTTAGTCATATTGATAATTTTAGGAGAAATAGCTTAAGGAGACGTCTTTTTGGTTATTTCGAACAAAAGGGTATAACTTGTATAATAGCAACACATGATGCACAAGATGTTCTTTCATTTTGTGATCAAGTATTGGTTTTGAAAGATGGTAAAATGTTGGAATTTGAAGACGCTAAAACCTTGTATAATGAGCCAAAATCATTTTATACAGCATCTTTGTTTGGTGATGTAAATATGATTAAAGTGAATGGAGAACCTTATTTTGTATATCCTCATCAATTGAAAGTTTCAGATACTCCAGATTTTGAGGTAAAAGTAATTGATGCCTTTTTTAGAGGGAGTTATTATTTAATTGATGCAGGAATGAATGGTCGTACACTTTATTTTGAACATGATAGCGCTTTGGAAAAAGGTGTTACAGTAGGTGTTGAAATACAAAAAAAGCTTGTCAACTAGTACAAGCTTTTTCAAGTAAAAAATCCTTAGGTTAGGATTAATTAGTGCATTTTTATATTCTTATTTTAATTCCCATCCTATTCCGGTTGTAAATACGTAATCGGTATCAAATCCTGATACTGCTGGCTGGTTGTCATAATTCAATTGTAACCCTGTTTTTATATAAATATCAAAAGGTAAATCGTATTTCAAGTAACTGTTAAAGTCTGTTCTAAAACGTCCTTTTTCTGATAAACTTGGGTATGCATTGATGGAAGTGTTAAAGTTGATATTTTTAAAATTAAACATATTAAATTGAACAGTGATAAGTCCCTCTGTGGATTTTTTGTTAAGATTAGAGTCTAAATATTTCTCCAAGTTGTACACAAAACCTACGCCAGTCAGTAAATATAGTTTAGTGTTTTTAAACAAATATTTACCAGTACCCACACCTGGAGTAAAACGTGATTCAAGACCTTGACTTGAATTGGATAAAAAGTTTATTGAAGCTCCAATAAACCATCGGTTGTGAAGAAAGTTTTTAGAATCAAATTGCCAATCAATACGGTCAATATTGTCTGCGTTTTCTTGATAGGTATGTAATAAATTGTATTGTAATTTATGATTCCAATGATCGCTTAAATAGGTAACTCCACCGGCAAACGTTAATTGTCGAGTATCATTTGACCGAGATAAATTAAAACCTAAGTCAAAATTAGCTTTGAACCTTTTGAAGAAACGATTGTGAATTTTTTGCATGCTCACAATTTCGGTAAGTTCGACTAATTGGTCTTTATTGTCTACTCCGTGCATGATTAATTGCCCGTATTTGTTGGTTTTTAATGCGCCATATAATCGGGTACCATTAATTAGTTCAATTGTGTAGTTGTTTTCGAGTTGTAGGCTTACAACTTTATCAAATTCAATTTTAAAATCAGCGTCACTATAACTTGTTTTAACCGTAATAATATTATTCTTAAGTTCTTTAAATTCCCCTACAATAACATCCTTGTTTTTAAAAACTAAAGTGTCTTTTTGGGCATAGGTTAAGCTTGTGATACAGATTATGATTAAAGTGAATATTTGCTTCATATATTATGTATTTAAGCCTTATAGATTTCTAAAGTTTAGGTTTTAAAATTAAAAGATTTTTGCAATTCCAATACCTATAGCAAAGCTGTCATACCCTTTCCATTTCAAGTCGTATCCAAAGTTTCCTAATAATTCAAATTCCTTTGGCAATTCAAGACTGTATTCAATTCCTACTCTGGTGACGAAAAAATTTTCTTCTTTAGCAAATTCACCGCCTAGTCCAAATTGATAGGTAAAGTGTTTTCCTGGTTTATAACCAACAGCTAATAAGGAAGCGATTGGTTTTGTACGTTCGATAACTTCATTTCCGTCTGTTTTTTCAACAGCAAAATTTTCTGTAATAATGTCATTGTGTAAACCAATACTCCATTCCGGATTGAAATGGTAATTGTAATCCAATCCTATTGAGGGTAAGGATAACCATTTGGTATCATTTTCACTAGCTCCTTTTCTTAAATGAGTATGTCCTAATAGTAGCGCAACAGAATGATGGGGTTTGAAATTTTCTTCTTTATTTGGGGATTCTTGAGCCCATGTTTCAAAGCTCAATAGTAATGCTAGGATTAGTGTGTATTTTTTCATTGAGTTTTATTTTTTATGATTGATAAAAAAACAATATAGTAATGATGATAAATACGATTTAAAACAAATTGTAGTATTACTAAGTAAAGTAGATATGGTAAAATACGCAATGTTTTAAACTATAGCAAGTTATGTAAAAAAAAGGAGATTTGAAATGAGTTGTAAAATTTTAATGTATTTATTTACAAAATTGATATAATAGAATCGTCGTTAAAAGGATATAGTATCAGTTTAAAATCACAGCTGTTTTTATAAAATGTTAAAATAGAGGGCTGAAAATCAAACTTTTTTGATAATTTTATAATTTTGTGGTCTTAAATTAATAATATGACAATGTATAATTCAAAGATATCGGGTTTAGGGTATTATGTTCCTGATAATGTGGTTACTAATGACGATTTGTCAAGGTTGATGGATACCAACGATGAATGGATTCAAGAACGAACAGGTATTAAAGAAAGAAGACATGTTAATAGTCCTGATGATACTACTACTGCAATGGGAGTTAAGGCAGCTATTATGGCAATTGAGCGTTCTGGAATTGCAAAAGAAGATATCGATTTTATTGTTTTCGCTACTTTAAGTCCAGAGTATTATTTTCCAGGACCTGGGGTTTTAGTACAACGTGATTTAGGCCTGAAAACAGTAGGAGCTTTGGATATTCGTAATCAATGTTCTGGATTTGTATACGGATTGTCAGTTGCAGATCAATTTATTAAAACTGGAATGTATAAAAACGTTTTAGTAATTGGTTCGGAATTACAATCTAAAGGTTTGGATATGACAACACGTGGACGTGGAGTTTCGGTTATTTTCGGTGATGGAGCGGGTGCAGCAGTTGTTTCCCGTACAGAAGATAAAACGAAAGGAATTTTATCAACGCATTTACATTCAGAAGGACAGTATGCTGAAGAATTGGCGGTTATTGCACCAGGTATGGGAAAACGTTGGGTAACCGATATTATAAAAGAGAATAATCCTGATGACGAAAGTTATTACCCTTACATGAACGGGCAGTTTGTTTTTAAAAATGCTGTAACGCGTTTTAGTGAGGTTATTAATGAAGGACTTCAAGCAAATAATTTAGTTGTTTCAGATATCAATATGTTGATTCCACATCAAGCAAATTTGAGAATTTCTCAATTTATCCAACAGAAATTCAAATTAGAAGACAATCAGGTGTATAACAACATTCAAAAATATGGGAATACTACTGCAGCGTCAATTCCAATAGCTTTAACAGAAGCATGGGAACAAGGTAAAATTAAAGAAGGTGATTTAGTGGTTTTAGCAGCTTTTGGTAGTGGTTTTACTTGGGGGAGTGCTATTATTCGTTGGTAAATTATACAACATGAAAATAAAAAAAGCGATTCAATCAGTTGAATCGCTTTTTTTATTAATTAACTTTTTTATTAAAACATACCGCCACTGCTTTGTGCTTCGTTGGCATCACGCTGTTTTCTGGATAAGGCTCTGCTTTTACCACCTCCAAAAAGGTAATTAACACCTAAATAAACCGTTTGGTTTTCCCAATGAAAAGCACCGTATTGTCTGTGAGGAATGTTTCCATCAAATGCAAATCGCATAGTATCGAAAACATCGTTAAAACGAGCGGTTATGGTTCCTTTGCCTTTTGCAAAATTGTAACTTGAACCAACGTCTATTTTGTACATTTCTTTTCTTTCAAACTGGAGACTTAAATCGCGTCCTCTATAAAAACCGAATAATTGAAAACGTAAATTTTTAGTAGCAGTAAAATTGTTATTCATTCTAAAATTGAATGCGGTTACATCTACTGCGGCATTTTCAAATTCTCCAGTATCGGCATTTTGAATGGTTCCTTTCACTGTTTTAAAGTAAACATCGGCACTGGTATTTACCGACCACCATTTTGCAAATTTTAAATTGGCAGAAGTTTCAAAACCATATGCTTTGTTGTTGTTAAAGTTGTCATATGATAAAATAAGCCCATTTTCATTATTAGGATCGTCAAATACTACTCTTGAAATTTCATCGTTAATTAAACGGTAAAACGCGCCACTTGTAATCGAGCCTATTTTTGTTTTTCGGGTATAGTTTGCTTCAAATGAATTGGTAAATTGTGGTTCTAGTTCTGGATTACCTCGCGACTCCAATTGTACTGTCCTCCATTCTCGAATCGGATTTAATTGACCAATACTCGGTCTGTCAACTCTTCTTGAATAATTAAAATTGAACGAATTTTTATCGTCTTTTGTGTATGTTAAAAAAGCGGAAGGATAAGCTGTAAAAATATCATCGTTTACATTTTGTGTGTTTATACCTGTAGAAGCAAAGTCGGCTTTTAAATCAAAGTATTCTAAGCGCACACCCAACTGACCACTCCATTTTCCTAGTTGTTTCCCAATATTCGCATAAGCAGAATAAATATCTCTATTAAAATCGAAAACATTATAAGTTGTGCCAGATGTTTGCACATCATCAAAGGTGTTGGAGGTAGTTTGCAAACGTGTTTCTACTCCTAATTCTAATTTTGATGATTCCGTTAACGGGTTTACATAATCAAGATTGAATTGGAAATAATCGGTATTTCCATCAATGAAATTGAATCTTGAATAGCTATTGTATGGTGAATATATAGCTTCATTGTATTGGGTGTCTTCTGAATTTTTAGTTTTAGAATAGTTAAATTGTACGTCTAAAATCTCATCTTTTTTATTAAAATCATGGTGATACGATAAATCGTAAGTTTGGTTGTAACTATCATTTTCGTTGAAAAAGAATTGATCTGAATCTCTATTGTTGGCAGATGGGTTGTAATAACGAACGAAAGTTGTGCCATTTCCATTTACATCAGAGATGTTTTGGTTCGTGTAAAACGAAATATTGTTTTTATCGTTGATGTAGTAGTCTACTCCAAGTTTTATTAAATGCGAATTGTTTAAATTTTTGAATTTAAAATCCTGACGGTTTTCGGCATTAGTTTTTTCATTCTCAATAAAGCCGTTGTTTGCATTTATCCCATGATTGTAACCGTAATTGGTGTAGAAATTGACTTTACCAACTCTATAGTTCAAATTCAAGTTTGAATTTGTTTTTGGTGTAATGCCAAAAGTTACCCCCGTATTGATAGAACCATTGAAACCATCTTGTGAATTTTTATGCAAAATGATATTAATAATTCCACTCATTCCCTCTGGGTTGTATTTTGCAGAAGGATTGGTAATTAACTCAATTTGTTTTATAGAGGCAGATGGAATTTGTTGTAACAATTGTTCAACAGGTATATTGGATGGTTTTCCGTCAATTAAAACGCGAACATTTGAGTTACCGCGCATGCTGATTTCTTTAGTCTGCGGATCGATACTCAAAGTAGGAACATTGTTCATTATTTCTGAAGCAGTTGTTCCAGATGCAATTAAATCTTTACCAACGTTTATGACTTTACGGTCAATTTTTTGAACCATTTGCGATTGTTCTGCGACCACTTCAACACCTTCAAGTTGGGCAACATCTTCTTCAATTACAATTGTTCCTAAGTCGATTCTTCTGATTTCAGATAATTCGCATTTTTTTACAACGGTTTTGTAACCAATAAATTGAATTTCAAGGGTGTAATTTTTTGGAGCCAGTTTGTCGATGTCAAAAATACCTGCTTCATTGGTTATTCCTCCAGTAACCATGGTTTCATTTTCCTTAAGCACAACAGTTACATAGGGAAGCGGTTCGTTTGTGTTTTTGTCCATTACTTTTCCAGTAATTGAACCAGAACTTTGAGCAAATAAACTCATAAAATTGCTCAAAAGTAGTACAATTAAAAATTTTAGTTTCATTTGAAAAACTGTTTTGTTCTTTGATTGATGATAGCTAAAAGACAGATTAAATTCAGTTTCGTTACAAGTGAGCAGTTGTTTTATGATTTCTTTAACATTCCAAGTCCCGTAATCCATAAAAAACTAATCATGAATCATGAATTACTAAGGACTAATTATTAAATTTGCACCTTATAAAATCAAAGAAAAATGACATTACAAGAAACACTTACCCAACACATTCAGACAGCTGTTCAAAATTTATTCGATTTAACCATTGATAAAGTTGAATTTCAAGCTACGCGTAGGGAGTTTGAGGGTGATATTACTATGGTTGTTTTTCCTTTGGTGAAACTTTTAAAAGGAAATCCAGTAGAAATAGGGACTAAAATTGGAACTTATTTAGTAGAAAATGTTGCTGATGTTGAAAAATTCAACGTGGTTGCTGGATTTTTAAATATTGTTATTTCTGATGCCTTTTATGTGAATTATTTCAATTCGATAAAAGATAACGCAACTTTTGGATTTGTTGCGCCTGCTGAAGGTTCAAAAGCGATTATGGTGGAGTATTCATCGCCAAATACGAATAAGCCTTTGCATTTAGGTCACATCCGTAATAATTTATTGGGGTATTCGGTAGCTGAAATTTTAAAGGCATCTGGTAAAAAAGTATATAAAACACAAATTATCAACGACCGTGGTATCCACATTTGTAAGTCAATGTTGGCATGGCAGAAATATGGAAATGGTGCTACTCCAACGTCAACTGGTTTAAAAGGCGATAAGTTGGTAGGTAACTTTTATGTTGAATTTGATAAACAGAATAAAAAAGAAATCAACGATTTAATTGCACAAGGTAAAACAGAAGAGGAAGCTAAAAAAGAAGCACCTTCTATTTTGGAAGCGCAAGAAATGTTACGTAAATGGGAAGCGGGTGATGCCGAAGTGGTTGCATTATGGAAAGAGATGAACCAGTGGGTATACGATGGTTTTGAAGAAACTTACAGGAATTTAGGTGTTGATTTTGATAGCTATTATTACGAAAGTAACACTTACCTGTTAGGGAAAGAAGTGGTACAATTCGGTTTAGAAAAAGGAATTTTTGAAAGAGATCCAGATGGTTCCGTTTGGATTGATTTAACAGAAGACGGACTAGATCGTAAAATTGTATTACGTTCAGATGGTACAGCTGTATACATGACTCAAGATATTGGAACTGCAATCCAACGTGTAAAAGATAATCCAGATGTTGGAGGTATGGTTTATACGGTGGGTAACGAGCAAGATTATCACTTTAAAGTATTGTTCTTAATTCTTAAGAAATTAGGTTTTGACTGGGCTGATAGCTTGTATCATTTAAGTTACGGAATGGTTGAACTACCTTCTGGAAAAATGAAATCGCGTGAAGGTACTGTGGTAGATGCGGATGATTTAATGCATGAAATGACTACAACAGCGCAATCGATTTCGGAAGAATTAGGGAAATTAGATGGCTATTCAGATGCTGAAAAGGCAGAATTGTATAAAACAATTGGTTTAGGTGCTTTAAAATATTATATGTTGAAAGTAGATCCTAAAAAACAAATGATGTTTAATCCAGAAGAGTCAGTGGACTTTAATGGAAATACAGGGCCGTTTATTCAATATACTTATGCACGTATTCAATCGATTTTACGTAAAGCAGATTTCGATTATTCACAAGCGGTAAATGCTTTAGAATTACATGAAAAGGAAAAAGAATTGATCAAACAATTGCAATTATTTCCAGAAGTAGTTCAAAATGCAGCAGCACATTACAGTCCCGCTTTGATTGCTAATTATTCGTATGATTTGGTTAAAGAGTTTAATTCATTCTATCAAAACGTTTCTATTTTGGGCGAAAGTGATATTGTTAAAAAAACATTCCGTGTACAATTAGCACAATCGATAGGATTAACGATTAAGAATGCGTTTCAGTTGTTAGGAATTCAGGTTCCTGAGCGCATGTAATTTATACTACCTTTGAAATCTACAGCTTACTTTTTCAAGACCTTCTTTGCACTTTTGGTTGCAACGGTTGCTTTTTTTGTTTTTAAATTAGTATTGCCGAAACACTTGTTTCCAGGTACCAGCGAGGTGTTGAAAAATGTAACCGTAGATAGTTTAATGCTAGAAGCCGTTGCTAAAACAAGTGGAATTCTACATGAAACAATAGATACTACTGTTATACAAGATAAAATTACTTTTGAAGCTATAGACGGTATTCAATTTCCTGCTGAAAACTATGAAACTTATGAAGGTCACCAATATTTAATTCCGTTTTATGAAAAACTATTTTTGTTGGAAACTCAGCAAAAAGGTAAAGTGCGTATTGCGTACTTTGGTGATTCGATGACGGATGGTGACATGATTGTAAAAGATTTTAGAAAGTTTTTGCAAGAGAAATTCGGAGGTGAAGGTGTTGGCTTCGTCAATATTACATCAGAGTCAGCGAGTTCTCGTAGTTCTCTACGTCATACGTTTTCACCAAATTGGTCTTCCGAATCCTATATGAAAGTACGTCAACCTTCTGCTTTTTTTGGGGTTAACGGGCATGTATTTTACGCGAATGATTCTCTTGTTTATCCTTGGGTGAATTATAAGGCGAATAATACGCCTTTTGCAACTACCATAGACCAACCTACGTTATTTTACGGAGAGTCTGCAAATAAAGGCGGAAGCGTATTTTATGTTTCCAAGGGGGATACGATTTCACGTAAGTTAAATCCATCAAAAGTGTTGAATACTGTAAAAATAAGTGCAGGTAGATTACCTTCCTTACAATTGTATTTTAAAAATGCAGATAGTATTCCATTTTACGGATTGAATTTTGATGATGGAAAAGGAATACATGTAGATAATTTTTCAAGTAGAGGGAATTCAGGATTGCCATTGTCGTTGTTTTCTAAAAAAATGATGGCAGCTTTCCAAAAAGAATTGGGATACGATTTAATAGTGTTGCATTATGGAACCAATGTTTTAAATTATGGTTCGTTAAACTATTCTTGGTACGAAAGACGCATGGAAAAAGTGGTTGCACATTTACGCGAGTGTTTCCCGGGTGTAGCTATCTTAATTGTATCAACGGCAGATAAAGCAACGAAGTATGACTTGGAAATGAGAACCGATTCGGCGGTTGTGCCATTATCATTGGCGCAAAAACGTTATGCTATAGCGTCAAATTCTGGTTTTGTAAATTTATTCCAACTTATGGGGGGTGATGGCAGTATGATTCAATGGGTAGAAAAAGAACCTTCGAAAGCTAATAAAGATTATACACATTTTAATCATAGAGGGGCTAATGCCGTTGGTAAAATGATGTTTGATCAAATTCAAAATGGCTATAACCGTTACTACAGAATGCGTACAAAACGCCAAGTGGTAAAAAAACAAAGCGATAGTATACACCAGCAATCAAAAGACACTTTAGATGTACCGTAAAATTATAGCACTTTTTATTTTATTTTTTCAAGTTTCAAATGCGCAAATTATTGATAGCACTGATTTTGAAAGTACTGAAGTGGTAATCGATACCGTAATGGTTGATTCTACAACTATAGATTTACCAAAGAATGAATTGGTAAATGCTGAGGCTATTCGTTCATTTTATGTAAAACTTTTACAGCTCGAACAATTAAAAGATTGTAAATTACGAATTGTTCATATTGGTGATTCTCATATTCAGGCCGACTTGTTTTCGGGGAAAATGCGAGCGTTGTTACAGGAGGAATTTGGAAACGGCGGACTTGGTTTTTCATTCCCTTATAACTTAGCGAAAACCAATGGGAATTATGCTATAAAATATTCTTCAAATGCAAGTTTTGAAGGATATCGTAATATTTATAAAGATACTACAAAACCTGTTGGATTAAGCGGTATCGCATTGGAATCTTCAGTAAAAGACTTTGTGATTCAAATTACGGCTCGTGATAAACAATATGCTTTTCAAACCGTTAAATTGGTTACACCGAACAAAACACGCTTTTTTGATATGGCTACTGCTTCAAAAGATATAGTGATTACATCAAATGTTCCTAAAAAGAGTATTCATAAAATCAAGTCGGGAGAAACCTTATCTACAATTGCATCAAAATACCATGTTACCGTATTAGCCATTAAATCGGAAAATGGGTTACGTTCCAATAATATCCTAGCAGGAAAAACATTGCGTATTCCATTGAAGGAGATGGAGCAAAAGCATATTAGTAGAAAAGAGTTTATTCCGTTGATGCTTTTAGAAGATACTGCTTCTTGGAATTATTATAGTGATGAAATTATCGATACGCTTTATCTTGTAGCAAATGATGGTTTTTCAAGCTATTCGTTAAACGGATTGATATTAGAAAATAACCTTCCAGGTGTCGTATACAGTGCCATCGGTGTAAACGGTGCAAAAGCATCGGATTACAATAGGTTTCCAATGTTTTTTAACCAACTGACTGCTTTAGAGAGTGATTTAGTGGTTATCTCTTTGGGAACAAATGAAAGTTTTGACAAACGCAATACATCAGAATATTTCGAACAATTGTCAGCTATGATTCAAAACATTCGAAGTAAACAACCAGCAGTGTCAATTGTATTGACAACACCACCACCGTCGCTTTTTAAGCAAAAATATCCAAATACTTTAGTGGCTGATTATGCTAAGAAATTAAGAGCGACTGCCATTGCACAAAATGTTGCGGTTTGGGATATGTTTCAAGAATTAGGAGGGTTATTTAGTGTGCCTGACAATTATAAAAAAGGATTGATGTCGCGTGATAAAGTGCATTATTCGAAAGCAGGATATGAAAAACAAGGACAATTGTTTTTTGAAGCCTTTATGAAAAATTATGAACAATTTAAGGAAACAAAATAAGTGAAAACACTTTTTACAGATTTGAATTTGGAAACTATCCAAAGCTGGTTTGTTTTTAATCCAAGCGAACCATTGCTATTCAATAGTGGTTTGTTTTTGGGATTCTTTTTAGTGTTTTATTTGATTTATATATTAAGTCGAAAGACACACTATTTTAGAATAACTTATGTAGTATTGTTTTCCTTGTTTTTTTATTACAAATCAAGTGGTGCTTATTTTTGGTTGCTTATTTTTTCTTCTGTGGTTGATTATACGCTGTCGCGTTTAATTTTTACCGAAGAGAAAACATTTTATCGCAAGTTTTATTTGATATTGAGTTTATTGATTAATCTTGGCGTCTTGGCTTATTTTAAGTATACCAATTTCTTAATTGATAACTTTAATTTACTCTTTAGTAAAAATGTAGGTTTTGAAGATATTATTTTACCTGTCGGAATATCCTTTTATACTTTCCAAACCTTGAGTTATACCATTGATGTATATCGTAAACAATTGGAGCCAACAAAAAGTTTTATGGACTTTTTATTTTTCGTTTCCTTTTTTCCACAATTGGTCGCAGGTCCTATAGTAAGAGCGAGTGATTTCATCCCTCAGATTTATCAGAAACTGAATTTAACTCGAGAAGACTTTAATAAAGCACTATTTTTAATTATAGGAGGATTATTAAAAAAAGCAGTTATCTCCGATTATATCTCCGTCAATTTTGTTGATCGTGTTTTTGATGCACCTAATAATTATACTGCATTTGAAAATTTAATGGCATCCTATGGTTATGCTATTCAAATCTATTGTGATTTTTCAGGTTATTCCGATATGGCAATTGGATTGGCATTGTTGATGGGTTTTACTTTGCCACCCAATTTTAAAACACCGTATAAGTCGGCTTCGATTACCGAGTTTTGGAGACGTTGGCATATTTCATTATCGAGTTGGTTGCGCGATTATTTGTATATTTCCATGGGTGGAAACCGTAAAGGTAGAATACGCACCTACTTTAATTTATTCATGACAATGCTCCTTGGAGGTTTATGGCATGGAGCCAATTGGAAGTTTGTTCTTTGGGGTGTGCTTCACGGAACCGCTTTGGCTGTAGAACGTTTTTTTGAACCTCGTTTGAAATTGCCTAAAACCGCTTTTGCTCGTGCAATTAAAATTATTTTAACTTTCCACTTTGTAGTATTCTGTTGGTTATTTTTTAGAGCCAAGGATTTTGAGACAGTTTCGCACATTCTTCATAATATTGGCGCAATCAAATGGGATTGGGTACAAATTAAGACCATTCTTATAGCGTATAAAAATGTATTCATATTAATGTTAGTAGGGTATGTTTGGCACTTTATACCAACTAAGTTTATGACTGTAAATGAGTCTTTCTTTGGTAAGTTACCTTTGGTAGTAAAAGCAATACTATTAGGTTTTGTTTTTTGGATTGTTTACGCTACTGCTGCAGAAGGTACTCAGCCTTTTATTTACTTTCAGTTTTAGTAACTAAGGTTACATTTCACAATTTGTTTATTCGGTATATTTGAAAAAGCAAATTAGTTATGAATCGCATTCTTATTGTTTTAGTAAGTTTTGCCTTTTTTATATCTTGTAATAAAAAGCAAAA
Organism: Flavobacterium chuncheonense; assembly: GCF_042686145.1. Taxonomy (NCBI): domain Bacteria; kingdom Pseudomonadati; phylum Bacteroidota; class Flavobacteriia; order Flavobacteriales; family Flavobacteriaceae; genus Flavobacterium; species Flavobacterium chuncheonense. Next base: position 198,467 of record NZ_JBHUPC010000010.1, on the reverse strand, counting down.
TGAGGATTCGCACTACCAAGAAGTTTTTTCAATCAGCTATAAGCCTGATGAGGCAAAAGTGTTGATGGAAAAACATTGTTATTTGTGTCATAGTCCAAATGCAAATGAGATTGACGGTCGAATTGCGCCACCAATGGTAGCCATTAAAGCACATTATATCGATAGAGAGGGGTATACTAAAGAAGAGTTTATAAATGCCGTTTCAGTATTTGTAGAAAGTCCTACCGCAGAACAAGCGTTAATGCATGGTGCAGTAGCAAAATTTGGAGTTATGCCAAATCAGGTTTTCCCTGATAGCGTCGTTATAAAAATTGCCGCTTTTATGTATGATTATAAAATTGAAGAACCAACTTGGTTTAAAAATCATTGGGAAAGTAAAGGTAGTAATAACTGGCAACAATCGGGTGAAGATTTTATGCCTGAGATATCAAATAAATCATTTGCTGACATTGGTTTAGAATATGCATTAGAAACGAAGAAAGTGTTGGGTAAAAACCTAATGGGAGCTATTCAAAAGGAGGGTACAGAAAAGGCATTAGCATTTTGTAACCTACAAGCGATACTACTTACCGATAGCATGTCCTTACATTTTAATGCCAATATAAAGAGAGTATCGGATAAAAACAGAAACCCTAATAATAAAGCAAATCATGAGGAATTGGGTTATATCGAGCAATTTAAAAAGGAATTGGTAGCCAAAAGAGAACCTGTTCCTGTAGTAGTTGAAACAGATGATCAAGTTTATTTTTATTATCCAATTGCTACTAATACGATGTGTTTACAATGTCATGGAAATCCAGTAAATATAGAGCCTAAAGTATTGCAAAAAATAAAAGCATTATATCCGAATGATTTGGCAATAGGTTATAATGAAAATGAAGTTCGTGGAATTTGGAGTATTAGATTTAATAAAAATAAAAATGAATAAAAAAGTTTATATCGTTACTGGAATTGGAGTTGTTTTAGGTCTTATAATAGGCTACCTATACTATTATTATATAGGTTGTGCTTCAGGAACTTGCGCGATTACATCAAAGCCTTTTAATAGTTCGCTCTATGGAGGATTAATGGGAGGTTTGCTTTTTAATATTTTTGTAACATCACCAAAAAAGTCTTAAAAAAAGATAATATGGTTTGTTGAATTGTAAATAGCTATATATTTGCTACAAATGGTTTAAAAATTATACTAAATTAAGAATATCATGAAAAAAGTAATTACAATATTAGCAATCGCTGCTTTTATGTTTTCAGTAGATGCTAATGCCCAAGAGCCAAAACAAACAAAAAAAGTAGCTTCAACAGAAACAAAGAAAGCATGTTGTGCTACAGATAAAAAAGAAACAGCGTCTGCTGAAAAAAAATCTTGTGGTACTGAAGCTAAAGGTGGAAGTTGTTGTGCTGCTAAGAAAGCGGAAGCAAAAAAAGAAAATTAATTTATTCTTAAATACTACATAAAAAGCCCTGCAATTGCAGGGCTTTTTATGTAATATAAGTTACATTCCGTTTTGAAATCATAACGTAACTTTATGTAATATTTTAAAAATAGTGTTTTGAACTGCTTTTAAAAATGATGCAAGGTTTTATAGATTATTGGTTGGTACAGAGGCGTCTTTAAGGCGCCTTTGTTGTATTTGTAATATTTGTTACAAACGAGTGTAACTCTTGTTACTGACTAAGGATTTTTCTGAGACTAAATTTGCTTAAAATTAATTACGATGAACAAAGTAAAATTAAGTCTTGCAATTATTGTTTTAACAGGAGTAAGTGCTATAGCTCAGGATACTTTATCCATTTCCAAAAGCGAAGTGCTTGAAAAAGTAAACGATAAGAACTTGCAAATAAAAATTGCGGAGAAAGCATTCCAATCGGCTCAAGCTGATTACCGACAGTCGAATGCTTTGTTTATGCCAAATATATCAGCGTCGCACACTGCAATTACCACAACGAATCCTTTAATGGCTTTTGGTTCAAAATTGAATCAGGAAATTTTAACACAAGCCGATTTTAATCCAGCTTTATTAAACGATCCGGGACATATTGAAAATTTTGCAACGATGATTGAAGTACAACAGCCTTTAATCAATTTAGATGGTTTGTATGAGCGAAAAGCTGCAAAATCCAAAATGGACGCAATGAGTTTGCAAACAGAACGCACAAAAGAGTATTTGCAATTAGAAGTTTCAAAAGCATATATGCAATTGCAATTGGCTTATAAAGCAGTAGGTGTTTTAGAAAAAGCAAATCAAACTGCTCAAGGTAATCTGAAAATCGTAGAAAATTATTTTAAAAATGGAATGTTACAAAAAACCGATTTGTTAGATGTACAAGTTCGTGTAAATGAAGTCGCAAACCAATTGCAATATGCCAAAAGTAATGTGGAGAATGCTTCCGATTATTTAGCCTTTTTATTAAATGAAGATGTAAAAGGAAAAATTTTCAAACCATTGGATGCCTTAGAAAATCAAATTCAAGTTGAAGAAACTGTTGCTACTATTTCAGATAATAGAAAAGATATTCAAGCAATGGATAAAGCTACGGAGGCTTATGGGAAAATGTTTCAATCGACAAAATTGGGCTTCTTACCACGATTAAATGCTTTTGGAAATTACCAAATGTACGATAATCAGTTATTCGGAACTGCAGCAAAAGGTTATTTATTAGGAGCACAGTTATCATGGAATGTTTTTGACGGTTATAAAAGTATTGGTAAAAACCAAAAAGCTAAAGCCGATTTTCAAAAAGCCGAGGCCGAAGCCGAGCAATACAAAAATCAAAGTCAACTGGAGTTAAATAAAGCAAATCGTCAATTAGTCGATGCTGAAAACAAAGTAAATCTATCAAAATTAGCTTTTGAACAAGCGCAAGAATCATACAGAATTCGTAAAAATAGATTCGAACAAGGGTTAGAAAAAACTACCGATTTGTTGATGGCAGAAACGCAACAATCTAAGAAGGAATTAGAGTTTTTACAAGCAGTTTTCGAATATAATTACACTAAACAATACCAACAATTTTTAACTAACTAAACAGATTTGTCATTTCGAACAAAGTGAGAAATCTCATAACAATATTAAATTAAATACAGATGAAAAAGACAATCGCGATATTAACACTAACTGCTACATTATTGATTTCTTGTGGAGGTGATATAAAAGAACAAGTAACTACTTTACCTGCAATTCCAGTAAAATTAGCCGGAATTTCAGCAACAGATGCAAGTCCTTATGTTTCAGCTAGTGGAAAAATTGAAGCTGAAAACAGTGCGAATTTAAGTACTCGTATGATGGGTTATGTTACTAAAGTCAATGTGAAAGTGGGACAGAATGTTGCAAAAGGACAATTACTAGTTTCAGTAAACAACACCGATTTACAAGCTAAAAAAGCGCAAGTAGACGCTTCAATTCTTCAAGCGCAAGCGGCTTATAATAATGCAAAAAAAGATTATGATCGTTTTGTGAGTTTGTTTGCACAGCAAAGTGCTTCGCAAAAAGAGTTAGACGATATGACAGCTCGTTACGAAATGGCCAAAGCAGGTTTAGAGGCTGCTAAGCAAATGCGTAATGAAGTAAACGCACAATTTGCGTATTCAAACATTACAGCGCCTTTTAATGGAGTGGTGACCAATACTTTTGTTAAAGAAGGTGATATGGCAAATCCAGGTATGCCACTAGTAAGTGTTGAAGGTGCTAAAAAACTCCAAGTAACCGCTATGGTTTCAGAAAGTGATATTAATTCAATTACTAACGGAATGAAAGTAAAAGTTTTAGTAAAATCATCAGGAACGGAACTGAATGGAACAGTAGGCGAAGTAAGTTTATCAGCTAAAAATACAGGCGGGCAATATTTGGTAAAAATCGATTTGGATAAAACAGATGCTAAAATCTTATCAGGGATGTTTGTAAATGTTCAATTTCCTGTTGAAATGAAAGTCAACGTTCCTACATCAGATGTTGTTTTAGTTCCAGAAAGTGCATTAGTAAAACAAGGTCAGTTGACAGGAATTTATACGGTTGGCGCAAACAATACTGCTATTTTACGTTGGTTGCGTTTGGGTAAGACTTTTGGCAATCAAGTAGAAGTTTTATCAGGGTTGAACAATAAAGAGCAATACATTGTTTCAGCGGATGGTAAATTATTCAATGGAGCTAAAATCAGTGTTCAGTAATTAATTCTTTTTAGAAACTAAAAACTAAAAAAATGCAAGAAGGTATCTCAGGAAAAATAGCCAATTTTTTCATCAATTCAAAACTAACCATTTTATTAATGGTAGCGTTGATGATTATTGGATCGTATAGTTCGTTCTTGATTCCAAGGGAAGAAGAACCACAAATTAATGTTCCAATGGCCGATGTTATGGTCATGTATCCAGGAGCAAATCCAAGTGAAGTTGAAAGTAGAGTGGTGAAACCACTAGAGAAAATCATTGGAAACATTAAAGGAGTTGAGCATATCCATAGTATGGCTTTTAATGGTTATTCGATGATGGTGGTTCAGTTTTATGTAGGTGAGAATAGTGAAGATTCGTATGTGAAATTATACGATGAACTAATGAAACATCAAGATATGTTCCCAGAAGGTGTAAAGCAACCAATAGTTAAAACACGTTCTATTGACGATGTTCCAATGCTTGGTTTAACGCTATGGAGTGAAAACTACGATGATTTTCAATTGCGTCAGTTAGCGGAAGAGGTGACAAATGAAATTGAAAAAGTAAAAGATGTTGCTATTACAAAAGAAATTGGTGGTAGAACACGTGAGCTAAAAGTAGTTTTAGATAAAGACAAAATGGCCGAAAACGGAGTAGATGCATTGAGCATCATGCAAATGGTTAAAGCCAATAACGGAAGTTCACAATCGGGTTCTTTTGTGCAAAACGATCAGGAATATTTAGTAACAACTGGTAAGTTTTTAGAAAATACAGAAGATGTTGAGAATTTGGTTGTAGGGGTTAATAAAAACATGCCTGTTTACTTAAAACAAGTAGCGACTATTCAAGACGGACCACAAACACCCAAGAACTATGTTTCTTTTGGATACGGAAAAGCCAACGAAAATTTCAAAACACATCATTCTGAATATCCAGCGGTAACGATTTCTGTTGCCAAAGTAAAAGGAGCAGATGCGATGAAAATTTCAGAGAAAATCTTGACACATGTTTCAGCATTAAAGAAAAATTTAATCCCGTCTGATGTTCATGTAGAAATTACACGTAACTATGGAGAAACAGCATCGCACAAAGTAGGAGAGTTGTTATTGCACTTAGGTGTTGCCATTTTAGCCGTAACCATTTTAGTAATGCTGGCTATGGGCTGGAGAGGTGGATTAGTAGTGTTTTTCTCAGTTCCATTAACCTTTGCATTAACGTTGTTTAGTTACTATATGTTGGGGTATACCTTAAACCGAATCACCCTTTTTGCCCTAGTATTCGTTGTAGGTATTGTTGTCGACGATAGTATTATCATTGCCGAAAATATGCACAGGCACTTTAAAATGAAGCGTCTGCCATTTAAACAAGCAGCTATTTATGCTATTAATGAGGTGGGTAACCCAACAATTTTAGCAACTTTTACAGTTATTGCAGCAATTTTACCAATGGCTTTCGTAAGTGGTATGATGGGACCTTATATGAGTCCGATGCCAATTGGAGCTTCAATTGCGATGATGTTGTCTTTATTCGTAGCATTAACAGTAACACCGTATTTAGGTTATCACTTGTTACAAGAAAAAGACGAACAAGAACATAAAGGCGAACAAGGATTGGAGACTTCTTGGATTTTCAAAATCTATAAAAAGTTTGAAGAGCCATTATTGAATAGTTCAGCGAAAAGAAACTTAATGTTTGCTATTACCATTTTCTTGTTGTTAGGTTCTGTTGCGATGTTCTTTACCAAATCGGTAGCGGTAAAAATGTTGCCTTTTGATAATAAAAATGAATTCCAAGTGGTAATTGATATGCCGGAAGGAACAACATTGGAAAGAACTGCTGTCGTAACCAAAGAAATAGCACAATATCTTTCAACTGTTCCAGAAGTTGTAGATTATCAAAATTATATTGGAGCTTCTGCACCTATTACTTTTAACGGTTTGGTACGCCATTATGATATGCGTGGAGGAAGTAATATGGCTGATATTCAAGTAAACTTATTGCATAAAGAAGACAGAGATTTACAAAGTCATGATATTGCAAAATTAGTACGTCCAGAAGTACAAAAAATTGCCAAGAAATATGGTGCTAATGTAAAAATTGTTGAGGTTCCACCAGGACCACCAGTATTGTCAACTTTGGTTGCTGAGGTTTACGGACCAGATTATAAACAACAAATAGAAGTTGCCAATCAAGTTAAAGGTATTCTTGAAAATACTTCTGATGTTGTAGATATCGATTGGATGGTAGAAGCACCTCAGGTAGAATACAAATTAGAAGTAGATAAAGAAAAAGCAATGTTAAATGGTATTGCGCCACAACAAGTGGTTGGTAATTTAACGTATTTACTTCGTGAAATGCCAGTTTCTAACTTATATGATGAGCGTTCCGTTGAACCAGTTGGAATTGTATTAGCATTAGATGATGCTGAAAAAACTTCATTACAAGATATTCAAAACTTGAAAATTAAAGGAAGTCAAGGGAATGTGGTTCCAGTGAGTGATTTGGTAAAAGTAAAAGTTGATACGCTACAAAATGCTATTTATCGCAAAGACCAAAAAAGAGTGGTGTACGTTTTAGCCGATATGGCCGGAGTGTTGGAAAGTCCCGTATATGCTATTTTAGGAATGAACGAGAAATTACAACAAATGCAATTGCCAAAAGGTTACGCTGTAAATGAAATTTACATGGGACAACCGGAATCGGAAAGTGATTTTACTGTAAAATGGGATGGAGAATGGCAAATTACATTAGAGGTTTTCCGTGATTTAGGAGCTGCTTTCTTAGTAGTAATTATTGTAATTTATATGTTAATCGTGGGTTGGTTCCAAAACTTTAAAACGCCAATTGTAATGATGGTTGCTATTCCACTTTCACTGGTTGGGATTGTATTGGGTCACTGGTTATTAGGTGCTTTCTTTACGGCGACATCATTTATTGGAATGATTGCTTTGGCGGGTGTAATGGTTCGAAACTCCGTCTTATTGATTGACTTTATCGAGATACGATTAAAAGATGGAGTTCCTTTGAAGCAAGCTATTATTGAAGCAGGAGCTGTACGTACAACACCTATTTTGTTGACAACAGGAGCAGTTGTAATTGGAGCCTCAATTATTTTATTTGACCCAATTTTCCAAGGTTTGGCCATTTCATTGGTTGCTGGTGCAATTGTTTCAACACTATTAACCTTAATTGTAGTGCCTTTGATTTATTATATCACAGAACGCAAGAAATGGGAAAATAATAATTAAAAATTTTTTAAAATGATAAATAGATTAATAAGAGCAATTGCAGGAACCTTTATAATTATTAGTGTTCTTTTAGCGATGTATGTAAATGAAAATTGGTTATGGTTTACCTTATTTGTAGGGGCTAATTTGTTACAATCATCTTTCACCAAATGGTGTTTAATGGAAGATATACTAAGAAAAGTATTTAAAACAAAAGATTAATTATAGCATCCCAACTTCGGTTGGGATTTTTTATAAATTATATCTTAAAAATGCATTAAAAGTTCTTTCCAATGAATACGTGTTAACTTGTTCAACTTTGTTTGAGATATAATTAATGCGATAATGTTGGTTGATGGTTTTATTGTTGTTAAACAAGTTTAATAATGAAAACCCAAAGTTTAATTTTGATTTTTTTCCAGTTTTAATAGTATAAGCTGTTGAAAAATTAAGTTGAAAATAGTCTTCTAAATTACTATTGTTAGGATTGTTATATCCTACAGAAGGTGTTCCAGGAATATTGTAAACAGGTTCGTTGTTGTAAATAGTTGTGTTGGGTTTTCCTGTAAACCATATTGAACCCAAGGAAAGTTTTATTTTGTTTATTTCAGTAATTATTGCTGATTTGAAAGTATGACTAATTTCAAAATTATTTGGAAAGGTTGATGGGTTCCAATTCGGGAAATCATATTTGTTATTCATAAAAGTATAGCTGGTCCAAGCGGTCCAATTTTTCCATTGTTTTTGAACCAAGAGTTCACTTCCCAAAACATTGTACTTTCCATTGATTTTTACAAATTCCAACTGGTTTTGGAAACCTTGACTTTGACTTGAAATGCCTTCAACAATTTTATAATAATTATCCAATGTAAGAAGCCAATTTTTTTTAGAAAATGTAAAGCCTAAAGCAATTTGATTATTTTTTATAATTGGAATGTTTTCATTATCGGAAAGTACCCATCTTCTTTTTTCAATACCCAAAAAGTCTTGTTGTAAATCGATGATTTGCGAATATGTTTGGTGTTTTTTTTCGGCTTGAATTTCAATGTTTACAGAAGGGATAAGTTTATAATTGAAATGAAAACGCGGTTCAAAAATCCATTTTGAAAATTCTTCAATGTAGGTTTGACGTATTCCAATTCGGCTATTGATTTTTCCTTTTTTTGAAAGGTATTTAAAATCGGAAAATAAAGCGTGACTTCTTAAAACTTCTTTGGTTTTTCTTGAAATAACTGGTGAATTGACTTCATCTATGTTTTGTATTCCTTTTTCATTGAATTGATATCCGTATTCAAGAATACTGCTTTTTGTTATATGTGTTGCATTTGTTATGCTTGTTTCAGTATCCAATACGGTGTTTTTTTGATTGAAAATTTGATTGTTTTCCAAAGATTCATTTTCTGAATTGATGCTGTAATAGGAAACTGCTGCTGTAAAAGTAAGAGTGTTGTTTTTATTCCATTCCGATTTTAAAAGCGCACTAGCCCCCAATGTTTGTTGTTCCAAATAGCTGTTTTTGTTAATTGTAAGGTTGTTTTCAGTTTTATTTTGATAGACATCTAAAACATTACTGATCCCTATCAGATCAACATATAAATGCGTTTTGTTTTTGATTTGTTGGTGATATTGTGCACTAAAATCATAAAAATAAAAATCTTCCGTAGTGTTGTATTTAATGTCTTCACTATTGGAGTAATTGGTTACAATAGTGTTTTGAAAAATTTTATTGTAGTAACTCGAATAAGTAGGAGAGGTAGCAAAATCGGTGTAGGAGCGTCGGCCGCTTATCTCAATATTAGCGTTTTTGGAGATTTTAAATTTAGAATAAAAATCAACATTGATTAAGTTGACTCCAATAGCAGCTGATGGTTTTTCAATAGAGTCGGCATGTGTTGAAATGAGTACCGTACCGGAAACTCCATCTCCATATTGGGCAGGTGTGCCATTTTTCATTACGGAAACTTTGTGCATTAAATTAGGATTTAATGTGGAAATTAAACCGAAAAAATGTGCAGTATGGAAAAGTTTTATACCGTTCCATCGGTAAAGATTTTGGTCGTGAGTTCCCCCTCTTACACTTGTGTTGGCTATATTTTCATCACTAGAAAGAAATCCTGGCATTTGTTGCAAAGTTTGAAAAACATCTGGTTCGGTTAAACCCGGTAGTAAACCTATTTTTTTCGGACTGAGTTCAAATATTCCATTTGTTTTTTTTGTGATTCCTTTAGTAAGGTATACTTCCGCCGTATAATTTTCTAAAATAGTAACATGTTGTTTTACGGTTATTTTAGGGCAAATTTCAGAGTAGAGTACAGAAGAAGAAAAGGATAGACTTTCATAGCCGACATGAACTACTTCAATGGTGAATATGTTTTTTTCTGAAAAGGTGAAAAAGCCGTTTTCATCGCTAGTTACATAGCTGTTGTTTTCTAGGTTTTGTAACGTGGCAAAAGCTATTGGATCTTGTGAATCTTCATCAATAAGGTAGCCACAAAGCGGTTTGTCTAGTCTTTGATTATTTACAATTGAAATATGTTTAGGTGTAATGAATTCAAATTTTAAATGGGTTTTTTTACTAATGTAGTTTAGTTTTTCGGATAAAGTTAGGTTCTTACTAGGAGGATTTAACTTAAAAAAAGTAATTTCTTCATCGATGTAATTAAAGTTTACATTATGTACTTTACTGATGTTGTCTAGAATTTGTTTTAAAGGCAAAGGGATTCCATTCTCTTGTGCTTGTAAGCTAACAGCAAAGAGATACCCTATAACAAGAAAGCGTGACCACTTTTTAAGATTCATCTATTTTTTAACTAATTCATAATTTGAAGCGTCATGTTTTTTGACCTTTAAATGATAAGTTGAAGCAATGATTTGTAGGGCAACATCTAAATTATCTGCGGGTAACTTACCTGAGAAAAATTGTGAAGTAATCGGTTGTTTCAGCACAATTGAAACATTATATTTTTCATTAAGTGTAGTAAGCATAGTGGCGATAGTGGCATTTTGAAATTCAAACTCAATCGCTTTTGTATCCCAATTTGGTTTTGCTAAAGCAGTGCGGGTTTGAATCGTTTTTTTATTATCAAGTTGCACCACCATTCCTTTGGTTAAAATAAATTCTTGATTTTGGTGCTTAACACTTACTTTTCCTTCGTAACAACTAACTTCCATGAAGTTTTTCTTTGTTTTTACATTGAATTGTGTACCTAACACGGACACACTACCAAGTTCAGTTTTTACGGTAAACTTTTCTCCTTTAGCTACTTTGAAAAATGCTTCACCGGTAAGAAATACATTTCTGTCGTTGTCCCAATTCCATCTTGAAAATTCAACGTGAGAATTGTGATTTAATTCGATTTCTGAAGCATCTGGTAAAACATGCTGAACAATAGTGTTTTTAGTTTTAAATGTTGTTTTGCTTAATGCACTGAAGGTGAAATAAAAAGCGATTCCAATAATTACAATGGCTGCAATTTGAACTATCCAATTGTTATGAAGTTTTCTGTTTTTAACTGTTTTATCCGCTTGTAACACATTTTTTAAAACCTTTTCTGCATCAAAATCCGGCGCTTTTAAATAGCTAGAATGTTGTTTTATTTTTTCTAGTAATTTAAAATCGGGATCTTGTTGTAAGGCTTTCATTTCTTTATCAGAAAGTTCGTCGTTAAGCCATTTTGCTAATATATAGTCTTCTTCCATAATAATTTACTTTCGTATCTATAACATTTAAAACGAAGATTACCCTACTTAAAATTTTCAATTTCTTTTTTAATTTCTAAAAGCGCCAAGTGAATTCTTTTTTCAACAGCTTTTATACTAATTTCGAGTTCTTCAGCAATTTCATGGTATTTTTTGCCATCTACTCGATGCATCAAAAAAGCAATGCGTTGTGTTTCGTTTATATTGTTTATTGCTTGGTTTAGTTTTTTTCTAAATTCTTCTTGTTCGTATAAATGCTCTGGAGATTCGTTTGTATACTCTAGTGGTCTTGATGTTTTTTGATATTCCAAAACTACTTTATGATGATTGATTTCATTTAAGGATGAATTCTTGGCTACTGTATAAAGGTATGATTTTGCTTTTTCAATCGGAACGTCTTTGCAATTTTGCCATAGTTTTATAAAAGCTTCTTGTGTTTTGTCATCTGCAATTTCGGAGTTTCCAAATTTGAAATACAAGAAATTTCGTAATGCACTTGCGTGCTGATTAAAAAATGTTGTGAAGGTTGATTCTTTACATGTTGTACTCATCCTTAAATTACGGTTTGTTGAGAGGTTGGTTAATGCTTACTCAAATTTAAGGAAATTCTTTTTAAATGTGATTGCGTTATTTTTTTAACAATACACTGATTTTAATGTAGTTTTTTTGTTAAAACATAGAAAGGGAAAAAAATATTGAATTTAGGGTAGGGTAAATGGTTTCGTAAATGTTTTATAAACAAAACCGAATACGATGAACAGTTTTAAAAAGATTATGTTGTTGCTGTCAATTCTAATTTTTGCTTCTTGCCAAGAGGAAGAATTTCAATTGATAGAAGATAATTCGGCAAATCTTTCTTTTGGTTCGCCTTTGAATGATTTACTATTACGAGTTTCACAACATGATACATCAATCGATAATGTAATTGATGGTACGGATTGTTTTAGTATTGTTTTACCGGTGACCATTTTTGTAAACGGACAGCAAATAGTTGTTGAAACGGCAGCCGATTATGAACTTGTTCAGCAAGTGATTGATGAGTTTCCTACAGATGATGATGTTGTAAGTTATGTTTTTCCGATACAAGTACAGTTTGAAAATTTTTCCATTCAGCAAGTAGATGATTTACAAAGTTTAACTAGCATTTTACAAAGTTGTGGTTCGGATGATGGTTTTGGTGCTATTAATTGTGTCTCAATTGGTTTTCCTATTATGATTAATATCTATAATGAGACTAATCAACAGGTTAATTCAGTTGTGATTTATTCAAATGCGCAATTGTATAATTTATTAGCAAGTTGGACTTTGAGTGACTATTTGGCCATTGAATATCCTATAACTTTCACCAATGCTGCAGGTCAAAATATCACGATAACAAATAATTCAAGTTTTGAAGATGTTCTTCAAGATGCAATTGATGATTGCAATGATAATTCCGGTGGGGGAGGAAATACACTTGCTACTATATTGGTAGATGGCACTTGGTATATGTCGTATTATTTTCACAACGAAGAGGAAACAGCTTTATATGCTTCTTATACTTTTACTTTTAATGTAAATGGTCTTGTTCAGGCTACGGGTAGTCAAACGGTAAATGGTGTTTGGTCATATTATTTTGAAAATAATGAAGATTATCTTGAGCTTGATTTTGAAAGTGGAACTTTAAGTGATTTGGATGATGATTGGGAAGTGATAGAATTTACTTCAAATCAAATACGATTAAAAGATGGTAGTGGTGACAGTACCGATTATTTATACTTTACAAAAAATTAATTATTAACACTAAATAACAATTCTAATGAAAAAGCTAACTTTATTACCCGTTTTAGCCTTATTATTTATGCTTAATGTTGCTTCTATGTGCAGTAACGACGATGATAATAGCCCAAACAATAATACTTCGGATCCTGCTCCCATAGTAAATGCAGTAACAAATGGTACTTGGCGTATCACCTTTTATGAAGATGATGGTCAAAATGAAACCAATCATTTTTCGGGGTATAATTTTACTTTTGGAGCTTCAAATGTTTTAACGGCAACTAATGGAACCAATACTTACACGGGAGTTTGGTCGGTAACAAGTAGTGACGATAGTAACGATGACAATCCAAGCAGTAGTGATTTGGATTTCAATATCTTTTTCAGTTCGCCAGCTTTGTTTAATGATGAGCTAAACGATGATTGGGATATTATTACTTATACAAGTACCAAAATTCAATTGGTCGATGTGAGCGGTGGTAATGGGGGTACTGACTACCTGACTTTTGAGAAAAATTAATCTTATTTAAAGCAATTATAGCCAGTCCTTTGTGACTGGCTTTTTTAATTACTTCAATATTTGAAACTTTTATAGTTTATTGTATCTTTGCAGCTTATAAAAATGACACTGTATTATGTTTGATAATTTAACAGACAAATTAGATAAAGCCTTCCATATACTTAAAGGACATGGAAAAATTACCGATGTTAACGTTGCAGATACTTTAAAAGAAGTACGTCGTGCCTTATTAGATGCCGATGTGAACTTTAAAATTGCAAAAGACTTTACCACTCGTGTTAAAGAAAAAGCAATCGGAGAAAACGTTTTAACAACTTTACAGCCAGGACAGTTGATGGTTAAAATCGTGAAAGACGAGTTAACCGAACTTATGGGGGGAGATGCGGAAGGTGTTAATTTATCAGGTAATCCATCTGTGATTTTAATGTCAGGTTTACAAGGTTCGGGTAAAACTACTTTCTCGGGTAAACTTGCTAATTTTTTAAAGACTAAGAAAAATAAGAAACCTTTATTGGTGGCTTGTGATATCTATCGTCCTGCAGCTATTAATCAGTTGCATGTAGTAGGAGAGCAAATTGGTGTTGAGGTATATTCAGAGCCAGAAAATAAAAACCCTGTTGAGATTGCACAAAACGCGATCAAACATGCAAAATCAAACGGATTCAACGTAGTGATTGTCGATACAGCAGGTCGTTTAGCAGTTGATGAAGAAATGATGAATGAAATTGCCAATGTACATAAGGCAATTCAACCACAAGAAACATTGTTTGTTGTGGATTCAATGACGGGTCAAGATGCAGTAAATACTGCGAAAGCTTTCAACGATAGATTGAATTTTGACGGAGTTATCTTAACGAAATTAGATGGTGACACTCGTGGTGGAGCTGCTATTTCTATTAAGTCTGTTGTAAATAAACCAATTAAGTTTATTGGTACAGGTGAGAAAATGGAAGCGATTGACGTATTCTATCCTTCTCGTATGGCTGACCGTATTTTAGGAATGGGAGACGTTGTTTCCTTAGTCGAAAGAGCGCAAGAACAATACGACGAAGAAGAAGCTAGAAAACTTCAAAAGAAAATCGCTAAAAACGAATTTGGTTTTGACGATTTCTTGTCTCAAATTCAACAAATTAAAAAAATGGGTAATATGAAAGACTTGGTAGGAATGATACCAGGTGCTGGAAAAGCCTTAAAAGATGTTGAAATTGAAGACGATGCTTTCAAACATGTTGAGGCAATTATTTATTCAATGACACCGGAAGAGCGCTCAAAGCCTACAATAATTGATTCGAAAAGAAAAATCAGAATTGCAAAAGGTTCTGGAACAAAAGTAGAGCAAGTAAACCAGTTGATGAAACAATTTGATCAAATGGGTAAAATGATGAAGATGATGCAAGGTGGTGCGGGTAAAAATTTAATGCGCGCTATGGGTGGCGGAATGAAAGGAATGCGATAAAATAGGAGAGACGCGAAATTTCGCGTCTTCTTTTTTTATATATTTATATACAATACAAATAACTGCAAATGGTATTATTAGACGGAAAAAAAGTATCGGAAGATATTAAAAATGAGATTACTGCTGAAGTAGCCAAAATGAAAGAAAATGGCGAAAAAGTACCGCATCTTGCTGCAATTATAGTGGGTAATGATGGGGCGAGTTTGACGTATGTAGGAAGTAAGGTAAAGGCATGTGAGCGTGTTGGTTTTGAATCTACTTTGATTAAAATGCCAAGTACTACATCTGAAACGGAACTTCTTAAAAAAATCAAGCAATTGAATAACGATGACAATATAGATGGTTTTATTGTTCAGTTGCCTTTACCAGAGCAAATTGATACGCAAAAAGTTTTGATGGCTGTTGATCCTAGTAAGGATGTAGATGGTTTCCATCCTGAAAACTTTGGTAAAATGGCTTTGGATATGAGTACGTTTATTCCGGCTACGCCATTTGGTATTTTAGAGCTTTTAGAGCGTTATAATGTTGAAACAAAAGGGAAGCATACAGTAGTTATTGGTAGAAGTCATATTGTAGGTCGTCCGATGAGTATTTTAATGGGAAGAAAAGGTTTTCCTGGAAACTCAACAGTGACTTTAACACACAGTCATACTAAAAATATCAATCAGATTACCTCGCAAGCGGATATTATCATCACGGCTTTAGGTGTGCCAAATTACTTAAAAGCAGAAATGGTAAAAGATGATGTAGTAGTTGTTGACGTTGGTATTACGAGAGTAGCAGACGAAACTGCTGAAAAAGGATATCGTATTACAGGAGATGTTGATTTTGAAAATGTGAGTAAAAAAGCGTCTTATATTACGCCAGTTCCAGGTGGAGTAGGACCTATGACAATTGCAATGTTGTTGAAAAATACATTATTAGCAAGAGAGCGTAGAAGAAATCAACAATAATATTTTATATATTGGTTAAACAAAAAAGCGAAGTGTGTACTTCGCTTTTTTTATGAGATTTAATTTCTTTATTCTTTTTCGTGAAAATCTGAAGTGAAATACAGTTTTACACTTGGGTATTTTTGCTGTGTCATTTGGATTGAAAATTCACTATCAGCTAGGAAGACTAACTGTCCGTACTTGTCTTTTCCAAGGAACTTTTGTTTTACGCGTTTGAATTCTGCGAATTCTTCGTTTTTAGGATCTTGTGGTTTTACCCAACAAGCTTTATATGCAGGGAAGTTTTCGTAGCTGCATTTTGCGCCATACTCGTGTTCCAAACGGTATTGGATAACTTCATATTGTAAAGCCCCTACAGTTCCAATTACTTTTCTTCCATTCATTTCCAGGGTGAATAATTGGGCAACTCCTTCGTCCATTAATTGGTCAAGACCTTTTTCTAATTGTTTTGCTTTTAATGGATCGGCGTTGTTTACGTATCTAAAATGCTCTGGCGAGAAACTTGGAATACCTTTGTAGTTTAAAATTTCACCCTCGGTTAAAGTATCTCCAATTTTAAAGTTTCCAGTATCGTGTAATCCTACAATGTCTCCTGGATATGAAATGTCAACAATTTCTTTTTTCTCTGCAAAAAAGGCGTTCGGACTTGAAAATTTTAAATTTTTCCCATGACGAACGTGTAAGTAAGGTTTGTTACGCTCAAATGTTCCTGAAACCACTTTAATGAATGCTAAACGGTCACGGTGTTTAGGATCCATATTAGCGTGTATTTTAAACACAAAACCAGTGAATTTTTCTTCTTCAGGTTTTATTAGTCTAGTATCCGCTTCTTTTGGTCTAGGTGTTGGCGCAATTTCAATAAAACAATCTAGAAGTTCTCTTACTCCAAAATTATTCAAAGCAGAACCAAAGAATACGGGTTGTAAATTTCCGTTTAAATATTCATTTCTATCAAAAGCAGGATAAACTTCTTCAATTAGTTCCAATTCTTCTCTCAAAGTATTGGCTGGTTTATCTCCAACAATGGTTTCCAATTCTGGACTGTTAATGTCGGAAATAGCAATTGTTTCTTCAATGTTCTTACGACTATCGCCGGAAAATAAATTGATATTTTTCTCCCAAATATTGTAAATTCCTTTGAAATCGTATCCCATACCAATAGGGAAACTCAAAGGTGTTACATTTAGTTTTAATTTTTGTTCTACTTCGTCTAACAAGTCGAAAGCGTCTTTACCTTCTCTATCTAATTTGTTGATGAATACAATCATCGGGATATTACGCATTCTACAAACTTCAACAAGTTTTTCCGTTTGTTCCTCAACCCCTTTTGCAACGTCAATTACTACAATTACACTGTCTACAGCTGTAAGAGTTCTAAAGGTGTCTTCTGCAAAATCTTTGTGACCCGGTGTATCTAAGATGTTAATTTTTCTGTCTTTATAATTAAAGGCAAGTACAGAAGTAGCTACCGAAATCCCTCTTTGTCTTTCGATTTCCATAAAGTCGGAAGTAGCTCCTTTTTTTATTTTGTTACTTTTTACGGCCCCAGCTTCTTGAATAGCACCTCCAAAAAGTAATAACTTTTCAGTTAAGGTTGTTTTTCCGGCATCGGGGTGCGATATAATACCAAAGGTTCTTCTTCTTGCAATTTCTTCAATAAATCCCATCTGTAAATTTTTAAGACTGCAAAATTAGTGATTATATTAAGAATTAAAATTAATGATGTAATGGATTTTGCGTTTTATATATTTTTTTGTTAATACCTTTTATAATTCTTGGTTTGTCTGCTTGAATTACTATTTTTGTTGGTCGCAACCAAAAATCTATTTAAAATAATGAAAAATATAGTTATTGCTTTTTATTTATTATGTTCAAGCAGCCTGCTTTTTGGGCAAAATAAAGAAGTTTTATTTACTATTGATAATCATCCTTTTTACACGGATGAGTTTATAAGAGTTTATAATAAAAACCTAGATTTGGTAAAAGATGATTCACAGAAGGATTTGGATAAATACTTAGATCTTTTTTTAGGTTATAAATTAAAGGTTGAGAAAGCAAATAAAGTAGGTCTTCAAAATACCGATAGCTATAAAAATGAATTGGGTTCTTACAGAAATCAATTGGCTAAGAATTATATGAATGATTCAAATGTGACAAATGCTTTGATTCAAGAAGCCTATGATAGAACAATAGAAGAAGTTCGCGCTTCTCATATTTTGATATTAGTTGATGAAAATGCTGCTCCTGCAGATACTTTAAAAGCTTACCGTAAAATTTCAGACATTCGTAAGCGTATCTTAGCGGGTGAAAATTTTGATGCTGTAGCAACTAAATATTCAGAAGATCCTTCAGCAAAAGAAAACAAAGGGGATTTGGGTTATTTTTCTGCTTTTAAAATGGTTTATCCTTTCGAAAATGCAGCATACACAACGGCAGTTGGTGATGTTTCGATGCCTTTTAGAACGCGTTTCGGTTACCATATTTTACAAGTTACGGATAAAAGGGCCAATAGAGGTGAGGTAGAAGTAGCTCATATCATGATATTAAAACCTACAGATGGTAATGTAGAGAAGGAAAATACAGCCAAAGAAACGATTAATGATATTTATGCAAAAATCAATCAAGGAGAATCATTTGATGGTTTAGCAGAACAATTTTCAGAAGATAAATCAACCGCTAAAAGAGGAGGACGTTTACAACCTTTTTCATCTGGACAATTAACGTCACAAGAATTTGAAAATGTAGCTTTCGGATTAAAAGAAAATGGAGCTATATCTAAACCGTTTCAGTCTAAATTTGGATGGCATATTGTTATGTTGATAAACAAATTTCCGGTTAAAACGCTCGAAGAATTAAAGCCTGAAATTGAGTCGAAAATCAAACGTGATGATCGTTCAAGATTAATTACAACTTCACTTTCAAATAAATTGAGAGCAAAATACAAAGTGACAACAAATGCAAAATTAATGACTGCAATCGTGAAGTCGGTTAACAATGATTTTTACGATCAAAAATGGCAAGTTCCTGCAGCGGATGCATTTGCTAGTACTTTAACGACCATCAACAATGATGAGAAAATTAACGGGACTGAATTTTTAGACTATTTATCAGGTCAACAAAAAAGAAATATTGCGACTAAGCCAGTAAGTAAATTGGTTGATGAGTTATATGAAAATTGGGTGGACGATCGTTTGATTGCTTATTATAATAATAATTTAGAAAATGAATTTCCAGAATTCCGTTATGTAATGGAAGAGTACCGTGATGGTCTTTTATTGTTTGACTTAATGGAAAAAGAAATTTGGGAAAAAGCAAAAGTGGATTCAGTAGGATTGGAAGCTTTCCATCAAAAACATATTAATGATTATATGTGGAAAGCACGTTACGATGTAGATATGTTTTCTTCAACTGATGCTAAAATTGCAAACAAAGCAAAATCATATTTGAAAAAAGGAAAATCAATTGACTACATAAAGGAAAAACTGAATAAAGATGGTAAAGTAAACATCATTGTAAAATCAGGTTTGTTTGAAGCAGGTGACGATGCATTACCTGAATTCAATGCAAATACGGTAGGAGTTACTGAGGTTATTAAAAAAGGGGATTATAATTTTGTTGGGAATATTAAAGAAATCAAACCTGCAGGTCCAAAAGAAATGAGCGAGTGTAAAGGGAAATTGATTAGTGATTACCAACAGTATTTAGAAAGCACTTGGGTTGATGCTTTGAAAAAAGAGTTTACTATTCATATCAATAGAGAGGTTTTTGAAACGGTTAAAGGTCAATTAGTACATTAATGAGAAACATACTGTCTATATTAGTTTTAGCCTTGTTGTTGCAATCTTGTGATTACTTTAAAAAGTCAAGTAAACCGCAAGCTGTTGCGCGTGTAGGGGATGATTATTTGTACGAAGATGATTTGGTAAATATTGTGCCAATTGGGACTTCAAGTAACGATAGTTTGGCTATGGTTAAAGATTTTATAGACAGGTGGGCTACTCAAAAATTACTTTATGCTGCTGCAGAAATTAATTTATCTGAATCTGAAACAGCTTCATTTAATGATTTGATTGAGCAATATAAAATCGATTTGTTTACACGTGCTTATTTGGAAGGTTTGGTGGTTCGTAAAATTGACACAGTAGTAACAGATGCGCAAATTGTTGATTATTATAATAAAAACAAGCAGTTCTTTACCAATTCAAATGAACTAGTCAAATTAAGGTATGTTAATTTAGTTAAAGAAAATCCAAAATTGGATGAAATAAAATCAAAGTTTACTTCCTTTACGGCGAAAGATAAAAATGTATTGTCGGATTTGGCAATACAATTTAAAAGTTATGCTTTTAATGATTCTGTTTGGGTAGATATCAATCAGGTGTTTGAAAAAATACCATTTGTTAATTTGGATAACAAAAGTGAGTACATAAAACCAGGGAATAACTTTCAATTTGCCGATTCTACTACAGTATGGTTGGTAAAAGTTCGAGAGGTTCTTCCTGCTAATAGCTCCACACCTTTGCAATTTATTCGACCTACTATTAAGCAAGTCATTATCAATAATAGAAAATTAGAACTAGTAAAAACAATAGAAGAAGAGATTACCAATGACGCTATTAAAAATAGAAAATATGAAGTTTATAAATAAGAGGTTAAGTTTGGTGCTTTTAATGTTAACAGGATTAACCTTAACAGCGCAATCTAAAAGAGAAAAAATAGACGGTGTAATCGGCGTAGTTGGAGATTATGTTATTTTAGATTCTGATATTGATTTAGAATATATCGCTTTAAAAGCAAATGGTGTAGATGTTAAGCAAATTAGCCGTTGCGAACTTTTCGGGAAACAATTAGAAGAAAAGTTGTATGCGCACCAAGCGATTCAAGATAGTATTATTGTTACGGATACAGAAGTGGAAAGCTTCATGAATGAGCAAATCGATGTAATGGTGGAGCGTGTAGGATCCATCGATAAAGTAATTGCTTATTATAATAAGAAGAACGAAGAAGAGTTTCGAAATTATTTCTTTGAAATTATTAAAACCAACAAACTTACTTCTGCAATGCAAAAGAAAATTGTAGACGAAGTTGAAATTACACCAGAAGAGGTGCGTAACTTTTTTAAGGAAATTCCGGAAGATGAAATTCCAGTATTTGGTGCTGAAGTAGAAGTGGCACAAATTGTTGTAAAGCCTGTTGTTTCAGAAGAAGCAAAGCAAGCGACAATAGCAAAGTTAAGAGAAATTAGAAGAGAGGTTTTAGATGGTGCTAGTTTTTTTACAAAAGCAGTATTGTTTTCAGAAGACCCTGGTTCTAGTTCAAATGGTGGGTATTATAAAATGAATCGTAAAACCCCTTTTGTAAAAGAGTTTAAAGAAGTGGCTTTTAGTTTAGCTGAGGGAGAAATTTCAGAACCTTTTGAAACGGAATTCGGGTATCATATCATTATGGTTGATAAAATTAGAGGTCAAGAAGTAGAATTGCGCCATATTTTAATTACACCAAAAGTTTCAAATGAGGCTGTTAAAGCTGCCAAAGAAAAAATAGAAGGAATCCGTACAAAAATTGTTAACGGAGAAATAAGTTTTGCTGATGCTGCAAAATCTTCTTCAGATGAAAAAGAGACCCGTAACAATGGTGGGGTGTTACTAAATCCTAGAACTATGGAGTCTCGTTTCGAATTGTCAAAAATGGATCCTTCGTTATACGGACAAATTTCTGCTTTAAAAGAAGGAGAAGTGTCTCAGCCCATAATGGACCAAGAGCAAGGAAAGAGCAAGTTTTATAAAATTATCACGGTAAATAATAAGACGGAAGAGCATAAAGCGGAATTTTCAAAAGACTATATGAAAATTAAAGATTTGGCATTGCGTGATAAACAAATCAAGACCATCGCAAAATGGACTGATGAAAAAATCAAGGAGACTTACATAAAAATTGATAAGGATTATCAAAACTGTGATTTTACAAATAATTGGATAAAAAAATAAAAGGAACCCTTCGAAAGAAGGGTTTTTTTATGCAATTTTTTTCTTACTTTAGTCATTCTAAAAAAATAGCACTATGTCAGATGTAGCTTCAATCCAACAATTGGTAAAGAAACAAGCAGAATTAAAAAAGGAAATCGCCAAAGTTATTGTTGGTCAAGATGAAGTAGTAAATCAAATTGTATTGAGTGTTTTTGCAGGAGGTCATGCCTTATTAATAGGTGTACCTGGTCTTGCCAAAACCTTAATGGTTAACACGATATCACAAGCTTTAGGGCTTCAATTTAAACGTATACAGTTTACGCCTGATTTAATGCCTTCTGATATTTTAGGAAGTGAAATATTAGATGAAAATCGTAACTTTAAATTTATAAAAGGACCCATTTTTTCCAATATTATTTTAGCAGATGAGATTAACCGTACACCGCCAAAAACTCAGGCTGCTTTATTAGAAGCCATGCAAGAACGTGCTGTTACAGTTGCCGGTCATCATTATAAATTAGATTTGCCGTATTTTGTATTGGCAACTCAAAACCCGATTGAGCAGGAGGGGACTTATCCTTTACCAGAGGCGCAATTGGATCGTTTTATGTTTGCGATAAAACTAGAGTATCCGAGTTTTCAAGAAGAAGTGGCAGTGGTTAAAGCCACCACTTATGATTTAAAACCAGTAGTAAATCCTTTATTTACGGCTCAAGAAATAATCGATTTTCAAAATGTAATACGCAGAATACCGGTTGCGGATAATGTAATTGAGTATGCAGTTACCTTGGTGAGTAAGACACGCCCCGATAATGCTTTGGCTACTGATTTTGTGAAAACCTATATTGATTGGGGAGCAGGTCCGCGTGCTTCTCAAAATTTGATTTTAGCGGCTAAAACACAAGCGGCATTGAATGGGAAATTTTCACCAGACATTGAAGATGTACAATCTGTTGCAACGGGAATACTTCGACACCGAATCGTAAAAAATTACAAAGCCGATGCTGAAGGTATTTCTGATGAAGAAATTATAAGAAAGTTGTTTTAAATGTAATCAATATGATACGCTTAAAAGTTAAGAATGACTGTTTTAATCCTTTTTTCGGATGGGCAGTCATTTTTTGGTTTTATAATTCTTTTTTGTTTGCTCAATTGCAATGGCAAGCTTTAACGCCACCGTTTTCTAATACCAATAATCAGCGTTTTGATGATGTGTTTTTTTTGAATGAAATGGAAGGTTGGGCGTTAAATGGATACTATGCAGGAGTATATAAAACTACTGATGGTGGATTGACTTGGGTAACGCAGTTAACAGAATCGCAATTGGGAGGTAATTATTATTTTAGAAATATTGAATTTCTGAACAGTCAAATAGGTTTTGTAGGGACTTTGAATAATAAATTTTACAAGACGATTGATGGAGGTGTTACTTGGAGTGAAGTTACTAATATTACAACTACCACTACACCAGCAATTTGTGGTTTAGATGCCGTAGGTAATTCTACTATTTACGGTTGCGGGGCCTATTTTTCACCTGCATATGTTATAAAATCAATAGATAGTGGTGCTACTTGGCAGTTTATTGACATGTCTCCTTATGCAGAAGCGCTAGTGGAAGTCCTTTTTTTAGATGAAAACACGGGTTTTGTTTCTGGTAAAAATGCGAATGGTGCAGTAGTTTTAAAAACTATTGATGGAGGATTGAATTGGACAGCAATTTACAATGGTGCTATTCAAGGGGAATTCGTTTGGAAATTACAAGTGTTATCATCAAATTCAAATGTGATTTTTGGGTCTATAGAAGCAGCTAGTCCTAATCCAGGAAAGTTGCTCAAGAGTATTGACGGTGGTCAAACTTGGATAACTAAAATTGCGCCCGAATCAAATATTCAAGCAGTGGGTTTTATGACTGAAAATCATGGATGGATGGGCGGTCATACTACTGGTTTTTATGAAACTTTTGATGGTGGAGATACTTGGATTTCGACAGGAGTGGGGAGTAACTTGAATCGTATTTTTATTTTGAATCAAAATTTAGCATATGCTTCGGGTACAGGTGTTTATAAATATACGCAGTCTTTAGGGGGTTCTAGTTTTACTGAATATGATAGGAATCCTCTGAAGGTAAAAATTGCTCCAAATCCTGTTAACGATGTTTTGACTTTTTCTATTGAATTTACAGAACCTGATCATTTAGTGATGGAATTGTATGATACGTCTGGTAAGTTTTTAAAACAATTGATGTTGGACGAAGTGTTGAAGCCCTCACTTGTACAATATAGTTTTCCTTTTGAATATTCAGCAGGGGTTTATTTTTTGAACTTGCACAGTAATACTGGACGTCAATCTTTGAGGTTTGTTAAAAACTGAAAATGATGCACTCTGCTGTTCTTTTTTATTTTGCTAGGAAAGGTATTTGGATTAGTTTTTAATCTAAATGCTTGCTTTTGAAATGGTTATTTTATTTAAGATATTTCTAAAATATGCAGGTCCCGTTTTGCTAAAATTTCAACTTAGTTATTTTTTGGTTTTTAAATTAATAATAATTTATTTTTTTAACTAATTATTGGCTTTTTGATAGTTTTTGCTATCAATTTTCGTTTTTTAATAAAAATATCTTTTGAAAAAGTGAGATATGTTATATTTTTTTTAAATATCATCTTTAATTGCTAAATTTGCGGGAATTTAAAAATACCGATCTATTATGGCTAATGATAATATGAATATTTACAACGATTACATTAAGGAAATCGAAGAGCGAAAAGGTCAAGGGCTTCACCCAAAACCAATTGATGGGGCTGAATTGTTAAATGCAATCATCGCTCAAATTAAAGATTTAGGTAATTCAAATCGTGAAGATTCTTTAAAATTTTTTATTTATAATACATTACCTGGAACTACTCCAGCTGCAGGTGCAAAAGCGAGATTCTTAAAAGAAATTATTATTGGTGAATCAGTTGTAAGTGAAATTACTCCTGCTTTTGCTTTTGAATTGTTGGCACACATGAAAGGTGGTCCTTCAATTGAAGTGCTACTTGATTTAGCTTTAGGAAATGATCAAGCTATTGCTAAACAAGCTGCAGAAGTATTGAAAACTCAAGTTTATTTGTACGATGCTGATATGGATCGTTTAAAAAAAGCTTTTGAAAATGGTAATGTTGTTGTAAAAGAGATTCTTGAAAGTTATGCAAAAGCGGAATTCTTTACAAAACTTCCAGAAGTAGCTGAAGAAATTAAAGTAGTTACTTTCATCGCTGGTGAAGGAGATATTTCTACTGATTTGCTTTCTCCAGGTAACCAAGCACACTCTCGTTCTGATCGTGAATTACACGGGAAATGTATGATCACTCCTGAAGCTCAAGAGGAAATCAAAGCTCTACAAGCACAACATCCTGATAAATCGGTGATGTTAGTTGCTGAAAAAGGTACTATGGGAGTTGGTTCGTCTCGTATGTCAGGGGTAAACAACGTGGCACTTTGGACAGGTAAACAAGCGAGTCCTTACGTTCCTTTCGTAAACTTTGCTCCAATTGTAGGTGGAACAAATGGTATTTCTCCAATTTTCTTAACTACAGTTGATGTAACAGGAGGGATCGGAATTGACCTTAAAAACTGGGTTAAGAAGACTGACGAGAACGGAAATTTAGTTCGTAACGAAAATGGTGAGCCAGTTTTAGAGCAAGCTTATTCAGTTGCTACGGGTACTGTTTTAACTATCAATACAAAAACTAAAAAATTATACAACGGAGATCAAGAGTTAATCGATATCTCAAGATCATTCACGCCGCAAAAAATGGAATTCATTAAAGCGGGTGGTTCTTACGCTATTGTATTTGGTAAAAAATTACAAACATTCGCTGCAAAAACTTTGGGAGTTGAAGCACCGGTTGTATACGCACCGTCAAAAGAAATCTCTCACGAAGGACAAGGCCTTACAGCTGTAGAGAAAATCTTCAATAAAAACGCAGTTGGAACTACTCCAGGAAAAGTGCTACACGCAGGTTCTGACGTTCGTGTAGAAGTAAATATTGTAGGATCTCAAGATACTACTGGTTTGATGACTGCTCAGGAATTAGAGTCTATGGCTGCTACGGTAATTTCTCCAATTGTGGATGGAGCATACCAATCAGGATGTCACACTGCTTCAGTTTGGGATAAAAAAGCGCAAGCTAACATTCCGAAATTAATGAAATTCATGAATGATTTTGGTTTGATTACGGCTCGTGACCCTAAAGGAGTTTACCATGCTATGACTGACGTTATTCACAAAGTATTGAATGATATTACCATCGATGAATGGGCTATCATCATTGGTGGTGACTCTCATACTCGTATGTCTAAAGGTGTTGCTTTTGGTGCGGATTCAGGAACTGTTGCTTTAGCTTTAGCTACAGGTGAGGCTTCAATGCCAATTCCAGAGTCTGTAAAAGTGACTTTCAAAGGTGAAATGAAATCATATATGGATTTCCGTGATGTAGTACACGCAACACAACAACAAATGTTAAAACAGTTTGGTGGTGAAAATGTTTTCCAAGGTAGAATTATCGAGGTTCACATTGGTACTTTAACTGCTGACCAAGCGTTCACATTTACTGATTGGACTGCAGAGATGAAAGCGAAAGCGTCTATCTGTATTTCTGAAGATGAGACGTTAATCGAATCATTAGAAATTGCTAAAGGTAGAATCCAAATCATGATTGATAAAGGTATGGATAATGCTAAGCAAGTATTGAAAGGGTTAATTGAAAAAGCGGATAAGAGAATTGCAGAAATTAAAACGGGTGTAAAACCTGCTTTAACCCCAGATGCTAATGCTAAATATTACGCTGAAGTAGTGGTTGATTTAGATGTTATTGCTGAGCCAATGATTGCTGACCCAGATGTAAACAATGCAGATGTTTCTAAGCGTTATACACACGATACTATCCGTCCACTTTCTTTCTATGGAGGTGACAAAAAAGTAGATCTTGGATTTATTGGTTCTTGTATGGTTCACAAAGGAGACATGAAAATCCTTGCACAAATGCTTAAAAACATTGAAGCGCAACAAGGTAAAGTTGAGTTCAAAGCGCCATTAGTTGTGGCTCCTCCAACTTATAACATTGTTGATGAATTGAAAGCAGAAGGAGATTGGGAAGTTTTACAAAAATATTCTGGATTCGAATTTGACGATAATGCACCAAAAGCAGCAGCTCGTACGGAATACGAAAACATGTTATATTTAGAGCGTCCTGGTTGTAACTTATGTATGGGTAACCAAGAAAAAGCGGCTAAAGGAGATACGGTAATGGCAACATCTACTCGTTTATTCCAAGGACGTGTTGTTGAGGATTCAACGGAGAAGAAAGGAGAGTCTTTATTGTCTTCAACGCCAGTTGTGGTGTTGTCAACAATTTTAGGTAGAACTCCGAGTATTGAAGAATATACAGCAGCAGTTGAGGGTATTAATTTGACAAAATTTGCACCTTCTCACAAGTTGTTAGCAAGATAATCATACAATTCGTTTGATATAGAAAAAGCCTAAGTATTTACTTAGGCTTTTTTTTATTTTCATGCTATTTTTTTTGTATATTGTATTGTTTAATAGAATATTAACTTTATATAAATCCTATGGCTTTTGATATTGAAATGATTGAAAAAGTGTACGCTACAATGGCAGAGCGAGTTGATGCAGCTCGTGAATTGGTAGGTCGTCCACTTACATTATCTGAAAAGATTTTATATTCTCACTTATGGGAAGGTTTACCTTCTCAAGCTTTTATACGAGGAAAAGACTATGTTGATTTTGCGCCAGATAGAGTAGCATGTCAAGATGCCACTGCACAAATGGCATTGTTGCAATTTATGCATGCAGGAAAATCAAAAGTAGCAGTGCCTACAACCGTTCATTGTGATCACTTAATTCAAGCAAAAGTTGGTGCTAAAACTGATTTGCAAGTAGCCAATACGCAATCAAAGGAAGTCTTTGACTTTTTATCTTCCGTTTCCAATAAGTACGGAATTGGATTTTGGAAACCAGGATCTGGGATTATCCACCAAATTGTATTGGAAAACTATGCATTCCCTGGAGGAATGATGATTGGAACTGATTCGCATACTGTAAACGCAGGTGGTTTGGGAATGTTAGCAATTGGTGTTGGTGGAGCTGATGCTGTGGATGTAATGGCGGGTATGTCATGGGAATTAAAATTCCCAAAATTGATAGGGGTAAAATTAACCGGTAAGTTGAACGGCTGGACTGCTCCTAAAGATGTTATTTTAAAAGTTGCAGATATTCTAACGGTTAAAGGTGGAACTGGGGCAATTGTGGAATATTTTGGAGAAGGTGCTCAATCGATGTCATGTACAGGTAAAGGAACTATCTGTAATATGGGAGCGGAAATTGGCGCAACAACGTCAACTTTTGGATATGACGATTCGATGCGTCGTTATTTGACTGCAACTGGTCGTCAAGATGTAGTTAACGCTGCTGATAAAGTAGCTTCCTATTTGACTGCGGATAGTGAAGTGTATGCAAATCCTGAAGAATACTTTGACCAATTAATCGAGATTAACTTGTCTGAATTAGAACCGCATATTAATGGTCCATTTACGCCAGATAGAGGTACTCCTGTTTCAAAAATGAAAGCAGAAGCAGAAGCAAATGGTTGGCCTATAAAAATAGAATGGGGATTAATCGGTTCTTGTACAAATTCTTCTTATGAAGATATGACGCGTGCGGCTTCTATTGTAGAGCAAGCGGTTGCGCATGGAATTACGCCAAAAGCTGAATTTGGAATTAACCCAGGTTCTGAGCAGATTCGTTATACAATTGAGCGTGATGGTATTATCGCTACTTTTGAAAAAATGGGTACCAAAGTATTTACAAATGCGTGTGGACCCTGTATCGGACAATGGGATAGAGCTGGAGCAGATAAAGAAGAGAAGAATACCATTGTACACTCTTTTAACCGTAATTTTTCAAAACGTGCTGATGGTAATCCAAATACTCATGCTTTTGTGACGTCTCCAGAGATGGTGGCTGCATTAGCAATTTCAGGACGTTTGGATTTTAATCCTTTAACTGATACGTTATTGAATGATAAGGGTGAAGCTGTAAAGTTAAATCCACCACATGGTGAAGAGTTGCCTAATAAAGGTTTTGATGTGGAAGATCCAGGATTTCAAGCTCCTGCTGAAGACGGTTCTTCAGTAGAAGTTGCGGTTTCTCCAACTTCGGATAGGCTTCAATTATTGGCACCTTTCGAAGCTTGGGATGGTAAAAATATTACAGGAGCAAAATTATTGATTAAAGCTTTTGGTAAGTGTACAACCGATCATATTTCGATGGCGGGGCCATGGTTGCGCTACCGTGGACATTTGGATAATATTTCAAATAACATGTTGATTGGAGCGGTAAATGCTTTTAATCAAGAGACCAATAAAGTTAAGAATCAAATCTCGGGGGGTTACGATGCGGTGCCATCCGTTGCTCGTGCATACAAAGCTGCAGGTATTCCATCTGTTGTTATTGGCGATCATAATTATGGAGAAGGGTCATCTCGTGAGCATGCCGCAATGGAGCCTCGTTTCTTAGGAGTTAAAGCAGTTCTGGTAAAATCATTTGCTCGTATTCATGAAACGAATTTGAAAAAGCAAGGTATGTTAGGTTTGACTTTTGCAAACGAATCGGACTATGATAAAGTTCAAGAAGACGATACTATTAATTTCTTAGATTTAACAGCGTTTGCACCAGGTAAGCCGTTGACTCTTGAGTTTGTTCATGCGGATGGTTCTAAAGATATAATTTTAGCAAATCATACATATAACGAAGGGCAAATTGAATGGTTTAAAGCAGGTTCTGCTTTGAATTTAATAGCAGCAGGAAAAGCTTAATTTTGTTAACTTAATTATAAAAAACGCCTAAGTAATCTTAGGCGTTTTTAATTTTAGTATATTTAGCTAACTAGAATGTATATTGAATGAACTCACTTTGGTTTTTTGAAGATGTTAATCTGTTTGCTATTTTATGTCCTCATAAGATGAAAGACTACAAAAGCGGTCATGAATTTAATGCTTATGCAAAAAATGATTATATCTATTTTGAAGAAGATATCGCAGATAAAGTATATTTGGTTAATTCAGGTAAGGTTAAAATTGGGTATGTTACAGAAGATGGAGATGAAATTATAATGGCTATTTTGTCAAAAGGTGAGATTTTTGGTGAAAAAGCGATTTTGGGACAAGAATCACGAAATGAATTTGCACAAGCTTTAGAAAATGGAACTTCAGTATGTCCTATCACTATACCTGAAATGATGACATTGCTGCGTGAGCATAAAGAGTTTAGTTTGAAAATTTATAAATTCATAGGTTTCCGTTTTAAAAAGTTGGAGCGTAGGTTGCAACTGTTGTTATTTAAAGATACTAAAACACGCCTGAAAGAATTTATAAATGAATTAAAAGAAGATTATGGTTATGAAAATCAAGTAACCAATGATGTTGTGATTCGACATCCATACACACAAAAAGAATTGGCCACATTAATAGGTACATCACGGCCTACGGTTAATGTGTTATTGAATGAGTTGCAAAACGAAGGGTATTTGAGTTTTGATCGGAAAGAAATTATTGTAAAAAACAAAAACCGCTCAGCATGATGTTGAGCGGTTTTTTATTTGATAAATTCTATCCTACTAATAGTAAGTATAACGTCTTACTTTAGAGATGTATTTAGCTAGGCGGATAACTTGGTGGCTATAACCATATTCGTTATCATACCATACATACATAACTACGTTTTTGCCATCAGCAGAAACGATTGTAGCGTTGCTATCAAAAATAGATGGAGCAGAAGTTCCAACGATATCTGAAGATACTAATTCGTTATTTAATGAATATTTGATTTGCTCTACTAAGTTTCCTTCTAAAGCATATTTTTTCATGATGTTGTTCAATTCTTCAACAGTAGTTTCTTTGTTAACTTCAAGGTTAAGTACTACTAATGATCCGTTTGGAACAGGAACACGAATAGCGTTTGAAGTTAATTTACCAGCTAAGCTTGGTAAAGCTTTAGCTACAGCACTTCCAGCACCTGTTTCAGTAATAACCATGTTTAAAGCAGCAGCTCTACCACGACGGTATTTTTTGTGCATGTTGTCAACCAAGTTTTGGTCGTTTGTATAAGCATGGATTGTTTCTAAGTGTCCTTTAACTACACCTAAAGTTTCTTCCATAGCAGCTAATACTGGAGTAATAGCATTTGTAGTACAAGATGCAGCAGAATAAATTTTTACTTCATCTGGGTTGTAATCTTCATGGTTTACACCATAAACAATGTTTGGAACACCTTTACCTGGAGCTGTTAATAAAACTTTATCAACACCTTTTGAAGTTAAGTGGCGACTTAAAGCTTCTTCAGTTGTGAAAGCACCTGTGTTGTCAATTACTAATGCATCTTCGATACCATATTGAGTATAGTCGATTTCTTCTGGTCCATTTGCAGTAATTAAGTGTACTGTTGTACCGTTGATTGTTAATGCATTGTTTTCTGGATCTGCTTGAACAGAACCTTCGAAATCACCATGTACAGAGTCGTAACGTAATAAAGAAGCTCTCTTTTCTAATAAAACAGCATCATTTTTATCACGAGTAACGATAGCTCTTAAACGTAATTGTTGTCCTTTACCAATTTTGCTCATCATTTCACGAGCTAATAAACGACCAATACGTCCAAAACCGTAAAGTACTACATCTTTAGGTTTAATTTCAGAGTAATCTTTTGCATTTTTTAATTTGTCAATTACAAATGCTTTTGCATCATTGTATTTGTCGTCTTCTAAGTGATATTCGTAAGTTAATTTACCAATGTCGATTCTTGAAGGTGGTAAATCTAAAGATTGAATTGCTTGCGCAATTTCTACTGAATCAAAAACGTTGATTGGTTTTTGAACAAACTCCCCTGCATATTCGTGCAAGTTGATGATGTCGCTAACGTTTCTATCAATCAATTGGTTACGGAATAAAATCAATTCGATTGATTTGTCGTACCATAAATCACTGATGATTTTAATAAACTCAACACAAGCTTTTCTTCTATCGGCTTGAAAAGCAAGTTCTTTCTCGTATAAAGTGTTGTTACTCATGAAGTAAAATATAAAATGTGTTGTTTGTAAACTTTTGGCAAAAATACTCATTTCAGTTGTTACCTTAAAATATTTTTTAAAATAAAAACACTTTTAAAGCATTAATTTTTATTCGATATAAACTATATTTATAGTAAAATAATTACAGATAGTGCGAGTTGTTTTTTGTATCGTTTTGTTGCTTTTTTTCTTTTTCTCCTTTTCTCAGAAATCCGCTGTAAATAATCGGTTGATGCGAATAGGGGTGCTGTATGGCTTTGCATCACAGAATACTATCCTAAAACAAGATAGTGACTATACTTATAAAAGTGATATTTTTAAATTTTCGAGCCATTTCAATATTTATAGCAAAAATAGGCATGCATTAGAGTTATTGGTAGAACCGAGTTATTATAAATCGAAGCATGAATCTCTAAACTATTGGCATGCCTTTTATACTAGTTCTGAAACTCCTGATTTGTATAGGGAACAATACATGAAGTTGAAAGATGTAGAGGAGTATGTTTTAAATTTAGGAGTTATATATAGGTTTTGTTTACTGTCAGATTTGTCTGTATATGCTCTTGGTAATGTAGGACCTATGTATATTGATACTGATACTGAAATGCTAAAAAAAGGTTTTGCTTTCAGTGATATTTTTGCTTTAGGGACAAATTACAAAATGAATAAAATTTCTTTTGATGTTAAATGTATGATACGTCATGTATCGAATGCCAATTTACAAAAGCCTAATTATGGTTTAAATTCTGTTGGTTTTGAATTTGGTGTTTACTACGAGTTTAATTCGTATAAAAAAAACCGCTAAAGTCTAGCGGTTTTTTGAAACAAATCAAATTAAACGTTACATAATCACTCTAACCAATTGCCCACTTTTTGTTAGCATCTGGTATTGCGCTTTTCCTTTTTTCTGCTTTAGATAGTTGGAAATACTGGCAACGTCTTTAACTTTCTGTCCATCAATAGCTAGTATGATGGCGCCTTCAAATTCATCAGCGTATTCAATATATTGTTCGTTGTTGAATGTTTTAATTTTTACACCATAGTTAATGTTGAAGTTCTTTTTATCACTATCGTCTAAATCTTCAAATTCCATACCATTGAATTCATAGCTTAAAAGCTCCTTTTTGGTCAACTTAACTGGAATAATTTTTTCGCTTTCATCGCGTAACACTTTTACGTTTACTATGTCATTCGGTCTTTTTGTATTGATGTATGATGTAAGATCTGCAAATCCATTTACTTTTTTATTGTCAAGTTGGATAATTACATCACCTGATTTTAAACCAGCTTTTTCAGCTCCAGATTTTGAAGTGACTTTGTTAATGTAAAATCCGTGTGAAGTGGAACTTCCTATTTCTTCCGCAAAAGCACTATTTAATTCACGACCTTCAATACCTAATACACC
The DNA here is from genome assembly GCF_042686145.1 of Flavobacterium chuncheonense. Classification (NCBI taxonomy): domain Bacteria; kingdom Pseudomonadati; phylum Bacteroidota; class Flavobacteriia; order Flavobacteriales; family Flavobacteriaceae; genus Flavobacterium; species Flavobacterium chuncheonense. The sequence goes on along the minus strand of NZ_JBHUPC010000010.1, from coordinate 165,212 downwards.
ACGCTGTACATTACCATATTCCATTAAATCTTCGATTATTTTTCGGGTAATATTAGAAGGTACAGCAAATGAATAACCAGCATAACTTCCAGTTGGAGACGATATCATGGTGTTGATTCCTATTAATTCACCTCTTGTATTTACAAGTGCTCCACCACTGTTTCCAGGGTTCACAGCTGCATCGGTTTGTATGAAAGATTGTAATCCTTCATTGCTCAAATCACGTGCTTTTGCCGATACAATTCCGGCTGTGACGGTAGAAGTTAAATTATAGGGATTCCCTACTGCTAAAACCCATTCGCCAACTTTTAAATTTTCAGAATCACCGAATACCATATATGGTAATTTATCGGGAGCATTTATTTTTAATAAAGCTATGTCCATTTTCGTATCAGTACCAATTAACTTCGCTTTATAAGATTCGTTATTATTTAGAGTAACTTCAAGTTCTGTGGCATCTTGAATTACATGGTTGTTTGTAACGATATAGCCATCTTCAGAAATAATTACACCAGAACCTGTTCCTACTTGTTCTTGTTGTTGAATTCCTCTTTGTGAACCGTAAAACCACTCGGCTATAGGGTTGTATACTTTTCGAACGGTAACATTTTTTACGTGTACTACACTATGCACTGCTTCATCTGCAGCTACTGTAAAATCTACATTTTCAGCCCCTAAACTGACTGCTTTAGTGAAATTTGGAGAGACTGTTGTTACAGAAGAATTGGGTTTTGGTTCCAAAAATAATTTGTATGAACCAAGTGTAACAAAGCCACTCAAAAGTGAAATTAAAACTAAACTTCCTATTTTTTTCATAATCCTTTATTTTTTAGAATACAACGTAAATTTAGCGACTTAATTTTAACAAAAAATCAGTTTAACGTGCGATTAACAATGTTTAACATCTTATTAATATTTGTATTTTTGTGCTAATAAAAAAAGCTCATGAAACTTACATTTTATAAATATCAAGGTACTGGAAACGATTTCGTAATGATTGATAATCGTAGCCTTTCATTTCCTAAAAGTAATACCCAATTAGTAGCTCATTTGTGTGACCGAAAATTTGGTATTGGGGCTGATGGTTTGATATTATTGGAGAATCATCCTGAGTATGATTTTAAAATGGTGTATTACAATTCAGATGGTAACGAAAGTTCAATGTGTGGTAATGGTGGTCGTTGTTTGGTTGCTTTTGCAAAACATATGGGAGTGATTACTGATAAAGCAGAATTTGAGGCAGTTGACGGATACCATTATGCAACAATTGATTCTGATTCTACAGTAGCTTTACAGATGATTGATGTGGATACAATAGAAGTTCATAATACTTACTCTTTTTTAAATACAGGTTCGCCTCACCATGTACAATTGGAAAATGATTTGAAAACGTTGGATGTAAAGGAAAAGGGGGCGGCTATTCGTTACTCTGATTTATATGGAGCAGCAGGGAGCAATATAAATTTTGTTTCCCAATTAACCAATGATAGTTTTGCGGTACGTACATATGAGCGTGGAGTTGAAGATGAAACATTATCTTGTGGAACAGGTGTTACCGCTGTCGCAATTGCGATGTACGAAACTAAGAAGACCAACTCCAACAGAGTACAGCTAAAAGTAGAGGGTGGTGATTTAGCAGTTAGTTTTGAAAAAAATGGTAATGTGTATACAAATGTCTTTTTAATTGGACCGGCCACTTTTGTCTTTGAAGGTGAAATAGAAATATAGATGGTGACATTAACTGGAGATATAATTTATTTAAGAGCACTGGAACCAGAGGATTTAGCTTTTGTTCATGCTATTGAAAATGATGAATCTATCTGGGAAGTTAGTAATACTCAAACGCCGTATAGTCGTTTTTTAATTCGGCAGTATTTACAAAATGCTCATCAAGATATCTACGAAGTCAAACAATTGCGATTGGCAATTTGTTATAAAGGAACAGAAGAAGCAATCGGTTTAATTGATTTATTTGATTTTGATCCCAAAAACAATCGTGCTGGGGTTGGGGTTGTATTAAAGAATGATGCTGATAGAGGAAAAGGTATTGGGAGTGAGGCTTTACAGTTAATTGTTAAATATGCTTTTCAACATTTACAGTTGCATCAATTATATGCTAATATAGCAGATGATAATGAAGCAAGTTTGCAACTTTTTACTAAATTTGGTTTCGAAAAAATTGGCGTTAAAAAACAATGGAATAGAGTAAATAACGTTTATAAAGACGAGCTTTTATTTCAATTAATCAATATTTAATTTCTCTGACTTTGAATTTCAAGAAAATCATTACAATTGTAGCTGTTTTAGGTTTGGTAATTGCGGCTATAGTAGCAGCGTATGTGTATAATAGAGCTTTTACACCTAATACAACCTTCGTGCAAAAAGAGGTTTTTGTATACGTTCCATCAAATGCAACCTATGAAGAAGCAAAAGAAGCAATAGCACCATTTGTCAAAAATATGGCAAAATTCGATTTTGTGGCTAGTCAAAGGAAATATAATACCAATGTAAAAGCAGGTAAGTTTTTGTTGAAACAAAATATGACCACTTTCGATATGGTACGTGCTTTACGTTCCAATGTTCCTGTAAAAGTAGCTTTTAACAATCAAGAAAGTTTGGATAAACTAGCGGCTCGTCTTTCTGATCAATTGGAACCTACAAGAGAAGAAATTGTTTCGGTTTTTACCAATGAAGCTTTTTTGAAGAAAAATAATTTTACGAGCGAAAATATTTTATCGATGTTAATTCCTAACACATATGAGTTTTACTGGAATATCTCAGCAGAGAATCTTGCAGATAAAATGGCAAAAGAGTATCGTAAATTTTGGAATGTTAAACGTTTAGAAAAAGCACAAAAGAAGGGTTTAACTCCTATAGAGGTTTCAGTTTTAGCTTCTATTGTACATAAAGAAACAGCGAAAGCTGATGAGCGTCCGCGTGTAGCAGGTGTATACTTAAACCGTATGCATACCGGTATGCCTTTACAAGCGGATCCAACCATTATTTATGCTTTAAAAAAGCAATCTGGGGATTTTGATCAAGTTATTAAACGTGTTTTTCACAATGATTTAAATATAGAATCGCCTTATAATACATATAAATATACAGGGCTACCTCCTGGGCCAATAGCCATGCCAGATATTTCGGCAATTGATGCGGTTTTAAATGCAGAACAACACGATTATATGTATTTCTGTGCAAGTCCAGATAAACCAGGTTATCATGTTTTTGCTTCTAATTACGATCAACATTTGGTTAATGCTCGTAAATATGCTGCTTGGGTGAATAAATTAGGGATTAGCCGATAATCAGTTTTAATTGTGATTAATGGTGTGCCTGCGAAATGTATTTTTAAAAAGTTTTTTTATTTAGGACTATTATTTTGTTGTGCAATCAATTTAATTTCAGCTCAAGAAAATTCATTTTTTAAACCATCTGATACATTAAATGCAAAAAGAACTTCGTCAATTTATATTGGTGAAAGTGTACTCTTAGGAACAACATTGATTGGTTTAAATCAGTTATGGTATAAGGGGTATCCAAAATCTTCTTTTCATTTTATTAACGATAACAGTGATTGGCTTCAAATGGATAAGTTGGGGCATTTTTATTCTACTTATCATCTTGGACGTTTTGGTGCTGAGATGTTGGAGTGGAGTGGCGCTTCAAAGAAGTCTCAATTACTTTATGGCGCTACGTTGGGATTTGGTTTTTTAACGGTAGTTGAAGTTTTTGATGGTTTTTCTCAGGAATGGGGAGCTTCAACTGGCGATATGATTGCTAATGCATCTGGGACAGGTTTGTTTGTGATGCAAGAACTTTTGTGGCAAGAGCAACGTATAATACCAAAATTTTCGTATCATAAGACCCGCTACGCCGATTTACGTCCTAATACACTTGGTGATGGTTTTTCGGAAGAAATTTTAAAAGATTATAACGGGCAGACGTATTGGTTGTCTTTCAATTTATATTCTTTTGTTAAGAAAGATGTAATTCCGAAGTGGCTTAATTTAGCATTTGGGTATAATGGTAAAGGTATGATTTATGGAAATAATCAGGATGCATTTTCAAATGGATTTTATCAATCTCCTAGTCGACAATTTTTCTTAAGTCTGGATGTTGATTTGACGAAAATCAATTCAAAATCACATTTTTTAAAGACGATTTTTTCAGTTTTTAACACTTTAAAAGTTCCTGCTCCAGCACTCCAAGTAGGTGATTTCAACGGAGTTAAGGGACACTTTATCTACTTTTAGAAAACTTTAACACGCTGTATATCAATATTGTAGTTTTTTATGTATCTTTGAAACCGCAAATTTCAGATGTGTGACAGACGCTGAGAAATGAAAATTTATGATAAAAAAAGGTTCTTATCTTTTGGGATTGACCATCCTAGTAATGTTAGTTTCAACTGGATTTAATTCGCTTGAAATTGAAAAATTAGAAGGATTTCATTTAAATGACAATGAAGTATATCAATACAATTTTCCTTCTACAGATGAAAACATAATCGAGGAACAGTTAGATGTTAATGTTCCGTATGTTGGTAAAACATTCGTTGGATTTCGTGAAGCAATTGCTTTCAGAGAATCAAGAGGAATGTTAAATTTGGTAAATCCTTATGGTTATATGGGGAAATACCAATTTGGACGTAGTACATTACGTACTTTGGGTATTTATGATTTCAATACCTTTCTACAAAACTCTGTTTGGCAAGAAAAAGCTTTTAAAGCACTTATAGCGCGTAATAAATGGGAGCTAAGGAGAGAAATTGCTAAATACAGCGGTAGAGTGATAAATGGTGTTGAAATTACAGAGTCAGGGTTATTGGCAGCTGCACACTTGGGTGGAGCGGGTTCTGTAAAGAAATACTTAAGAAGTAATGGTATGGAAGGTTTTAAAGATGGTTTTGGTACCTCTTTAAGAAGTTATATTAAAAAATTTGGTGGATATGATGTGTCGCACATAAAAGCCGATAAAAATGCCAAAGTTAAATTAGGTTAACTCACATTTTGTGAATAATAAAAATGCAAGGTCGCTTATGTAAGTCGACCTTGTTTTTTTTCCAGTCGTTTACACTTTTAGTTTTAATAAATTCTGTTGGCAAGGTTATATCGCAAGCGATACAAAGCCACGTGTTTGGTTGGAGTAATTGTAATAAATCTTCAAATAATTTATTGTTACGATATGGTGTTTCAATAAATAATTGTGATTGATTTTTTTCGTGTGATAATCGCTCAAATTGTTTTATGGCGTTTTTCTTTTCTTGGGCGTCTATAGGTAAGTATCCATTAAAAGCAAAGCTTTGACCGTTCATGCCGCTAGCCATAATAGCTAATAAAATTGAACTCGGGCCTACAAGAGGTACTACTTGAATACCTTTATCATGTGCTAACTTTACAATTACCGCACCAGGATCCGCCACACCAGGGCAACCGGCTTCACTCATTAGTCCCACATTTTTACCTTCAAATAAAGGAGCTATCATTTTTTCGTGTTCTGATAGTTCAGTGTGCTTATTCAACAATGAAAGATTAAGTGATGGCTGTTTTTTTTCAGGATGAATACTTTTTATAAAACGTCGAGCCGTTTTTTCGTTTTCAACAATGTAATCGTCAATAAAATCAATACTTCTTTTTATAGTTTGTGGAAGTACATCTTCAGGATTCATTTCACCTAAAGTTGTTGGGATTAAATAAAGCTTTCCTAAAAATTGTACTGGTTTCATGCGGTCTTATTTGAGGTAAAAATAAGAAATATTTACGGGTTTATTTTTTTTGCAATTTCATTGCAAGCTTGGTCAAGCATTTGAAAAACATTTTCAAAGCTAGAATCCCCACCGTAGTAGGGGTCTGGAACTTCTATGTTTTTATTTGGAAATACTTCGTTAAGTATTAGTTTAACTTTTGATTTTTGTGCTTCATTTGAAGCTAAGTTGATCACATTGCTGTAATTAGATGCATCCATTACATAAATGTAGTCAAAAGTTTCAAAATCACTTTTTTTGAACTGTCGGGCTCTTTGATCGGTCAAGTCAATGCTGTATTTTTTAGCAATGGCAATTGATCTTTTATCGGGTAGTTCACCTGCGTGCCAACCTCCTGTTCCGGCAGAGTCGACCAAAAATTTCGTTTTTGGTAGTTTGCTTTTTAAAATGCCTTCCGCCAGCGGGGAGCGACAAATATTGCCTAAACAAACCATCAGAATTTTTGTCATTATTATAGTGATAGTTTTTTATTGATGTCGTCAACGAACTTTTTAAACTGCTTATCTGTAGTAACTAAATTGTCAACTGTTTTGCAAGCGTGTAAAACTGTAGCATGGTCGCGATCCCCTATCTGAGAGCCGATGTTTGCTAAAGAGGCTTTAGTGAATTTTTTTGCAAAAAACATAGCCAATTGTCTAGCCTGAACCACGTGTCTTTTTCTGGTTTTAGACTGTAATGTTTCAATATCCAATTGGAAATAATCCGATACTACTTTTTGAATGTAGTCAATAGATATTTCACGTTTTACATTTTTGACAAACTTTTCAACAACTTGTTTCGCAAGCTCTATTGTAACTTCTTTTTTGTTGAAAGAAGATTGCGCAATTAATGAAATGATAGCGCCTTCAAGTTCGCGAACATTTGATTTGATGTTTTTAGCTACGTATTCAATTATTTCTTCAGGTATTTGTACACCATCACGATACAAGATATTTTTTAAGATAGAAATTCTTGTTTCATAGTCTGGTTGGTGAAGTTCAGCAGATAATCCCCATTTGAAACGCGATAATAAACGTTGTTCGATATCTTGCATATCAACAGGTGCTTTATCTGATGTTAAAATCACTTGTTTTCCATTTTGGTGTAAATGGTTGAAGATGTGGAAAAACACATCTTGTGTTCCAGATTTTCCTGACAAAAATTGTACGTCGTCAATAATCAAAACATCAATTAATTGATAGAAATGGATAAAGTCGTTACGTGTGTTTTTCTTAACAGAATCGATATATTGTTGTGTGAATATTTCAGCAGAAATATACAAAACAGTTTTCTCTGGGAATTTGTCTTTAATTTCAACACCAATAGCGTGTGCTAAGTGTGTTTTACCAAGACCAACACCACCAAAAATTAACAATGGATTAAATGAAGTTCCTCCAGGTTTGTTGGCCACAGCCATACCTGCACTTCTTGCTAATCGGTTTGAATCTCCTTCTAAGAAATTATCGAAACTATAATTCGCGTTCAATTGCGAATCAATATTAATATTTCGAATCCCTGGAATTATAAATGGATTTTTAAGCTCTGGATTTTTTTGAACAATTGGTACATCGACCTCTTGTGTTTTTACAGCTTGTCTGTTGTTACTTGGGATTTGCTCAGTAAATGGAAGTTTGTTACCATAAGTATGCTCCATTTTAATTTTATACAATAACTTTGCGCCTGGCCCAAGTTCTTTTGTTAAAGCAACTTTTAGAAGCTTTACGTAGTGCTCTTCTAGCCATTCATAGAAGAATTTACTAGGTACTTGAATAGAAAGTGCGTTCTCGTTTAAATCAACTGACTGTATCGGTTCAAACCATGTTTTGTAGGCTTGTTCCTGAATATTATCTTTTATGAAAGACAGACAGTTATTCCATACCGATTGCGCAGTTTTATTCATAAACTTTGAATTAATAAGTTATTATTTTAATAGATTAACAATAGGTGTCTTACAAGATAGGCATAAAAGTCCTATCGGTGATTCGGGACAACAAATATGTGAACAATTTTTTGTAAAAAAAAACCAATATGCTATTGATTTTGTAAAAAAAAAATTGTAAGTGTTAATAGGTGAATTTTTAAAACATTTTTAGATAATTTTAACAATGAGAGAATATCAATTTTCGGTACGAGTACGCTATGCAGAAACCGACCAAATGGGGGTGGTTTATCATGGTAATTATGCGCAATATTTTGAGATGGGACGCGTGGAATGGCTTAGAAACCTTGGGGTTTCGTACAAATGGATGGAAGAAAATGGTGTTATGCTTCCAGTTGTTTCTCTACAGATGAATTATAAAAAACCAGCACGTTATGATGACTTGTTAACGGTAAAAACAATATTCAAAAGTCAGACATCTGTTAAGATAGAATTTGACTATGAAATTTACAATGAAGGACAAGAGTTATTAACAACGGGCAACAGTGTTTTGGTGTTTGTAGATATGAAATCTGGACGTCCAATTATGGCTCCAGAATATGTGTCTTCTCGTTTAAAAGAGCTATAAAATTTCTTTTTCTTTAATTGAAATTTCGTATAAATTTTCAAAAATGTCGAATATCATTTCGGCATTTTTTTTTCTAGTTTTAATTTCAATTTCACAACTCATCTCCATTTTTTGACTGACAATATCCAATTGTTTTTCTTTAATGATTCGCATTACTTTGTTCATGTTTTTGTAATCAAATGAAACGATGAAATGTTTGTCAATTGTTTTTTTAACAATGTCTGCTATTTCGAGTGTGAGTTGTGCACTAGTTTTATAAGCTGAAATTAACCCTCCTACGCCTAATTTAACACCTCCAAAGTAACGAACAACCACAACTAATATATTTGTTACTTCAAAGGATTGTATTTGTCCGTAAATAGGCATTCCGGCACTATTGTTTGGTTCTCCATCGTCATTAACACGATATTGAATGTTCTCCGTTCCAATTTGATAGGCATAACACCAATGACGCGCAGAAAAATGTTCTTTTTTTAATTGATTGATAATCTCTTTGACATCTTCTTCAGATTGGATAGGGTAAGCGAATCCGAGAAACTTGCTGTTTTTTTCTTTATACAGGGTTTCTGGAGTTGGGTGCGTTATAGTTTTATAAGTATCTTTAATTTCTTTTTCTTCCATGTTATTGTAATAAGAATACCGCTATTATTGCTAAAAGTATCCCAATATAGTTTTGTTTTTTTAGGCTTTCTTTAAAAAATAAGATTCCAAAAAAAGTAGATAGCAAAATTACACCGATATTTATTAATGTAAAAATAGTTGCACTTTCAATATTCGGATTTTGAAGTGCTTTGATTAAAAAGTACATGGAAAAATAATTGGGTATTCCTAATGCAATTCCGCCAATTATATTCTTGAATTCAAAAGTTGTTTTCTTGGTTGTAATCTGATAAAGAAGTATTGAAATACCAATGCTAAAAGCGACCAAAAAGGTTGTAGAAGAAAAGATGCTTATTTCGTTTTGTTTTAGGAATTTCAATTGAATGTAATTCATACTAGTATCAATAGTTCCTGCTCCAATAAATAATAATATGGGTAATAATAATGTGCTGTACGAAGTTTTGATTTCGCTTTTTTTGGATACAAAGTAAACTGCAATTATGGCAAGTAAAATTCCAATTATCTTTTGAAATGAAAGTTTTTCATTGAGAAATAAAATTCCAAATAAAATGGGAATTATCATAGACATTTTACTTGCAACAGATGCAACGGTAACACCATTTACTTGTGATGTTTTGCCAAGGATGTTGAAAACTGTAATAAACATAAAACCCAATACAAAAGAGTAGATTAACCAAGGTCTTTCAAAGATACCCTCGAGAGAAATATTTTTCCTTGGAGTAAATACCAATCCTACCAAGCACGCGGTTGCATAGTTGAATACTATAGCTTGAAAAGTATTGATGTTGTATTTGGAATATAATTTAAATACAAAATATAAAATACTAGCGCATAAAATAGCAAGTAGTAAATTAGTCATCTAAGGTTTCTAAAAAATCAAATAATTGGGTTACATCTTCTTTGACTGGGTTTAATAACCAAGTTTTAAGTCCTGCTTTTTGAGCTCCTTCTATATTTTCTGGAGTGTCGTCAATAAATAGCGTAGTTTTTGGGTCAATGTTGTGGTTGTTTAATATCAATTGGAATACACGTTCGTCAGGTTTACGCATGGCAATATCAAACGAAAAATACGTTTTTTCAAAACAACTGTAAAAATCTCTTGAAAAGGAAATTCCTTCTTTGTGTTCAAAATGGTCAATATGAGTTTGATCAGCATTGCTTAGCAAAAACAGTTTATATTTTGCTTTTATGAATTGAAGAAATTCTAAACGTTTTAGTGGAAAATCAGCTACTTGTGCATTCCATGCTTGTCTTATCGCTACTAAATCAGCGTTAGGGATGTGTTTTTGTATGCCAGTGATGAATTTGTACTCATCAATCTTTCCAAATTCATACAAATGGTTTAATTCCACTAAATCATTACTCCAATTGTTAAGTCCCAATTGAGCAAAAGAAGTTTCGGTCGCTTTAGGATCGAGATTTATAAAAATATTACCAAAATCAAAAATAATTGTATCAATCATATCGCCTGAAAAGTTTTAGTTCATCTTCAAAAAATCTTAAGCTTTTGGTTGGGCTGTATGATAGTTTAGGAGCAGTAATTCCATCTGAAAGCTTGTTGTTTCCTATAAAAACTCGAGCTTCATCCCATAAGTTTTTATCAATGAACGACTGTAAAGTTGTTCGGCCACCTTCAATTATTACAGCTTGAATGTTATGGTTGTATAATTCATGCAGGCTGTTTTCAAGGAAATTACTATCAAATATACTATTTTTAGAGGTATTATTTTTGTTTTTTGTTAAAAATAATGTCTCTTGTGTATCATCTTTGATAGCAAAATCATCCGTTATTTTGTTTCCATTGTCAATGGCAATACGGATGGGATTATTGCCAAAGAAATCTCGTGCATTTAATTTGGGGTTGTCATCAAGAACGGTTTGAGTACCCACTAAAATGGCTTGTTCTTCGGTACGCCATTTGTGAACCAGCTGTCTGGAGTAGGTATTGGTAATCCAAACAGGTCTTTTGCTGTTTTTGTGAATAGGAGCAATGAACCCGTCCTTGCTTTCTGCCCATTTCAATATAATATAGGGACGTTTTTTTTGATGGAATGTAAAAAAACGTTTGTTTAATTCATTGCATGCATCCTCTAGAATACCTACAGTAACATTAGCTCCAGATTCCATTAATCGTTTAATACCATTTCCAGCTACTTTAGCGAAAGGATCAACGGTTCCAATAACAACATTTGGAATTTTATGAGTAATAATCAAATCACAACATGGTGGTGTTTTTCCAAAATGACTACATGGTTCTAAACTCACATAAATAGTTGCCTTTTTTAGTAGCGATTTATCTTTTACAGAATTTATTGCGTTTACTTCGGCATGTGGTTCTCCTGCTTTTCGATGCCAACCTTCACCAATAATTTTACCATCGTAGACAATTACACTGCCTACCAAAGGATTTGGATAAGTTGTGCCCAACCCATTTTTAGCCAAATCAATGCAACGTTGCATGTAAAGTTCATGTGTATTCATTTTACAAAAATACTATTTTTAAAGTTCGATTGATAATGACTTCCTTCAATTTATGTACTTTTACAATTCATTTTGAACTGATGCAAATACGAAAAATTAAAAAGGAGGATAATGCACCAATAGCAAAAGTTATTCGTGATGTGTTTATTGAATTAGATGCACCTAAAGTTGGTACGGCTTATGCAGATCCGATTTTGGATACCCTTTTTGAAGTTTATCGAAAACCAAATTCTATATATTTTGTAGTCGAAAACGATGGTAAAGTATTAGGTGGAGGAGGTATAGGACCTCTTGAAAATGGACCTGCAGATGTTTGTGAACTACAGAAAATGTATTTTTCGCCTGAAATAAGAGGATTAGGACTGGCAGAGCAGATTATTTTAAAATGTTTGAATTTTGCCAAAGCTGAAGGTTTTTCGAAATGTTACTTGGAAACATTGCCCTTTATGAAAGCAGCTCAAAGAGTATATGCAAAAGTGGGGTTTACGTATTTATCAGAACCAATGGGAGGAACAGGACACACAAGTTGCGATGTTTGGATGATTAAAGAATTATAGCATGACAATTAAAGAATTAAAATTATATTTCATAAATCAATTGACATCCATTCATGAATCGAATGAGATAGAAAGTTTCTTTTTTATTATTGCAGAGTATCTACACAATTTGAAAAGAATTGATATTGCGCTGCAGTCTGATTTGGAAATTTTGGATATCGATTTTGAAAAGTGGAAAGCTATAATTGCCGATTTGCAAAGAGAGAAACCTATCCAATACATTACGGGTGAGACTTGGTTTTATGGCTTGCCATTTGAGGTCAATGAAAACACATTAATTCCGCGTCCCGAAACAGAAGAATTGGTAGAATGGATTTTGGATACTCAAAAGGATAAAGCAAAGAGTCGAATACTTTCTATTTTAGATATTGGTACAGGAACCGGATGTATTCCCATTGCTATAAAATCAAATTTACCGGGAGCTAATGTTGCTGCTATCGATGTTTCAGAGAAAGCTTTGGAAACAGCTAAAAGAAATGCAAAATCAAATGAAGTGGACGTGCATTTTATGCTAAAAAATATTTTAGAAACGGAAAATTTGGAGCAACAATTTGATGTTATTGTTTCCAATCCTCCCTATGTTCGAAATTTAGAAAAAGTAGAAATCAAGAAAAATGTATTGGATTTTGAACCGCATTTGGCATTATTTGTAGAAGACGATGATGCGCTTTTATTTTACCGCAAAATTGCTCAATTGGCACTACAAAATTTAGCCTCAGACGGACAACTTTTTTTCGAAATCAATCAATATTTAGGGCCGGATACAGTTCAGATGCTTGAAAATCTAGGGTTTAACAATATTGAATTGCGTCAAGATTTTAAAGGTAATGATCGAATGATAGCTTGTACGTTGTAACTTTATTCGTATCGTAAGGCTTCAACAGGGTCTAATTTTGAGGCTTTTATAGCAGGATATAAACCCGAAACTATTGTAACGATTAAAGTGGTATTAAACGCTGCAGAAATAGCCAACCAAGGTATACTAAATTGAAAACCGATGGCCGATGCAATTATAAAACCGATGGTGATACCTAAAAGAATACCTACAATTCCACCCATTTGACCAATAACCAAAGTTTCCGTGAAAAATTGCCATGCTATAGTGGAGCGTTTTGCACCCAAAGCTTTACGGATTCCAATTTCTCGGGTACGCTCTGAAACCGAAACGAGCATAATGTTCATCAATGCAATTGAAGAGCCAAAAACTGTAATAACGCCAATAACCCAAGCTGCGATACTTAAAGTAGCGGTATTGGATAATAAAGTTTGAATTAAGTCGTCGCTTCTTTCAATTCCAAAGTTATTATTTTCAACAGGGTTCAGTTTGCGTACTTGGCGCATGGTTATTATGGCTTCATCAACGGCTTCGTCTAATAGCGTTTCATTGTTCACCATAACTGACAGGTCATAATTAATATTGGGAGATGAAAAAATAGACCGTGCAATTTGATTTGGAATTAATACTCTTAAATCTTGACTATTACCGAAAGTAGAGCCTTTTTCTTTTAAAACACCTATTACTTTAAATTTAGCGCCTCTTATAGAAATGGTTTTATCGATAGGGTTTATGTCTTTAAACAAGCCTTTTTCAAAATCAGAACCTAAAATGCAAACATAGTTGTTGTTGCTAACATCAAAACTATTCATGTTTCGTCCTTTTACTACTTGCAATCCTTTGTTTGGGCAAAAATTCTCGTCAACACCTACTATGGTAATTTCGGGATCAGTTTTGTCACCTAAATATTTTACTTCAACTCCTGAAGCTGCGGTAAAGGAAAGTGAACTTGTCGTAAAGGGGAAATCATATTTGTTTTGAAAGGCTTTGGCTTGTGTATAACTTATTATAGGATTGATTTTTTGTTCCGCATCATTTTGCCTGATTTGAGCTGAAAAGTCATACCTACTCAATGAAAAAGTATTGGCACCCATAGAGGCAAAATCTTTCAGAATGGTATTTTGTAATGCAGAAACTACTGTAAGAATTCCTACCAGAGCAGTTATTCCTAAAGCAATAATAAAAACAGTTAGCGAAGTTCGTAGCGCCTGACCTTTTATAGAATCAAGTGCAATTTTTGTATTTTCTTTAAATAATCCTACCATATCAACTATTAGACTTTAAAAAATAGGTTTTGTTACACTTACAAAAGCAATAAGTAGAAAGTGTTAAGGAAATAACGGTATAATTTTTAGGAATCATTTTTAAGTTCGATATTTGCAAGAGAAAGAGTGACGAAAAGAAAACGTGTCTACAAGACTTTTTTTCGAAATTTTTAATGTTTAAGTTATCCAATCTTTAACCAAAAAAATGGCTCAAAAACCTAGTATACCAAAAGGAACACGTGATTTTTCGCCTATAGAAGTAGCGAAGCGTAATTATATTTTCTCAACAATTAAATCGAATTTTGAAAAATTTGGTTTTCAACCTATTGAAACACCATCATTTGAGAATTCGGAAACCTTAATGGGGAAATATGGAGAAGAAGGAGATCGTTTGATTTTTAAAATTTTAAATTCAGGGGATTATTTAGCAAAAACGAATGAGAGTTATTTAACTAATAAAGATAGTTTGAAATTGACGGCTCAAATTTCTGAGAAAGCTTTGCGTTATGACTTGACAGTTCCTTTTGCGCGTTACGTGGTGCAACATCAAAATGAAATTGAGTTTCCATTTAAACGTTATCAAATTCAGCCTGTTTGGAGAGCTGATAGACCACAAAAAGGGCGTTTTAGAGAATTTTATCAATGCGATGCCGATGTGGTAGGTTCAAATTCACTTTGGCAAGAAGTAGAATTGGTACAATTATACGATTCGGTTTTCTCAGAATTAGGATTGAAAGGTGTTACTATAAAGATCAACAATCGTAAAATTTTATCGGGTATAGCTGAGGTAATTGGTGCTTCTGATAAATTAATTGATTTTACGGTTGCTTTGGATAAGTTGGATAAAATAGGTGAAGATGGTGTTAAAAAGGAAATGCTAGAAAAAGGTATTTCTGAGGAAGCTATCGCTAAAGTACAACCGTTATTCAATTTTACTGGAACGATTTCGGAGAAAATAGAAAAGTTAGCAACCTTACTTTCGGCTTCACAAGAAGGGATGAAAGGAGTAGAGGAGTTACAGTTTATTTGTGATAATGTTATGGAAATAGGTTTGCAAACTGCAAACTTAGATTTAGATGTTACTTTGGCTCGCGGTTTAAATTATTATACAGGAGCTATTTTTGAAGTAGCTGCTCCTGCGGGTGTAGCAATGGGGTCTATTGGTGGCGGAGGTCGTTATGATGATTTAACCGGTATTTTTGGTTTAAAGAATATGAGTGGAGTTGGAATTTCATTCGGATTGGATCGAATTGCTTTAGTAATAGAAGAGCTTAAGTTATTTCCAGAAACGGTAACAGCTACTTCAAAAGCAATGTTTTTGAATTTTGGAAATGAGGAAGCTAAATATGCTATGAAAGCAATTTCAAAATTGAGACAGCATGGTGTAAAAGTTGAGATGTATCCAGATGCTGCGAAAATTGGAAAGCAATTTCAACATGCCGATAAAAGAGGAATTCCTTTTGCTATTTTGGTAGGAGAAGAAGAAATGAAAAACCATGAGTTTGCTATTAAGAATTTGGCAACAGGTAATCAAGAAAAAGTGAGTTTGGATGTATTATTAGAACAATTGAAATAAAAAAATCCCGACTAGTTCGGGATTTTTTGAATCAAATAAATAACACCAATATAAATTTAGTCGTAACTGATAATTACTTTTTTGGAGATTTCTCCTTTATTGGTTGAGAGTTTTACAATATATGTGCCTTCACTTAAGTGATTTAAGTCATATTGGAGTTTAGTTTGGTTTACATTTTTGACATCTTTCTCAAACACTTTTTGGCCTAGAATATTGAATAGGTATACTTTTTTTATTTCTTGTTCAAGCGTTGAATTTTCAATGTTTAGCGTCGTGTTTTTATTGTTAACAAATATCGAAATATTGTCACTCAAGTTAAATGTGTCGGCATCTAGTGTTTGCGATGAGAAACGAAGTGAGAATCTATTATTATAAGTTCCTGCACTTAAAGCAAGTGTTACATCGTTATTTTTGATGTCGTGATATACATTTGTGAGATTATCAAAAAGATAAATTTCTAAAGTTGAAGGAATGTTTTCCAATTGATTAATACTAACCACTGCAGTAGTTGCATTTGTCATTTTTATACCTAAAGGAATTATTTGCATTGGGTCAAAGTTTGAAACCGCTTCAATAATAAAAGGAGTTCCGTTAATGGTCCAATAGCAATCGTCATTTTGCAAATCGGCCATAGGTGCATCATAGCCAATATCGAAGTTGTCTGTAGCGTTAGGGTCAACCCCAACTAAAAGTTGTCTTCTGATATCATTACTCATGTCAATATTCAAACGAATTTTCATTCGGTTATCGACATTTGGATTGTTTGCGCTTGTTGTGGTATTGGTAGTTTTAAAAAATATGGAGTTACCAGAAGATTCTCTGTAAAAAACACGTTGACTATTCTTAATTGCAATGGTTCCTCCAGTAACAGCTGTTGTTAAGTTTGGATTATTAGCAACCAATGTAGGGTCTAATGTAGAGTCAACAAAGAAGCCTTGTGCAACGGGAATGTATCGACGTGGAATTTTAGTTCCAGTCGCATTATTGTTATTAATTAAAGGGTCGTTGGATACCGCTACAACTCCTCCCATTAAGGTATACGTTGCATAGCCTCCAATGTATTGGCTTAAGTAATGCGTTTGTGCCCCAAAATGATCCCAAAAATATAGCGCTCCATTAATTACATTTGTACTTGCGTTTCCTCCATCTTTAATATTGTCCAATATGAATTGGTCAGCATCCAATGCTGAAGAATATGGATTTCCAATCAGATACACTTGGTTTGCAGCAAAATTCAGGTTGATATCACCATTATTGGGTTTACCTTTGAAAGTATAGTTTTGTTGTTCAGTAAATGTGGCACTACCCGTAACACCTTTCATGGTAAAGCCCTCTGCTATTTTTGCAGTACCTGTATTGTAAATTTGTTGCCAAGAATAATAATTCGACGTAGATGCGGTATATTTATATAGCCAACGTGTACTTATTTTTATTGGGCTTGTCAATGGGCCATCCGAGAAATTGAAGCTACTACCATAACTTATCGAACCTGTTACAAATGGAGTACTGTCAGAATTTGTTCCATCAAATAATACACTTCCAACAGAATAGTTGATACCGTTCGTGCTTACCGGAGGACACCAATAATTATAATGATAACTACTTTTAGTTCCTTGTTGATCAATAAGAAGGTTACCGCTTCCACTTGATGGATTAGCAGTAATTCCATTTTGTACCATTTGTGCTTCTCCCATTAATCTTAAATCGCCATTTAAAAGCATTAAATTGTTAGCAACAGTTAATTCAAATTGGTCTTGAACGCTTACTCCCAATGCAGTACCACTTGTGTTTAATGTTAAATCATAAAAACTTTCGAATAATTTAATGCCTTGGTTTATTGTTTGTACTTGGCTGTTTTGAGACCCGTTAAAAGTTACGTTACCTAGACCTGGATAAAAATCACCACTATTTATCCAATTTCTACTAATTTCTAAATTTGAATTTACCATCATGGTTACACTTGCCCCAGCATTAATTACTAAATCGCGTGCACTTGCTATATTGCTATATGCTGCAGCATATGGTGAATTGTCAGGGTCAATAACAGGCATTATAGCACTTGTTGCCGGAATGATTGCATCAACTGTACTATTCGGTAATCCTCTTTCCCAATTTAAACAATCAAACCAGTCATTACTTACTAATCCTGTCCAAACACCTTGAGTACCATCTAAAACGGTAATGGTAGCCTGACCTGCATAATCACTTGGTAGTGCTGTACAGTTATTGTCGTCAATTGCAGAAATGGTATAAGTGACATCTGTTGTGACAGAAGGTACATTGATTACAAAAGGACTTTCCATAATATCTGTAACAGTAGTATTGGTAGTACCATTACTATATGTTATTGTCCAAGGAGCTGTCCCTGTAAGATCAACATCTAATGTTGTAGTTTCTCCGTAACAAACGTAGTGATCTTCTGTTATTATTCCAGTAGGTCTTTGGTTTACAGTTACTGTTATATAAGCGGTTCCTTCTGTACCAAAGCTATTACAGCCGTTTAAGAATGAAGTTATAGCATATGTAGTGGTCGTAGTTGGCGATACATTTAAGCTTGCGGCATAACTGATTACATCACCTGATACTGGGTCAACCCATTGTGTGGACAAATTACTTGGGGCATCTGGAATTTGAATGTTATCTACTGCCCAAGAACTTCCACTAGTCCCTTGGTAATAAAAACGAATTCTAAGATTGGCTTGTCCGATATAATTATTTAAATCAATACTAATTACAGAGGCGCTAGGGCTATTTGTAAAATTATTATGTGGAAAAATTTCATCCGGACCTTGATAGTGAGCCAAATCGGTGTAGGTTGCTCCACCGTCAGTAGAAATTTGTACATATGCATCTGCTCCTGCTAAAAGTTTATAGGAATGATTAAAAGTGAGTTCTGCAGAAGATAAACCGAAAGTATTGAATATGGGGGTTTCTATGTAAGAATCATAGTCACCGTGTACTATACCAAATTTACCTTGCGATTTGTATAGTACGTCTGAATAGGTTCCTCCATTTGTAGCCGAAAGACGCCATGGACCTGGATCTGTATTACTACCACCTGCAGGGATAAATCCAACACCATCTACTTCCCATCCTGGAGGATTAGCGTCTTGAAAGTCTCCACCTTCTGCTATTGCTAAATTCGAAGCATACTGACTAGCTGCCGTTAAAACTGTTGTTTCGCCTTCACATATTGTTGTAGACAAGGAAACTGTAGGCATAATGTTCGGAATGATGTTGACAACAGCAATCTGTGAATGTTGTTCAGTACAACCTGTTCCACTTTGTACGATAGCCCTGAAAATGGTTGTTGAGGTTAAACCTGTATACGTGTATGTTGTGCCTGTAAAATTGATAGGATTCCATGTAATTCCAACATTTGTGGAATACTCCCAACGAAGCACACTTCCTATATGATCCCATAAATAAAGCGTTCCGTCACCCTCATGACAATGTGTAACAATCCGGTCTATTGGTGTTTCATTTGGAAGAGATACAGTTACTCTACCTCCAGAGGTTTCAGGTTCAATTGTAACAGAAGCATAAATTGGAGAACCTGCACATCCATTAGCTGATGGAGTAATGGTATAATTTACAGTTTGCTGTATTATAGTATTGTTGATAAGTAATCCTGTTATGTTACCAGTTCCAGAAGTAGCCCCAATTACATTAGTAGTGTTATCACGCATCCAAGTAAAAGTAGTTCCAGTTACTGCACTGGAAAGTATAATATCGTTAATTGATGCATTATTACAAATGGTTTGACTACTAGGAGTAGCCACAGCATCTGGAGTAGGGTTTACTAGTACTGTTGCAGTCGTTTGTGTACCGATGCAACTGTTAGCTGTTGGCGTAATGGTAAAAGTTACGGTTTGTGGTGTATTGGTAGTGTTGATTAAAGTGCCAGTAATATCTCCACTTCCAGAATTTCCAATTCCTGTTACGTTAGTAGTATTATCGCGATTCCATGTATAAGTAGTTCCTGAAACACTACTTGATAGAACCATAGTTGTAATAGGGTTATTCGAACAGGTGGTTTGACTATTGGGAGTAGCCACAGCATTTGGAGTAGGGTTTACTAGTACTGTTGCAGTCGTTTGTGTGCCAGCACAACCATTAGCTGTTGGTGTAATGGTAAAGGTTACGGTTTGTGGTGTATTGGTAGTGTTAACCAAAGTTCCTGAAATATCCCCACTTCCAAAATTTCCAATTCCTGTTACGTTAGTGGTATTATCGCGATTCCAAGTATAAGTAGTTCCTGTTACACTGCTGGATAAAACCATAGTTGTAATAGGGTTATTCGAACAGATGGTTTGGCTAGCAGGTGTAGCTACAGCATTTGGAGTAGGGTTTACTATTACCGTTGCAGTAGTTTGTGTACCGATACAACCATCAGCCGTTGGTGTAATGGTAAAAATTACGTCTATCGGTGCGTTGGTAGTATTCGAAAGTGCTCCTGAAATGGTTCCTGTTCCAAAAGTTCCAATTCCACTGATACCTGGAATGTCATCTCTTGTCCAATTGTAAGTTGTTCCTGTAACGTTTCCTGAGAAAGAAATATCAGTGATATTTTGAGTTGAACAAATGCTTTGACTTGCAATTGATACAGAAGCGTTTGGAATGGGTTTAACGGTTACAGTTGCAGTAGCAGTATTTCCGTCACAACCATCAGCCGTTGGTGTAATGGTAAAAATTACGTCTATCGGTGCGTTGGTAGTATTCGAAAGTGCTCCTGAAATGGTTCCTGTTCCAGAAGTTCCAATTCCACTGATACCTGGAATAGTGTTTCTAGTCCAATTGTAAGTTGTTCCTGTAACGTTTCCTGAGAAAGAAATATCAGTGATATTTTGAGTTGAACAAATGCTTTGACTTGCAATTGATACAGAAGCGTTTGGAATGGGTTTAACGGTTACAGTTGCAGTAGCAGTATTTCCGTCACAACCATCAGCTGTTGGTGTA
>NZ_JBHUPC010000010.1:0-144491 GCF_042686145.1 Flavobacterium chuncheonense | reverse complement strand
GTAACGTTTCCTGAGAAAGTGATATCATCTATGTTCTCTCCAGAACAAATAATTTGTTCGTCATTAGTTGCTGTTACATCTGGAGTAGGGTTAACGGTTACAGTAGCTTGAATTGATGCTCCGTCACAACTGTCGGCTGTTGGTGTGATGGTAAAAATTACGTCTATCGGTGCGTTGGTAGTATTCGAAAGTGCTCCTGAAATGGTTCCTGTTCCAGAAGTTCCAATTCCAGTAATACCTGGAATAGTGTTTCTAGTCCAATTATAAGCTGTCCCTGTAACGTTTCCTGAGAAAGTGATATCATCTATGTTCTCTCCAGAACAAATAATTTGTTCGTCATTAGTTGCTGTTACATCTGGAGTAGGGTTAACGGTTACAGTTGTTGTACTGGTGTACGTAAATTGAGTTGAACAAGTAACTGAAGATTTAATGTTATAGGTAGTTGTTACAGATGGATTTAC
This sequence comes from Flavobacterium chuncheonense, assembly GCF_042686145.1. NCBI lineage: Bacteria > Pseudomonadati > Bacteroidota > Flavobacteriia > Flavobacteriales > Flavobacteriaceae > Flavobacterium > Flavobacterium chuncheonense. The sequence goes on along the minus strand of NZ_JBHUPC010000010.1, from coordinate 144,030 downwards.
AGGTAGATAAATATCTGCTCCTGTTCCTAATATGACGTCTCCGATATCTGAAGTTCCATCATTTAGTTGATATTCTGCGGCTACAATTGTGTTTGATAAAATTAAATTTGTGGTTTCTCCCTGACAAATTGTAGCACTTCCTTTAAGAGTGATTGTGTCATTAGGATCACATTGCCCATAAATAAAAGTAGCAAATAGGATAAATGCGAGGCTTAAGTACTTTTCTTTCATAGTTTCATAATTTAATGTTAGAAAACTTTCAGTATGATTCTAGAAAGGAAGTAGGTTTTTAAAAAATTATAGCATTAAATTGGGGTTTTGTTATTTTTTTGTGTTTTTGATTGATAGTTTGTTGTTTTGTCTTTTAAAAATAAAAAATAATGTTCGGACAGTAGAAAAACTGTTGTTTTTTTCGATAAACCTTAAGTTTAATTCGATTAAAGGGTAAGATTTTAAATTTTCAAGGTTTTGATTTTGAGTTATATGTGTGTTTTTTGCGATTGTATAAATGTTAAAAATGAACTTTTTTAATAAGGAGAAAATGTTTTTCATCGCAATATTTTGAGTTTTAACTTTGAAGGAATTAATTATGTAAGATAATTTTTAATGATGTGTTTAAAAAATTAAGTTTTTTTTAAAATTTTTATAATAATCTTAAAACAAATGATTTACTTAACAAATTGTAATATTTTCATTGAAGAAAGAAAAAAACACATTGTGATATAACCTTTTGCTTTTTATGGAAGTGAAATGAGGTTTATTGCTTCTAATTTGATTTATCAAATTTTACAATTTAGATTTTTTTTCTTCCATTTTTTAAAAGATTGAGTTTTTACGAATATGTAATCTGTATAAGTGTAGAAATTAAGTCAACAAGGATTTAATTTATTTTATTGTTTTTCCTTTTGAAAGGTGTTATTAATGCAATAATCATAAAGAATGGTATTGTAGATAAAGTGATTTTGAAATTTAAACTGAATAAACCCATAATAAATATAAAACCAAGTAATAATGTTAAACAAATTATGCCTAGCAGGGTAATTGTTTTACTGGGTTTGTTTTGAAATAAAGTTATGATTAATACCAATTGTCCAAGCATTGGAATAATTGTGAATGGATGGATTGCATCTTTAGGGCTTGAAAATAACTTTAGAATTATTTGGTATTCCGATTGAAATAAAAAGGCATGATTATTACCGCCCCATTCTAAATAGCCCAAGAGTGAAGTTGCTAAAAGTAATATGTTTATTAATTTGAGTTTCATTTCAATTGTTGAAATGATGAATGAATTACTTGTTAAATTTAGTTATTTATTTGATACAAAATTCATTGACTTTTTAATTTGGTAGTTGTATTATGGAAAATATCGCTTCCGACTTGTCTGAAAAGTTTTATTCATTTTTTAGAATGAATAATAAAAAAGTCAAGTGAGGGTTCAGTTGCACATAAGATTTTATTAACTTTTAAGAATTATTTTTTTCATTTGGTCAATATAAACGGTTTAAGCTTCAAAAATTTTAAATTGGTAAAGGGAATGTTGAGTGGTATTGAATGTATATATGATAAGAAAGCATCAGAAGGATGATTCTGGAGTAACTATGTTTAATTCTCTTCTTGAATTTAGCAACTTAATTTGATTGTTGTTGAATTTTATGAATTTATTCTGTAAGATGCAACAGCCCCATTAATATATAAGAGCTGTTGTTCCAATAATAGAAAAGCTAAAAAGTACTTTTTTCATTTTGATTTTTTGCCTCCATCATCATTTCTATCAGAACCTTTTTTTGCTGTTTTTTAAATTCGGGTTCTGACCAAAGTCTATAGTTTCCTTCAGCATAAGCTTTTGCATTTTCATAGTACATAAGGGATAGAAATCTATTTTTTATAGTTTGTTCAAATGCTTGTTTACCTAAAGTATTTTTGACAATTTCGCCTTCTCGTATAATAGCACCAGCTTCAACAACACAACCATCTTCAATAATAGCTCCGTCTAAAATCATAGCCCCTGATCCAATTACACAATCATTTCCAATTATAGCTCCATGAATCAGCACTTTATGACCAACAGTGCAATTTTTTCCAATGATAACCGGATGACGGTAGCCTACATGTATAATAGTTCCATCCTGGATGTTGGTTTGTTCATTTATTAAAATATGATGGTCCTCAGCTCTCATTACAACTAAAGGCCAAACAGAACTTTTGGAGTCTATTTTACAATTTCCATAAATGAATGAGCTTGAATGGATGTATGAATTGTTTTCTTGTTTTTTCATGTTTCTTTAAGTTTTGAAAGATAATGAGCAGAAGTTGAATTTCTAGAAAATTCAAAACTTTCCGGTCTATAACTTCCGTGAAGTATATTACCATCGAAGAGAATGACATCTCCTTTTTTAAAATTTGGGCCCAATCGATTTGAATTAATTTTTTGAAGAATTAATTCTAGTGCTTCGTTTCCTTCTTTGTAGATGGAAAGCATTTCACTTTTGTTTTGTGTTGCATAATTTTTTTGCTTTTTCGATGATAGGTCGCAATATTTTTGAAAAAGCGTTTCTATTTCTTGTGAGAAATATTCAGATTGAAAAAGATTATGCGTTCTAGGATAAATAAAAATACCACCATTTTTTGAAGAGATGTCTTCGAGTGCAACCCAAATACCGACAAGACGCTGATTTTTTCCGAAAATAATCGAATCAAAGTGCTGTTCCGTGCCTCTGTTACTTTCAAAATACATGGTTTTGTAAAGGTCAAATGCTCTAGAATCGATCTTAGAAATTAAATTTTTTACTTTCTCAGAATCAAATAATTTTAAAAATGTATCCGAAATCTCTTTGTCGTTTTCAAGATGTAGATTCATTAAAGGGTTTACAACAAAACCACTCTTTGTATACTTGTTTTTTTCTAGACTGTTACTTTTAATTCTATAAAATTCCTTTTCACTGTGTTTAATCTTGTTTTGAAAAACGTCTAACACATTATCACATTCAATATCTGTAAAGAAATTTTGAACGAATAAATAACCTTCCTTATCAAATGCAATTTTTTCTTCGGATGTGATTTCCGCTATCATTTATTTTTGTCAGTTAATTGAACAATTTAGTTGTTGTTTAAAGGAGACTTGGGGTTTACTTTTAACAGGGGTGTTTTTATAAATTGCTATCTGTTTTAAATACTAAGTTTTATTAATTACTAGTAATTGTTTTGATTTACAGTTTATAAAAATGTCAATTTTAGGAATCAAAATTAATTATTTAACTGTATTTAAAAAGTAATTTTAATACGTAAATATATACAAATATTTTTTTAACCATTATAGTATTGTAAATAGGTATGTTACATCAAAATAATTTAATAACCTTTTAGGTGTCAAAATTGTAGTATTGTAAAGCAAAAAATCGGCCTATAAAGTTGGAGGTATTATGAAAGACATCAGATGGTTAATCCAAGAGAACGATGTTTAATTATTTGGATGAGTTAGCTGCTCAATTTGTTTTAATCAATTTATTTTGTCAGATGCGATAGGAACAAAAAAACCATCTTGCAATTTTACAAGATGGTTTTTATGTAAGAACAAATAGATGTTCAATTTATTAAAGTGGTCTTTATTTTTCTTGCTCGCTCATAAGTGCGAAAAATTTATTAATGTCTGGTAATAATGCAATTCTGGTGCGACGGTTTTTTGAACGATTTTCATTAGAATCATTTGCCGCTAATGGATGATATGAACTACGACCAGCCGCAATTAATTGTTCTGGTGGCACTCCATAATCATTTTGCAATTTTCTTACTACACTAGTAGCTCTTAGCACACTCAAATCCCAATTATCTTTCATTCTACTATTGCTAATACTTCTAGAATCTGTATGTCCTTCAATATAAACCTCTATACTTGGTTCAGATTTTATGATGTTAGCTAGTTTTTCAAATAACTTATCGGCTTTATTACTGATGTTAGTACTTGCAGTTTTAAACAATAATTTATCTGAAACCGAAATCATAACCATTGTCTCATCAATAAACACATTTACATCTTCATCGTCATTTAGGCTTTCTGTCTTCATCGATTTTTGAATATTGTGAGACACCGCAAGGTTCATTGAGTCTTTTAGTGTTTTTGCTCCACTAACCAAAGCTGGATCTACGTTTTCCAATGTTTTACGCATTTTTGCTTTAGTCTCTTCGTTAATTACTGCTCCTTCAACCGTTTCTAACTTTACGTTGTTTTCGGCAGTAAGCGAGTTTATTTTGTTATGATAAGTATCTACACGGTTTTGTATTTCAGTAAATTTTTGTTCTAAATCTTCATTTTTTAAGCGTTCTTTTACTAATTGTGATTTAATTTCTTGGTTTTGTTCTTCTAGTGCCACATATTTCTTTTTAGAAACACACGATACAAAAAGCGCCAAGGAAAAAACAGTTAGAATTACTTTCTTCATAATTTCTACATTTTAATATTTAAGGGTTATTTATTTACACTAAAAAGTTAGTAATTTTAATTTTCAAGGTATTGTACCAAAAAACGTAGCAGATACCCAAAAAGTTTATTGTATACTATCTCTAAAAAATTATATTCCCTCGCTTGAAAAAAGTCTTGTATAAATTAATAAGAGTTTTATAAATCTTAATCTATATTTTATTTTAAATTAGTTTGGGACATAATTCTATCGATTTAAACGTCCTTTTTGCTTACATATTATGGTTTACAATATAATTTTATCGATATTGTAAATTGTTACCATTTGGGTGAACTAGGTTCTATTGTGTCTAATGATTTGATTTACTTTTAGTTGGTTAAAATAGACACTATGTAGTAAATGGTTTGAATATGGACGCTCCTATTTAATTCCCTATGTAAGTTAACTGCTTAGTTTGATTGTTTTAGAATTTATAATTCTTAGTTTGTCAGATGTGACAAAACCATGCGTCAGAACCTTATTGTAGCGTTTGTAATTTTTAAATTTTTGTTAATCAAACGAGCATTTGTTAAAATTTCGTAATTTAGCAGTAATTATGAAGAATGTATCCCAAAAAATATTAGCATTTGTAATGATATTTGTAGTATTGTTGTCTACAATGTCATTTACTGTGAATATGCATTATTGTGGTGATACTTTAGTTGACACAGCCTTGTTCCATAAAGCAAAAGATTGTGGTATGGAAATGAGTAATCCTTCAACCGAAGGATGTATCATTAAAAAGAAAAACTGTTGTGATGATAAACAACTATCGGTAGAAGGACAAGATGAATTGCAGCAGTCAGTTAACAAAATATCTTTTGAACAACATCTTTTCATTACTTCTTTTGTTTACACTTACTTTAACCTTTTTAAAGAATTAGATAGCAATGTATCTATCTATGAAGAATACCAACCGCCACTCGTCATAAGGCAAATCTACAAGATTGACGAAACCTATTTAATTTGATTTTAAATGATAGACTTTATTGTCCTATAGTAAGTACACTATAAGGATAATTTACTGTATTCGGTATTGTCTTAATACTTTGTATAACCGTTTAATAATCATAAATATGCTAAATAAAAGCATCAAATTTTTAATAGAAAATAAACTAGTAGCTGTATTATTACTTGTCCTATTTGTTGGATGGGGGATAGTGAATGCTCCTTTTAATTGGGACATAGGTTTTTTACCTAATAACCCTGTGGCAGTTGATGCAATTCCAGATATTGGGGAAAACCAACAAATTGTATTTACTAAATGGGATGGTCGTTCGCCACAAGATATTGAAGACCAAATTACATACCCATTGACTACTTCACTGCTTGGTATTCCAGGAGTAAAAACCATTCGTAGCTCGTCTATGTTTGGATTTTCAAGTATTTATATCATTTTTGAAGAAGATATAGAGTTTTATTGGAGTCGAAGTCGTATTCTTGAAAAACTAAATTCACTACCAAGTGGCTTATTGCCTGATGGAGTTAATCCATCTTTAGGGCCAGATGCAACAGGACTCGGTCAGATATTTTGGTACACTCTTGAAGGGCGTGACGAAAATGGAAATGTTACAGGTGGTTGGGATTTACATGAGTTAAGAAGTATTCAGGATTACTATGTAAAATATGCACTTTCTTCAGCAAGTGGTGTTTCAGAAGTGGCATCAATTGGGGGCTATGTACAAGAATACCAAGTTGATGTGAATCCAGAATTAATGCGCCAATACAATATCGGCCTAAATCATATTGTAAAAGCAATTAAAGAAAGTAACAGGGATATTGGTGCACAGACTTTAGAAATTAATCAAGCAGAATATTTAGTTCGTGGTTTAGGATATGTTAAATCTTTATCCGATATCGAAAATGCAGTAGTAATTTCAGAGGATTATACTGCTATAAAAATAAAAGATATAGCCAAAGTTTCTTTAGGACCTGAAACAAGGCGTGGTATTTTAGATAAGGAAGGAGCTGAAGTTGTTGGTGGTGTTGTAGTGGCTCGTTATAGTGCTAATCCATTAGAAGTAATCAATAATGTAAAAGCTAAAATTAGCGAACTAAGTACAGGTTTACCATCAAAAACATTAGCTGACGGAAGCACCTCTCAAGTAACCATTGTTCCGTATTACGATCGAACAGAACTTATACAAGAAACGTTAGGCACACTATATGAAGCGTTGACTTTGGAAATACTCATTACTATTTTGGTTATTATAGTTATGGTATTTAATATGAGAGCATCCATTTTAATTTCTGGATTATTACCAGTAGCCGTTTTAATGGTTTTCATTGCAATGAAATTCTTTGGTGTAGACGCTAATATTGTAGCCTTATCAGGAATTGCAATAGCTATTGGTACAATGGTAGATGTAGGTGTCATTCTCTCCGAAAACATAATAAGACATTTAGATGAGGACAATGAAAATCTATCGATAAATCAAATCGTTTACAATGCCACTGCAGAAGTATCTGGAGCAATTGTTACAGCTGTAATGACAACCATAATTAGTTTTATTCCTGTATTTACTATGATTGGTGCAGAAGGAAAGCTTTTTCGACCTTTGGCGTTTACTAAAACATTTGCCTTGACAGCTTCTTTAATCATCGCATTGTTCTTAATCCCCCCTTTTGCTGCTTTCTTTTTTAAGAAAATGAAAATAGCAAAACGATTAAATTATATCATCAATATAATTTTAATAGGAATAGGTTTATTAGTCATGGTTTGGGGTAAGTGGATGGGAATAATACTAATTGGTTTCGGTATTTTAGGTTATTTAAGACTTAAAGATAAACTAACCAATGAAAAAGCAACTACTTACAGTATTTACCTATCAGCATTAGCCATTGTTTTTTTATTGGCGGAATATTGGAGACCGCTTGGAGTTGCTAAAAGTATTTTTTGGAATCTTCTATTTGTAGGTATTATCTGTTTTGGTTTGTTGGGCATATTTTCAATTTTTAAGAGTTATTATACAAAAATATTAAGATGGGCATTAGCCAATAGATTACTTTTTTTAACCATTCCTTTGACGTTATTAGTATTTGGTTTTTTTATTTATAGAAATACAGGTAAAGAATTCATGCCTTCCCTTAATGAGGGCTCCTTTTTGTTGATGCCAACTTCAATGCCGCATTCTGGTGTTGAAGAAAATAAGCGTGTTTTACAACAATTGGATATGGCCGTAGCGAGCATTCCTGAAATTGAAACAGTGGTTGGTAAAGCAGGTAGAACAGAATCAGCGTTAGATCCTGCTCCCTTGTCGATGTACGAAAATATTATTCAATATAAGTCAGAATATATGATGAACGATAAAGGTGATCGACAACGTTACAAAGTGAATGAAAATGGTTTATTTGAATTGAAAGACGGTCGGTTTATTGCAAATCCAAATAATACTGAAAATAGTATTTTAAGGACCATTGAAAGTTCACAATTAATTGAAGATGATAATGGAGAGTTCTATCGAAATTGGCGACCAGAAATACAATCACCAGATGACATTTGGAACGAAATTGTAAAAGTTACAAAATTACCTGGAGTAACTTCGGCACCTAAATTACAGCCTATTGAAACCCGTTTGGTAATGCTACAAACAGGAATGAGAGCGCCAATGGGAATTAAAATAAAAGGTCAAGATTTAAAACAAATTGAAACTTTTGGGTTACAATTAGAAAACATCTTAAAAGAAGCTGAAGGTGTTAAAGACGAAGCCGTTTTTGCCGATCGAATTGTAGGGAAGCCTTATTTGTTAATTGATATTGATAGAGAAAAAATTGCGCGCTATGGTGTAAGCATTGAAGAGGTACAAAATGTTTTAAAAGTAGCCGTTGGCGGTATGCCATTAACGCAAACTGTTGAGGGCCGAGAGCGCTATGGAATTCGAGTACGTTATCCAAGAGAGTTAAGAAGTAATCCAACCGATTTGGAACAAATTTATGTGCCTGTTGAAAAAGGCAGTCCAGTACCATTAAAAGAATTAGCCAATATTCGTTACGAGCAAGGTCCGCAGGTTATAAAAAGTGAAGATACTTTTTTGGTTGGATATGTACTATTCGATAAAATAGATGATTATGCAGAGGTTAATGTGGTAGAAAATGCACAAGCCATGATTCAAAGTAAAATTAATTCAGGAGAATTAATAGTTCCAAAGGGTATTAGTTATCAGTTTACAGGAACTTATGAAAACCAGTTGCGTGCCGAAAAAACCTTAGCCGTAATTGTTCCTTTAGCATTGTTAGTTATCTTTTTGATTCTCTATTTTCAATTTCGTTCGGTAGCCACTACCTTAATGGTGTTTTCTGGAATTACAGTTGCTTTTGCTGGTGGTTTTGTAATGATTTGGTTGTATGGCCAAGATTGGTTTTTGAACTTTAATTTCTTTGGGGAAAACATCAGAGAATTGTTCAATATGAAGACCATTAACTTAAGTGTAGCGGTTTGGGTTGGGTTTATTGCTCTTTTTGGTATCGCAACAGATGATGGCGTGGTTATGGCAACGTACTTAACACAAACTTTTGGACAAAATGAACCTACTACGATTTCAGAAATAAGAAAGTCAACCTTAGAAGCGGCTTCAAAGCGCATCAGACCGTGTTTAATGACAACGGTTACAACTATTCTAGCACTTTTACCCGTTTTGACATCTACGGGAAAAGGTAGTGATATAATGATACCAATGTCTATTCCCATTTTTGGAGGAATGTTAATCGATATTACTTCCTATTTTATAGTTCCTGTATTATTCAGTTGGAGGAAAGAATTTATAGCAGAAAGAAAATTAAAAACACAATCAAAATCTTTAACGGTTTAAAAGGATAGTTATGAAAATATTAATTAAATACTGGTTTTTTATAGTGTTTATCTGCATAAGCAATTTCACACAAGCCCAACAATTACAGTCTTTAATAGATGATGCTTTTGCAAATAATCCTGAAATTCAAAAGTATGAGTTGCAATATAAAATTGTTGCTGAAAAGGTAAATGAGGTTAATAATATACCAAATACAGAATTTGGAGTAGGATATTTTGTTAGTGAACCCGAAACAAGAACAGGAGCGCAACGTTTTAAAGTATCGGCTAAACAAATGCTACCGTGGTTTGGTACAATTACTTTGCGAGAAAATTATGTAACTTCATTAGCAGATACAAAATATCAAGACATCGTTATAGCCAAACGTAAATTAATGGCTTCGGTTTCGCAATCCTATTATAATTTGTATACTAATCAGGCAAAGCAACTGGTTTTAAGTGAAAATGTAACGCTTTTAAAAACATATGAAACTATGGCATTGACATCTGTTGAAGTTGGAAAAGCTTCAGCAGTAGATGTTTTGCGTTTGCAAATGCGTCAAAACGACTTGCAACAATTAAAGGAAGTATTAGAGCAACAGTTTTTATCGGAACAAACGTATCTTAATAATCTTTTAAATAGAGAAAATGGTGTTCAAATTACAATAATCGACAGTTTAAATATGCCAAAAGAAGATTTGGAAATTAACGTTGAAAATTTATCAGTGCATCCAGAACTCTTGAAGTTTGATAAACTCTATCATTCCATTACAGAATCAGAGTTGTTGAATCAAAAAGAAAGTAGTCCAATGATAGGATTTGGCTTAGATTACATCAATGTAGAACCACGACCAGATATGAGTTTCTCTGATAATGGTAAAGATATTGTAATGCCAATGGTATCGGTTTCAATTCCAATTTTCAATAAGAAATACAAATCGGTCACCAAACAGAATGAATTGCAGCAACAAGAAATTAATTATCAAAAGCAAGAGCGATTAAATAATTTAGAATCCTTGTTAGATAAAGCTATAAACGAACGTATTGCTGCAAAAATTAGTTATATAACGGCTTTAAAAAATCTAAAACAAGCTAAAGATGCTGAACAAATTCTCATCAAAAGCTACGAAACTGGGACCATTAATTTTAATGATGTTCTCGATATACAGGAATTGCAGTTAAAGTTTCAAATTAATCAAATTGAGGCGGTGAAAAACTACTATGTACAAAGTACAATCATTAATTACTTAACAGATTAAAAAATGAAAAAATACATCATCTATTTAGGAATATTAGCAGTCGGTTTTCTATTAGGTTGGCTAATATTTGGAAATTATTCAAATGAAGATATAGACCAAAAGGAAGCAACAACAGCAACTAATCAAATGTGGACGTGTTCAATGCACCCACAAATTATGCAATCCGAACCTGGTGATTGTCCTATTTGTGGAATGGATTTAATTCCTGCCGAAGAAGGTGCAGATGGTTTATCAGCAGACCAATTCAAGCTTACACCTAATGCATTAAAATTGGCTAATATTCAAACCACAATTATTGGTAATGGTACAACTGAAAAAGGAATTATAAAATTATCGGGTAAAATAGCTGAAAATGAAGAAGCAAATGCTGTACAAGTTAGTTATTTTTCAGGTAGAATAGAACGCTTAAATATCGGTTTTACAGGTGAAGAAGTACGCAAAGGTCAGCTATTAGCTACCATTTACTCACCAGAATTGTACGCTGCCCAACAAGAATTAATTACAGCAGCTTCATTAAAGGAATCGCAACCTGCATTATATAAAGCGGTACGAAATAAATTAAAACTTTGGAAATTGTTTGAAAATCAAATTAATCAAATTGAAAAAACAGGTAAAGTCATGGAGAATTTTCCGGTTTATGCTACCGTTTCAGGGACCGTAACTGAAAAATTAGTTGAACAAGGCGATTATATAAAACAAGGACAACCTTTGCTCAAAATAGCTAATTTAAATACTGTTTGGGCAAATTTTGATGTATATGAAAATCAAATAGATTGGTTTAAAAAAGATCAGGAAGTTAAAGTAACCACAAATGCATATCCAAATCAAGAGTTTAAAGGAACCGTAGATTTTATTGATCCAGTATTAAATATGAAGACCCGTACAGTGAAGCTACGTGTGGTTTTAAATAATAAGGAAGCAATTTTTAAACCAGGGATGTTTGTTACTGCAAAAATTAGTGGTTCTAACACAGTTTCAAATGAAGTGTTGACGATTCCTTCTTCAGCTATTCTTTGGACAGGTGAACGCTCAGTTGTTTACCTCAAAGTAAACCCGAATGAACCAGTTTTTGAAATGAAAGAAGTCGTGTTAGGAAATAGATTAGGTGAAAATTATGAGATTTTAGAGGGTTTATTTGCAGGGAATGAAATTGTTACAAACGGAACGTTTACAGTAGATGCTGCGGCGCAATTACAAGGTAAAAAGTCGATGATGAATAAAGAAGGTGCTAAAACTATGACAGGACACGAAGGGCATTTGGGTATGGAAAATAATGCTTCAAATACCAAAGATCATTCAGATACTAATAAACGTTTAGATTCGCCAAAAGTATTTCAACAACAATTAAAACAGGTATATGAAAACTACATTAATTTGAAAAATGCTTTGGTAAAAGACAATTCAAAACAAGCATCAGAAGAAGTAATCAAATTAATTTCAAGTTTTAATAAGATAGATATGAAATTGCTAAAAGGTGAAGCCCATACCCATTGGATGTCTCTAGAAGAAGGTATCAAATCATCGTCCAATGCTATCTCTAAATCCTCTGATATTAATGCTCAAAGAACACATTTTAAACAATTGTCTTCTCATTTAATAAAAGCAATTGAACTGTTTGGTGTTAATGAAAGAGTATATGTTGAATTCTGTCCTATGGCAGATAATGACAATGGTGCATATTGGTTGAGTAAAGAAGAACAAATACTGAACCCTTATTTTGGAAACGCAATGCTCAAATGTGGTGAAGTAAAACAAGTAATAGAATAAATGAACACAAATAATAATTAAATTTCTAAAAAATGAAAAAAATGATTTTAAGTGTTGCCTTATTAGCAACCATGAGTTTCGTAAGTTGTAAAGACCAAGTTAAGAATGAAGGAGAAGAAATTTCAGCAGAAACAACCAAAGAAGAAGTGGCAATGACCAATATTTCTTTTGGAGTTAGAGGGAATTGTGGGATGTGTAAAGAGACCATTGAAGAGGCAGTTAATGCCGTTGGAGGTGTAACAGCCGCAAATTGGGATAAAGACAAAAAGAAAATAGATGTATCATTTGATGGTTCACAAACTAATGAAATGGCAATTCACAACGCAATTGCTGCTTCGGGTTATGATACAGAAAAAGTTGCGGGTAATGAAGAAGCTTATAATAATTTACCGGGATGTTGTCAATACGATCATGAAATGATGATGAATCAATCAGGAGAAATGAAAGCAGAAGATCATTCCAATCATAACCATTAAATCTAAAAAAGAGTCTTTGTTCAAAGACTCTTTTTTGTTTTATCTACGGCTTCTTTAGTAGCTATGAATATAATTTACATTTATGGGATTAGATTTGATACAATACATTAAATAGTTTAGACAAGACATCCTGTTTAATACTTTTGGTAAGTTAGCTTTTAATTTGATTGTCGTAGAATTTCATGAATTTATTTTGTCAGATGCGTCAGCACCCTGCCTTTGCATTATAAGGATTTTTTATTGATTTCTTGAGCCGCCATTACTGATACCTGTTTTTTATTTTTCGACCCATTCTCGAAACGCTGCTGTTTGATTTTGGCTTGTTTTAAGGTAGGTTTTGTATTCTTTCAATTTGATGGCTAGCGTATTTTTATTGTAACGTTCTATTTTTTCGATGTAATGTTTGTGAATGAGTTCGCTACGGTTGATTCGGAAAAAGTCGGTAGGGGAGAGTTGCTCTTCTATTTCCCTTAAAGTTGGTTCTGTAAGTAAATGTTTTTTTCCTTGATTATCATAAGCGAATACCACACCATCTTCGGCTTCAAAAAACAAAATATTTTCTGTTTCCAATAAGTAAATTCCTTGATGGATTTTAATAGTAAAACGTTTTTTGTAACTCTTTTCAGAAATGTTTTGTTGAATCAGTTTTGTTAAACTAGCGATAGCGTTTTGCGCTTCAGATGTAGAATTTCTAAGCAATAAAAATTTATCCCATGCCAAACGGAAGCGTTCTTTTGAAAAAGGTTTTAGCAGATATGCAATTCCATTACCTTCAAATGCATTCATCCAAAATTGGTCATAAGCTGTTGTGAAAATAATGGGACAATTAACCGAAATCTGACTATAAATTTCAAATGCATTACCATCCAATAGTTCTATGTCAGAAAATATAAGATCGGGTTGATTTGTGGATAAAAATTCAATGGCAGACTGAACCGTGCCTATTTCGGATACAATTTCGGTAGGCGAATCTAATTCTTCAATAAAGCGCCTCAATTTTTTTCTAGCAGGTGTTTCGTCTTCTATGATGAGTATTCTTGTCATTTGTTTTGAATATGAATGATAGGGACAATTACCGAAAATTTATTTTCTGTTTGTTGAAATTCTATCTGATGTTCAGAGAGTAATCCATATTGTTCTTTTAGGTTTTTTAATGCCCGACCAGATGTAGATTTGTTGTTTTGTTTTAAGTTTAGATTGTTTAAAATAGTAATATTTTCGTCAACTTTAATTTTAATATAAACCGGGTTTTCTTTTGTTCCTAGGTTATGCTGTATCGCATTCTCGATTAACAGTTGTAAAGTCATTGGTACAATGAGACCTTTCTGATTTTTAACTTCTATATGCAGTTGATACGCACTTCCATATTTATGCTGAATAAGTTTGAAATACCGCATTACAAAATTTATTTCTTGTTCAACAGTCATCAATTCTTGATCTGATGAGTGCAACACATAGCGATAGATTTCTGCAAACTCATTTAGGAAGTCAGATGCTTTGTGTTTGTCTTCTTCTATAAGCTGATCCAATACATTCAAGTTATTGAATAGAAAATGCGGATTGAGTTGAGCTTTAAGTTGGTTGATTTTACTTTCGGCAAGTGATTCCTTGTAAGAAGCTAGTTTTTGCTGTTGTTTTTTATTGCTTTGGTAATAGTAATATGCGAGAAAAAAACAGCCGTAAATAATTCCATCCAAAAAATGAGAAAACAGTGTGATTGATAATGTATGTGAGTTGAAGTTTCGTTCTACGTTGCCAAATGCAATTGCAACCAAGAATCCTATTAGTTGAATTACAAGAACAAATGCCAGCAACGAAGAAGTGAATATTTTCAAAATTGTTTTGCTGTCAAATACATTGCGTTTCTTCCATTTTCGGATAAAGAAAAGAGTAATAACAAACAAAAGCCCTGATCTCAATAAAGCGGCAAAAGCAGCTTCTGGAGTGAATGTATAAACGTTAATATCCTGTCTAATTAATATCCTTCCGTAAATGGATTGAAGGTATGCAAAAAGCAAAATAAATAGCAGGAAATGGCGGTTTTGATATATTTTATGATAGATGTTTTTCATTGAAATTTCGATGAGTAAATTTATCAAAAAAAGTCCCATAATTCGACAGGACTTTTTTCTAAAAGGCGATTTTTAATTTTTTTTCTCAGGAAAGGAGGCAATCGTATTTCCCTTATCATCGAAGAAATCTAGCTTTGCATTATTTTCTTTATCTACATAAAACATTGCTCTCGGCATTCCTTTATCATCGAAAAGAAACAGTCCGTTGTTCTGACTTCTGGATTTACCAAGCATCACACGAGGAACACCACCGATCAACCCTTGTGCTTTATATTCGTTGTATTTCTCCTTCATAGCTTTTGGATCTTTTTTACGGATATCTTCTAGCTCTTTCATGATTTCTTTTGTTTTAAGCTGTGATTCTTTACTTGGACGGTCGTTGAATGCTAAAGTGCTACTCACAAATCTTTGATTACCTTGTTCCACATCCTGTGTTAGTAATTGCATTACTTGGTCGCCATCGTACTGGTCGTAAGTCAGAGAAAGTCCAGCCGAATGACCGTCTTCTTTTTTCTTGCCATCGTAGATAAATCCACCAGCTTCGATACCATCTTCGTTATAAAACAACATACCTGAGCGTTTCTTGCGATCGGCATTTGTAGGACGATTATTGATTTTGTCGGTTCCGTTAGGAAAACGTTCTACATTGGTAATAATCATTTTTACAGTGCCATCTTTTTCCACGATGTTGATCCGTTCTACGTCTATTTCGCTGAATCTTTGGTTCCCCGACTTTTTAAATGCTGTTGTAGTAAGGATGATTAGGCCAATAGCTGTAAACGCGGCAAATGTTCTTAAAAATACAAGTTCTTTGTTCATCTTTATATATTTTATGTTTGATGAAACAAAAGTATTTTGGCTTTAATTTTTATTCAACCACATAGCAATGAATACAGGAAAAAAAAAGATGAGTTAAGAAAATTTATGGGTGAGTATGTTTTTAAGTTTCACATAATATTTAGTTTTTCTGCCGCATCTAATAATTTCATTAACTTTTAGACTTAAATTTTGAATCGGCAAAGCGAACATTGAGTGGTATTGAAATTGTACATATGATAAGGAAAAATCAGATGGTTAGTCCAGGAAGAACTATATTTAATTCTTTCTGCAAATTAGCAGCTTAATTTATTTGTTATAGAATTTCATGGATTTGTTTTGTCAGATGCGACAGAACCCTTGCTAGATTCGAAAAAACCTTTTGTTAAGTTTTAAATGTAATTTTTTTACAAGAAAAATATTATTTTATTTTTTTTTTAAAAAAAATTGTAAATTTATGCAACTACTTGAATATTAGAATTGTGTATTACTAAGAAAATATCAGGTTAGTTACCTCTGTAAAAAATGAGAAGACTTATGTTTCTTAAAGAGACAAATGGTTAGGTGAAAAGTAAAAGAGGTAAAAGTACATTGATTGAAGCACTAGCTACCCCAAACTGGTGAAATTTTTTGATTATATCGTTTCAAGAGCGAATAAAAATTACTAATGTGTGTCATTTTTTAATTTTCATAAAATAGAATAACATGAAACAGTTTTTATTATCATCAATAATTTTAACCTTTTTTACGGTAGGATTATTTGCGCAAGAGGTATTACCCATACCGCAAGACAAATTTAATGGTACAATAGGAAAAACCTACAAAGAGTCCAAAGAAGATTGGCCCAAGCTAGTATCTGCGCCTGAAGGAGCGCCCAACGTGGTCATTATTTTGCTCGATGACGTGGGCTTTGGGCAAGTGAGCACGTTTGGAGGTCCTATTCCTACTCCTAATCTCGATGCATTGGCAGCTGAAGGTTTGCGCTACAACCGTTTTCATACTACAGCTATCTGTGGTCCTTCTAGAGCCGCATTGATTACCGGGCGCAATCATCACAATGCAGGATCGGGTTTCCTGGCAGAATATGCAACCGGATTCCCAAGCTATAACAATATGATTCCACCGTCAACGGCTACCATTGGTAGAATTTTAAAAGAGAACGGCTACAACACCAGTTGGTTTGGCAAAAACCATAACACACCCGATTGGGAAAGTAGTGTGGTAGGTCCTTTTCATCGTTGGCCTACTGGAATGGGCTTTGATTATTTTTATGGATTTATTGGTGGTGAAACCCACCAGTATTACCCTTTGTTATTTGAAAACACCAAGGCTGTTGAACCAAATAAAACTCCAGAAGAGGGCTATCATTTAATGAATGATATGACCAACAAAGCCATTAACTGGATGAAATATTCTAAATCGGTGGCGCCACAAAAACCCGTAATGTTATATTTTGCACCTGGTGCAGCTCACGCTCCGCACCACGCTCCTAAGGAATGGCGTGATAAATTCAAAGGTCAGTTTGATGCAGGCTGGGATGTGATACGTCAGCAGACCTATGAGCGTCAGCTAAAAATGGGAGTCATTCCTAAAGATACCAAACTGACCCCAAGACCTGAGTGGGTTAAAGCTTGGTCAACACTATCTACTGACGAGAAAAAACTGTATGCTCGATTAATGGAAAACTTTGCTGGCTTCTTAGCTTATACCGATCATGAAGTAGGAAGGTTGCTCAAAGCCATCAAAGAATTACCCGATGCCGAAAATACCATCGTGATGTATATCGTGGGTGACAATGGTGCTAGTTCTGAAGGCGGTATGGAAGGGACCATTAATGAGGTAAGATCCTTAAGTGGCGTACCTACTACATTAGAAGAGAATTTAAAGCATTTGGACGAAATAGGGAACCCAGAAACAGAACCTCATTATCCATTGGGTTGGGCGTGGGCTGGAAATACACCTTTCCAGTGGGTAAAACAAGTAGCATCGCATTTGGGAGGAACACGTAACCCTATGGTGGTCAGCTGGCCTAAAATGATCAAAGACAAAGGTGGCATTCGTTCTCAATTTGTCCATTTGATAGATGTAGTACCAACCATTTTAGAGGCTTCACATTTACCAGCGCCTACTCTAGTGGATGGCGTGGAGCAAAAACCTATGGATGGCGCTTCTTTCTTAAACACATTTAACGATAAAAATGCGAAGCCGATAAGAGCCAGACAATATTTTGAAGTATTCAGCAACAGAGCTATTTATGATAATGGATGGATGGCTTGTGCTCAACATACATTCCCTTGGCGTCAGGATTTTGCTCCAGGTAACTGGGACAATGACAAATGGGAATTATACAACCTGGACGAAGATTTTAGCGAAGCCAATGATCTTGCCAAGAAAAACCCCGAAAAGCTGAAAGAAATGAAAAGAATTTTTGACGAAGAAGCTCAAAAATACCAGGTATATCCATTGGATGATCGTGGCACCGGAAGGATGATTTCTGAGAAGCCAACACCTTTCGATAAAAGCAACAAACATTTCAGCTATGCTGCAGGTGCAACCAGGCTAGCAGAAAACGCCTCACCAAACACTAAAAACAAATCGCATTCCATCACCGCCGAATTAGAACTGACCAACAAAGATGCAAATGGTGTGATTATAGCCAGTGGTGGTATTTCTGCAGGTTTCACTATGTATGTAATGAATGGAAAGCTAATCTATGATTACAACTATTTCGATGAAACACATTATATCATTACCTCTTCCGAAGTACTTCCTGTAGGTAAGAGCACTGTGAAATTTGACTTTAAATACGATGGCGGTGGTAATGGTAAAGGCGGAACCGGAACATTATATATTAATGGCAAAAAAGTTGGAGAAGGCAGGATTGAAAAAACCGTGGCAGCCCGTTTCGGTCTCGACGCATTTGGTATCGGGGAAGACAATGGGGCACCGGTGACTACGAAGTACAAACCGCCGTTTGCTTTTACCGGAACCATTCATAAAGTGGACATTGACCTTGAATAGAGGAATTGTGAATCAAATCTTAATGCAACTTAAAACAACAATTATGAAACAAATACATTGGCCTTACCGATTGCTCGCTGTTGGCCACAGCATTTTGCTTTTGTTTTTAATAACTGCCTGCGTGGACAAAAAAGGAGACACGAATAGTCAAGTCGAAGAAAATGTCGTTGCTGATGGTTATGATAGATTACATCTACCGATGACACCTCCAGAAACAGAACTGTTTACTGAACTCGACGCGCGAAATGCCAAAGCACCAAAACAATGGAGTATAAAAGCGCCAGAAGGAGCTCCCAATGTAGTCATCGTTTTATTAGACGATATGGGGTTCGGAGCAAGTAGCGCTTTTGGTGGTGAAGTAAAAATGCCAACTGCTGAACGACTAGCCCAAAAAGGAATTGTTTATAACAGATTTCACACTACCGCCTTATGTTCACCAACCAGAGCAGCTTTATTAAGCGGCCGTAATCACCATAGCAACAATATGGGAGCGATAACAGAAGTGGCTACCTCCTTTCCGGGCAATACGGGGATGACGCCTAAAAGTGCGGCTACTATTGCACAAATCTTAAAATACAATGGCTACAACACCGGACATTTTGGTAAAAATCATGAAACAGCCGCTTGGGAAGTGAATAATTCTGGACCTTTTGATAACTGGCCTTCCTATAAAGGCTTCGAAAAGTTTTATGGATTCATGGGCGGCGAAACCAACCAGTTCTATCCGGCAGTGTATGATGGTACTAATAAAGTGGAAGTGAACTCAGAGGATCCTAATTATCATTTTTCTGAAGATATGACCGATAAAGCCATTGCATGGGTACAGTCTCAAAAATCGTTGACTCCAGACAAACCGTTCTTTATGTATTTTGCGCCGGGAGCTACCCATGCCCCTCACCAGCCCCCTGCTTCTTATATCAACAAATACAAAGGAATGTTTGACGAAGGTTGGGATGCTTACCGTGAAAAAACGTTACAAAGACAAATTGCAAAAGGGGTGGTGCCTAAAGGAACAAAATTAGCGCCTAAACCGGAGTATATAAAAGACTGGAACAAACTTTCCGACCAGGAAAAGAAATTATATGCGCGCCAAATGGAAATTTATGCGGCATTCGGAGAACATATTGACGATCAAATAGGAAGATTGTACGGTTCATTTGAAAAAATGGGTATCGCGGATAATACATTATTTATTTATATACTTGGAGATAACGGAGCCAGTGCTGAAGGAACTGCCAACGGATTAATAAATGAAAATACCTATTTCAATGGAGTTTCCGAAGAGTTAGATTATGTAACGGCCAATATGGACAAATTAGGAACAAGAGAATCATTCGGGCACATGGCTGCAGGCTGGGCGGTTGCCGGAAATACTCCTTTTAAGTGGACCAAACAAGTAGCAGGAAATTTCGGTGGAACCCGAAACGGAATGATTATGGTATGGCCTAAAAAAATAAAAGAAAATGAGGTAGTTCGAAATCAGTTTGCCCATGTAATAGATATTGTTCCTACCATTCTGAGTGCTACAAAGCTACCTGCGCCTGAAACCGTTGATGGAGTAAAACAAATGCCTATAGAAGGATTTAGTATGATCGAAACATTAGCCAATGCTAAAACACCAGAGTTTCATAAAACCCAGTATTTTGAAATTGCTGGAAACAGAGCTATTTACCAGGATGGATGGGTGGCATCAGTCGTTCATAAGGCCCCTTGGGAATCAAAACCTCCTGTAAGTTTAGATAAAGATACCTGGGAGTTATTCAATGTAAATGATGATTTTAGTGAAAGTACCAATATAGCGGCTAAAAATCCTGAAAAATTGGAAGAGCTTAAAAAACTCTTTATGGAAGAAGCTAAAAAGCATAGAGTACTGCCTATGGATGACCGCACCGTTGAGCGTTTTGATCCTAAAGCGGCAGGTAGACCTGATTTAATGAATGGAAGAAAATCGCTTACGGTATACGAAGGTATGTACCGTATGATGGAAAATGCTTTTATCAATGTTAAAAATGCCAGTAGTTCTATTACAGCTGAGGTAGACGTGAAACCGGGTGCCAACGGCGTAATTTTAGCGATGGGAGGTCGTTTTGGAGGATATAGCCTTTATGTGAAAAATGGAATGCCTGCTTTTACCTACAATTGGGTAGGAAAAGAACAATACGATGTGTTGAGTAATAAGGCACTTTCTCCAGGTAAACACATCATCAAATATGATTTTAAATATGACGGTGGTGGATCGGGTAAAGGAGGTTTAGGCGCCCTTTATATCGATGGTGTAAAAGTAGCCGAAGCACGAATTAAAAACACCAACGGAAGCATGTTCTCATTAGATGAAGGAGCCGATGTAGGTTTTGATGAAGGAACCAATGTAAGTAAGAACTATGCTGTAGGGAAAAACCGTTTTAACGGTAAAATTAACTATGTAAAAATCGATGTGCAATAGATGTGATGGCTTTTCAAGGGTTATTATAATTCGATTTTTTCTATCGGTTGGTATCTCCATCAATTGGCAACAGATATCGATTAACTGAAATATATACAGGAAGACAGTGAAATTGTCTTCCTGTTTGTTTGAAATATTTCGTTCGCAAAAAGGTTATGTCACATCTAAGAAGTTGATTTACTTTTAGACTTAAAAAATTTTGAATCGGAAAAACGAACATTAAGTGGTATTGAAATTGTACATATGATAAGAAAAAATCAGAAGGTTAGTCCAGGTAGAACTATAATTAATTCTTTCTGTAAATTAGCATCTTAATTTATTTGTTATAGAATTTCATGGGTTTATTTTGTCAGATGCGAAAGAACCTTAAAAATTGACTCGGAGATTTTTCTGAAGGGATTTAGAGTAAATACAAGTGGTGAGTAAATTTGTTAAGTTGGCAATACATAGGAAATTTCATTCAGGATAAAATAGTTTCACTATATTTGATAAACTAACAGCTGGAGAGCTGATTTCTTTTTTTTGGCAAAAAATAAAAGCTTAATTAGAATTTAATTAATAAATGTATTTAAATGGGAATTTTAGATTTTTTCAAAAGTAAAAAAACTGAAAATACTTTTCCAGAGAATGAACTTGAGCGTACTCTGAAAGAAGCTTCTTTAGATGTTTCTGTAAGAAATGAATTTTATATGAAACTGCTTTGGAATGAATTATATGTTTTAACTAATGGACATCAAAATTCTGAGGAAGGTAACAGGACTTTGGAAAAGGATACTGAAGTTCAGTTGGTAACTTTTAAAGAAGGTGAAATTCCGGTTTTTACTTCGACAAATAGGATTTTTGATAAAGGAATCATTAAAAATAAAGTTCCTTATATGGCAATGAAAGGTCAAGACCTTTTTGGGTTAACAAAAGGGGCTACATTGATATTAAATCCTTATTCTGATTATGGAAAAGAATTAGTGCCTCAAGAAATTGAAAGCTTATTGAACGGAACAATTTTTAATGAAACTAATCGAGTGGAGATTAAAGAAGATACTCAAGTTTTAATTGGTCAACCTACAGAGTATCCTAAAGATTTAGTTGAAGAACTATGTTCATTGTTTAAAAAGGAAGGAAACGTTAACTCAGCATATTTAGCTATAATTAAAACTGACAAATCGGAAGATAAACCTAGTTTAATAGTTGGTATTGAAACCAATGCTAATATGGCTTCCATTTCAGGGAAAGCTGGTGCGCTTGCTGAACAAATTATTCCAAAAGGAGAAGTAATTAATTTTATTAAGATAGAGAATAACGATGGTATTTCTGATTATTTTTTAAATCAAACAAAACCATTTTATAAACGTACTTAATTTTTTTGTGTAAAATTAGTAGTAGTAAAATTAGCTTGATGAACAATAAAGGATTGGTATATTAAGTCACTTGTCTTTTTGCATTAAAACTGTTGGTAAATATTTTTTTCTTTAACTTTTTTTATGATATAAGAGTTTTAATTTCCACGTACCATCCACGTACCATCCACGTACCATCCACGTACCATCCACGTACCATCGACGTACCATCGACGTACAAACACTCCAAGTAATTATACTCATATTTTTATTAATTACTAAAATCTTCTTATTTATAATTATTTACTCCAATTCTTGATTTTACTTTTACTTTGTAAATGTGGCTTTCCGTAAGGGAAGCATTATTCATTTATATAAGTTTGTTGATGATTCATAATAGATATAAGTCGAAAACCTATTTTAAAAATTAAATTAAAATGAAAACAAAAGTTTTATTTATTGTAGTTATTACGTCATTACTTTCTTGTTCATCACCAATTGATAAAAAATTTAATGAAGAAACCGTTAAAGAAGACATTGAAGCAATTAAAGGAAGAATTGATTCGACAGATTTGCAACTTTTAATGGGATCGATAATAAGTTTAAAATTTCAAGAAAAAAAGCTTGAAGATATGACATATGCTGATATTTTAGATAATGGTAAGAAGTTGAAAGAAGAGCAAGATAAATTTGAAGCTGAGCAAAAGATAATTGCTGAAGAAGCTGCAAAAAAAGAAGCTATTAGATTACAACGCCTTAATGAAGTTATAATGGTTTCATGTTTTGAGAAAGGATTTGCTAAATATGATTATGAAGATTATATAACCTACAAATTTGTAATTAAAAACAAATCTAATAAGAATGTTAGAGCCTTAAAGGGAAATATTACATTTACTAATTTGTTTGATGATGAAATTAGTTCTTTAAATTTTGTTTATGATGAATCAATAGAAGCAGGAACTACTGCAACTTGGAATGCTCAGACAGATTATAATCAATTTAAAGACGAAGACCAATTACTTAAAAATAAAGAATTAAAAGACTTAAAGGTTATATGGAAACCTGAAACAATAATTTTTGAAGATGGTACAAGGTTAGATTAATAATTCAATTAATGAGGTTTTCCGTATGGAAAGCCTTTTTTGTTTTTATACGTTTGATGAATATTAAAAACTTATGATATGAAGAAATATTATGTAAATAAAACTGCCCAATCTAATGGAGATCATGAAGTTCATTCTGAATATTGTGTTTTTTTACCTAAGGTAGAAAACAGAATTTATTTGGGAGTATTTAACAATTGTAGAACTGCTGTTATTAAAGCTAAAGAATCTTACATTAAGGCTAATGGATGTAAATTTTGCTCAAAAGAATGCCATACGACGTAAGTTTTTGTTAAAGAATTAATAAAATTTATATATTTATACTTTGAGTGAATTTTATGGTTAAAAATTTATTAATTTTTTTAAGGTTTTACTTTTTTGTATTCACTAGAACTATAAGGTTAATTTTCAAAAAAAATAACTCTTTAAGAAAAATACATTTCGATTATATTTCAAATTCTCATTCTGAGGATGGCTTTCTGTTGTTAGATTTTGATTTTAAAAACGCACTTTACTACAAGATGAATAATACAAATTATTTATATGGTGGTAGGAAGATAGTTAATCTTAAGTCTAATGAGAATGAGATTAATTTTGTTGCAATAGGTTTAAAAAATAGTTATAAGGAGCAAATAGTTATAGAGCCTGATATTAAAACAGATTTTTTAAGCTTCGAAACTCAAAGTCGAAATTTAAAACTGCAATATAAAAAAGCACAAAATTTTGAATTAAAGATTTTGAAAAAGTCATTAGGATTTAAAAATCCTACATTATTATTACATAGACAAGATTTTAAAAAACATAATATTTCTTTAAAAGTAAACAATTTTAATCAACAAGATTATTTATGAAACGAGATTACTACGAATTACCAAAGTCAAGTTCAATTATGCGTTTCTTGTGGAAATGCGCAGGTGGTGACCGCTATTTATTAGAAAGAGCAACTTACTCTGACCAAATTAAATACATGTGTTTGGGAGGGATAGTATTTGCAACAGGTGCTATGGCAGGTATAGCTGGGGGCTATGCATTCTATACAATATTTGAGCCAAGAGGTTCGGCAATTGAAAATCCGATTCACACAAATACTCTATTTGGGGCTTTATTGTTCGGGTTGATTTGGGGATTAATGATTTTTAATATTGATCGTTTTATTGTGACTAGTACAGGTAAAGGGGATGGTACTGAAGCAATTACTTGGGATGAGTTTAAAGGAGCTATACCGCGTATATTAATGGGGGCTATTATTGCAATCACTATTTCTAAACCTGTTGAAATTAGAATGTTTAAAACGGAAATAGATATTAAACTTCGTGAAAAGCAGTTGGAACAACAATCTGCTTATCAGGCAAAAGTAGATTCTACCTATAATGAAAGAGAGATTTTATTAGAGAAAGATTTTGGTGGATTAGCTTCGGAAAGACAGGTTTTAGTTGATAGAATTAAAGAAGCTGAACAAGCTTATACAGATAATTTAATGGGTAAAGCAAATGGAGTTGTAGCTGGTAATGGACCATTATCGAAAGCATTAAAAGCACAATTGAATAATTTAGAAAATCAACTTGAAAAATTTGACATACAAAATAAATCTAGGTTAGATGAATTAAATATAAGGAAAGATAAGTTAAGGATTGAAAAGGATAAAGAGAGAGATAACAATGAGAAAATTGCCAATGGATTGGATGGATTATTAGAACGTATTAAAATAGCTCATGAAGTTGCAGGAGGTTGGATTACTTTATTTATCACATTACTATTCATGGCTATAGAATTAACTCCAGTATTTTTTAAATTAATGTTGATTAAGTCACCTTATGATTATTTAGCAGAAAATAGAGATGATTTGATTAAAGCAGAAAAGGGGATAGAAGTAAAATATGATTTTTACAAAGATAAAGAGGGTATTGAACGTCATTTGGTAATCAACCATGAAGCCCATCGTTTAATGTATGAAAAAGTTAAATTGACTGAGATACAAAAGGAGCTTACTGATTATGCTGTAAACAAGTATAAAGAACAGGAAATGAGGAAAATTGATGAAAATTTAGAAAATTACATCAAGCCTATTCAAAATGAAGAATAGTTTAGCAGAAGATATACGATTAAAATTAACTACTTTTTCTGGAGAGGATGGATATATTTTGAAGAATAGTCCAAATAATCTAAAAGTTAGTTTTGCTGTTATTGGATTTTTTGTAATGCTAATTTTTATTGGTTGTTTTACTAGTGCAACAACATTTACGTATTCACTTTTTGATGAAAATCCATTAATAAGTATTCCATTTGGTATTTTGTGGGCAACTATAATAACGATTATTTACTTACTGTTATTATATACAATTTCGCCACCAACATTACCAAATAAATATAAAGTTAAAGACAGAATAATTATTACAGATGAGAGTAATCATAATCGATTTTTTACTGCATCTATGCTTTTACGATTGGGTTTTATGACTTTATTGGCAATAATAATTGCACAACCTATAAACGTATATTTTTTGTCAAAGACGGTTGATCCAAGTTTAGAAAAGTTTATACAATTACAAAAAGCAAATATGGCAATAGTTGCGGATAGTTTATTTGTTAAAGATGAGCTAAAAGCAAAAGAAGATTTTGAAAAAGTAATAAGGTTAAAATTAAATACTCAAGAACTTAACTTAGTTTCAAGTAGATTAAATAATCTAAATTCGAAAATTAATCTCGATAGGGAATTTATAGACAAGTCATATTCGCTGCTAGATTCAATAAGAAAATATGATTCTAAACCACTTTTTGTTAGTATTAATACAAAACAAGATTCATTAGTTCGTGAATTAAATAATTTATTACATATAGAAGTTCAAAGTGATCTTTCGTATCAATCTGATATTCGATCAACTACAATACCGAATTCAAAAATTGAAGAAGAGTTTACGATTTTTATAAAACAGCTCGACAAAATCATATCTAATAAAATAAATAATTATGATAATCTAGAAGTACTACTTTCTAAAAGTAATTTTTACATTCAGAGAATTAAATTACTTCTTTATGAGAATATTTCTTCTTGGTTTATAACTTGTTTGGTTATTATAATATTTTTATATCCGATTCAATTAAAATTTTGGGTTAGAAATAAGAGGTTTTACGTAAAAAAAAGAGAAATAGAAGAGAAAATTGTTTTAGAGGCATATGAAAGTTTTAGAATAGAATATTCTCAAATATTGGAAAATAAAATTGATATGGTTAATGATAAAGTTTTTAAAGCATTGATGGTTGACCTTTCAAAAATTAAAGAACTTAATAAACAACGTTATGACATTTTATTAAAAGAAATAAAAGAGGAATTAAAGTTTGAAAAAATTGAGTTTTATGAAAATTGTGAAAATCCACCTTTTAGAACAATAAAGAGGTCAGATACAACTAGATTTAGTTCAGAAAAAGAATTTTTAGATTTACTATATAATTCAACAAAATAAATGGAAGAGCGTATAATTACAGAAATTAAGCGTGAACCATTTGAGGAAGAAAATGGTTTAAAATTTGAGAAGATTACTTATAAAGTTAAAACTCCTAGAAAAACATTCATTCTAGGTGATATTAAAGGTAAATATAGGGGGAACTTTTTGAAGTTTTCTGAGGAGTATTATAATACTGAATTTTATGATTTTGAAATTTATGAATCATTAGTAGAGGTAAAGCAGACTTCAAAAAACATTCCATTTGATAATGAATGTAATAAAAATAGATTTCCAAGAGAGAAACTACCTGAATTATTAAAAGTACATGTTAAACAATCTGGTAAATATTTTGAATTAGGTATTATTGAACCTAAGATTTGTGATTTTAAATCAAATAAAAAATTACATCAAACTGAAGGTAATGAAGTTTTTGGTACGTTTACAGGATTGATAACGGGGTATGTTTTTGATTATGAAATAAGCTATGAAGAGAAAATTATACAAATAATTGATAGTCCTATTCTTGATCCAAATGCTCCAAATCCTCCAAATCCTGTGATATGTGAACAAAATGATATAAAAACAGGAAGAAAAGAAGAAAAAGGGAATTATACTCGTTACGAATATCGTTGTAAAAAACATAATGATACAGTTTGGGGCAAATGGGAAAAAAACTCTATTGTTAATAATTCTACTCAAGGAGGAATTTTTGAAGGATGTTTTACTTCTATATTAGGAATAATTGGTTTTTTATTAGTAGGATCTGTTCTTATCAGTTTTTTTCCTGCAATTTTGTATATAATTGGTTTTGGTATACTAGTTTGGTTACTTAATATCACTGCTCCATTTCTTAAATGGATTTTTAGAGGATTATTAGGTTTGTATTTAATTAGTTTATTTATTTCAATAGTCTATAATTTTTCAGATAGAAGAAGTAATTATTTGCCAACTCCTAAACCAATAGAAAATGAGAAAGAGCTTAATCCAATCATTGAGCCGATTACAGATAAAAAACCAGACGAAAATATTGATATTGATAATGACAGGATTGATTCGTCAAATGATGCAAAAAAAGTTTCAAATGATAAAATGATAAAGCACTTTAGAATTTGGAATGATTATGATGATAATCAATATGAGGGTACTTACTATTTGAAACAAAGTAACTATTTGAATTCAGGTCAATTTAAAAATGATTTGAGTCATCGCAGTAATTTAGGATATGATCAAATTTTATATAATTTAGAAAAATTTGATACTAACAATTTTTCTAGTATTTATAATATGTTTGATAGTATTGGTTATGCAAATAAACTAAATAAAATAGAATTTGCTAAAATGGTAGTAAGTTTTGTACAGGATATTCCATATAACTTAGTTTTGCAAAATGATTGTAATGATACCTACCAATCGGATAGGTTTACAAGAGATTTTCTGAGTAAGAATAAAGGAATGTGTATAGGAAATCAGGCATTTGGAATTTGCACACCTGTTGAGTTTCTATATCATTTAAAAGGAGATTGTGATACAAGAACATTGTTGTTATATTCAATTTTTAGCCATTATAATTATGATGTAGCAATTTTAAGTAGCGAAAAATATATGCACTCTATTTTAGGAATTAATTTGCCTTTAAGGGGTGTTGCATTTCCATTTAGAGATAAAAAATATTATTTCTGGGAAACAACTGCACTAGGTGCTGAACCTGGCGAACTTTCAAACGAATTAAATAATTTACATTTTTGGAGAATTTCATTAAAAACAAAATAAAAATATGGATAAGCAGAGTTTATTTTTTACAGTATTAGTTGGAATTATTAGTCTAATTCTAGCACTTGGGTTATTACAAATCTTTATCAATAAAAAAATTAAAAATGACTTAAATACAAGAACATGGGCATTTTTAATGTGGCAGTTAAGTTGGATAATTCCTTTTTTTATTTTTTTAAAAATTGCGTTATTAATAACAGAGAACACAATTGAGACTGTAATTTATTCTAATACAATCCAAAATACATTTTTTTATAGTGTAAGTAAAATACTTTTATATATAGGTTTCACTTTTTTATATACCGTATTTGTAAATAAAACAATTGATTTATTAGATAAGTTTTTCTTTTCAAAAAGTGATATGTTGATAGAATTAGAAAATAACAATACAATATATTTTGCTTTAAAGTTGATATTGGTTATTGGTTTTACATTGTCAATTTCAACTGTTTTTGAGCATTTTTTAAATTGGTTTGTTCCTTCAATTGAAACTCCTTTTTATCATTAATAAACTTAATATGAAAAAATCATTAATTTTATTATTACTTCTATTTTTATCGACTTCCTTAAAACCAATAGAAACTGAAGTATATATTTGTGGGTCTAAAGGTGCAAAAAGATATCATTTCACTAAGACCTGTAGAGGCTTGTCAAATTGTAATCATGGTCTTTATAAAAAAACTATTAAAGAAGCAAAATCTTATGGTTTAACTTTGTGTGGATGGGAAGACTAATAGTTATACTACTTCTTTTTTTATCATTTTCTGGATTCACTCAGATTTCGTTATGTACTTGGAACATTGAAAATTTGGGCGATTCGAAATCTGAATTAGAAATTAATTACATAGTTTCTAAAATTAAAAACTACGATATCATAGCTATCCAAGAAGTTGTGGCTGGTTATGGAGGTACACAAGCAGTTGCTAGAATTGCAGATGAATTGAATAGAACAGGAGAGAAGTGGGACTACAAAGTTAGTAATCCTACTTCTAGTAGTTCTTACAAGACAGAGCGTTATGCTTATTTATGGAAAACATCTAAAGTTAAATTGATTGGAACCCCTTTTCTTGAACCAAAATATAACTTAAACATAGATAGAGAACCTTATTTTGCAACTTTTAAATACAATAAGCAAGAGTTTACTTTAGTTAATTTTCATGCTATAACTAAGAGTATGCAGCCAGAAACTGAGATTAAATATTTTAAATATTTCTTTAATGAATACCCAAATTTGAATTTAATTTTTGTTGGGGATTTTAATTGTCCACAATCACATTCAGTTTTTAATACTTGGAGGAAAAATAATTATTTTCCCGTTTTTGTTAAGCAAAAGACTTCTTTAAAAAAGGAATGTATTGCTCAGGAATGTTTAGCATCAGAGTTCGATAATATTTGGTATCAACGGGATAAAATTGAAATTAGTGAGAAAAAGGCAATTTTCTTTTATACCGATTTTAATTCACTACAAACAGCAAGGGAGATTTCAGACCACATACCTTTAACGGTTAAATTTTATTTAAAATAAAATAGTCTTGTGTACGGTTTTCCGTATGGTAAAAAATATATTTCATTTTAGGTTTGTCTCGTAATTATAAACCTATTTCTTATGAGAAAAATTATTTTATTTACCGTTTCTTCTTTATTTTTTATTTCCTGTTCAACTACCAAATCAGGAACTTCTAAAACCTTAGACATCGTCGGTTCTGGAGTTGTACATAAGCCTGTAATAGTTGATTTAGATGTAAAGCAGGAGAAAACTTCAAAAAAAATTGAATTGACAAATGTCTTATCTCTTGACGCAGCTAAGAATGAAGCTGTAAGGGAATTGTTGAAAGAACAAGGAGGTGATATTTTAGTTGAGCCAACTTTTGATTCAAGCACAAAAAATGGGAAAACACAACTTACAGTTTACGGTTGGGTGGCAAATTATAAGAACTTTAGACCCATTCAAGAGTCAGATATTAAGTTTTTAGAAGTAAAACCTAATTATTTACAGAAAGCAGAGACTTATCAGCCTGTTACTGAGAAAAAAAAGGGTAAAGGTTTAGGATGGATAGCTGTTGCAGGATTAGTTTTAGCAGGAAGTATTGTTGCTACTTCATTATAATTGGATTTGTTAAGTTTGCAAAAAAGGAAGCTAATAGGCTTCCTTTTTTAAATTATACCTAAATCTTTCACTAAAGCGACTAATTGTATACTATTTTTAGCTTGAAATTGTATTTTCAACTTGTTTATTCTTTTTTCAATAGCACTTACACTAGAAGGGGAAATTTCTTGATCATTAAAATCATTTGAAATTTCAGATTGAGAAAGACCATTGGCTAATTTTTCCAGTAGAAATATATCATATTGTTCAATTTCAAGCGTGTTTTTACGTTGTAGGACATGATTAATTTCTCTACTAATGTATTTATCCTTTGCAAGAACTGTTTTTATAGCCTCTAAAAGTTCTGTGGTGCTATTTCTACCTTTTAAAACATATCCATTGATGTCGTTTAGTTCGAATAGGTTTTTAATTACGTAGGTTTTGTCTTCTATTGAGTAAACTATTATTGGAACTATTTGATTTATGGTTCTAATGGCTTTAACCAAATCACTTCCATTTTGCAAAACATTCTCTTTGTAATCTGTTTTAAATGACAAGTCTGATATGATTAAATCGAAGGGTTGACCATCTAATTCAGCTTTTTTAAACTTCAAAAGAGCTTCATCGCAATATCGAGCATGTACAATTTCAAAGTCTTTATATTCTTGAATAGCTTTTTGAATTCCTAAACTAATGCTATCGATATCTTCAGCAACAAGTATTTTCATATTAAAAAGGGATGTTTATTAGAGCTTTAAATCCATTATCTGATTCAAAAATACATTTGCCAGATACATTTTCAATACGGTTTTCCATATTTGATAATCCGTTTTTGATTTTTAAATCAGTTATGCCTATTCCATTATCCTTATATGTTATTTTAATTTCATTCAAATTGTTTTCAAATGAAATCAATACAAGACTAGCGTTACTATGCTTTTTCATATTTACCAAGAGTTCTTGAATGCATCGATATACGGCTATCTTTTTTTCTTTTTTTAATTTATTCCAATTGATTTGTTTTATCCCTTTTGTAATGATATTTGTAGTTGAAGTATTAAATCCAGCGATTAAATTATCTAACTCGTCAATGTAGTTTTCACTAGTATCAATTGTGTTGTTTTCTCTTGAAATGCTTCTGCTTTTTTGATAAATATTGTCCAATTTGTCTAACAAAGTATTTTTAAAACCTTCTTCAGAATCATCTTTTATTTCAACATAACTCAATGCCTGAAATATATCATTCGCTAGTTCATCATGAACTTTCTTGGAGATTTGGGTTTCAGTATTGTATATCGCTTGTAATTGTTCTCTTTTTGCTTTGAGTTTATACATTTTGAAAGTTAAATAGCCAGTGACGAATAAGAAAACTAAAATTATAGCTAGAATATATTTTTGATTCTTTTGTTTCTCAACTTGTTCTAAAGCCTTTGTGTTATCGTATTTTATCTTTGCAAATTGGTATTTATGATTTTGTCTAATAGTATTGATACTATCGTTTACTTTATAGAGTAAAGGGTACCAATTTTTTTTATTGTCAAATCGAATCAGAAGGTCAAGAGCTTCAATTCTGTCATCGGGGCTATTGGAAACAGTAGCTATTTGATAAGCTTCATTTGCATACTTTATGCTTGAAAGAGTGTCGCTTTTTAAAGCATAAAGTTTGGATATGTGAATTGTAGAGGAAATTTTTCCATACTCATCATTAATGCTATCTCTAATGTTATAACTTTTTTGCAGTAGTGAATCAGCAACATTCGGTAAACTATCTATTAATGCGAATCCTAAATTATCAATAGCTTTTACATGATAAAATGGAAATTGCATTAACTCTTCATTATTAATGAGGGGTTTTAAACTTTTAATTGCGTTATCATTTTCTCCTTTTTCTAAATAAACTACACCAATGTTATTTTGAATGATAGCTTTGTGTAAATCTTGTTCTGATTTATTTTTGGCTATTAAATAATGTTCTAGAGATTTGTCAAATTGCTTTTGTTCTTTGTATATGATTCCAAGAATGTTGTGAATATGTGGTTCTAAACTTTCATCTGTATTAGAGTTAAGAACATCTATGAGTAAATTTTCACCTTCAATAAAATCACCTTGCATTTGATAAAGTCTTGCTAGTTCAAGTTTAGCTTTATTTAAGTAATGTAGCGGAGTAGATTTATCATTAATATAATTGGCAAGACAATGGAACGCTTCATTTAATTTATGTTCAGTTTCAAAGTTTTTAACTTTATTGATAGTTTTATCATATTTTTCTTCTGATTCAACTTCCGATTCATCTTTATTGCATGCAGTGAATAGCAAAAAAAGAATCACTAAAATAGAGGAATAAAAGTGCTTGTTTTTCATTCCTCTAAAATAGTAAAATTTTAAAATAACGGATTATGGTTTAGTTGGTAAATATCCATCTTGTCCACCAGTGTCTCCTATTGAATCTGTACTAACGTGGTTTAAGAATTCTTCTCTATTTTCTTTATTGAAATTTGCTTCATCTAGAGAACATGAAGTGCTACAAATTGCCCCTACCAAAATAATGGCACCTAAAATAATTTTTTTCATAATGTTTAAAAATTTTGATTAATTTTTTGCATCAGCGATGCTTTAGGCTTTGGGAAGTTTTGTAGCTGTAAGAAGAAATTCTTCCCATTAATTGTCTAATTACAGCTACGGTTGAACTAGTTTTTGTACTTTTGATTAACACGTTAATTTTTTGCTTGAAAACTAATTTCACAGCAAAGAAATGATGGGTTTTTTGATTGATTTTAAAGAGATTCCGATAATTCCGATATGGCTTATTAATTCCGAAAATGTCAAATACTTTTAATGATTATTGCGGTAGAATTGCAAGAGAAATTCCTAAAGCAAGGGATAATGATGATACTGGTTTTTTAGTAAAACCATCGCCTGCACAATTAAGAAACTATTGTGAAATTTTGTATCAAACAGGATTAAATGCAGCTGATTTGAAAACTTTTAAAAGCTTCTTTCAAATACCTCAAGGAGAAGATGATGTTCTAAAGTTTATTAAGAATATAGATATCGATAAGTTTCGTCCGGTAAAAAATTATTTGGAAGGCAGCATAAAAATTCCATCATTACATGTTGTCGAAATGACAGCAATACTAATAAAGTTTAAACAAAGGCCGTATTCAAATTTTAAAAGTATACTTACTGATAAGGAAATTATTTCGAATATTGAAACTGTAAATGAAGAGGAACCAGAAGAAGTAACAGAATTGAATGTAAATGAGATTAGCGCAAGAAAATCAAATTATAAGAAGTTGGGGCTAATTAGTTTGGTAGGTGTTCTTGTTTTATTTTTTGGAATTTATGGGTTTAATAGGTATAGAGACAGTTATACAAAAGTTAACTGCATGCAATGGACAAAAGATCATTATGAGATTGTAGATTGTGATAAAACTTCTCAGCATGGTTTTGTTATTCAGAACAGTATCGAATTATATAATTCAGATTTATTCAAGCTGAAAAAAGTTAATGTAAATGGTAAAACTGTTTTTTTTAAAAATGACAAAGCAGTTATATATTATTCAAAACTGAACGATTCAGTTATTGAGTGTTATAATTTACCCGGATTTCATCCTATAACAGGAAAACCACTTAGACCAATTACTAACTACATGATAAAAAAATATATTAAAAATAAAGAGTGATTGTTTCAATTAAAATAGAGTAATCACATTGAAATATTTACAAGATGTAGACTTTCTTAGTTTTTTTGAATTAATCTTCTGTTTTTTTTTGTTATCGTCGAATATTTATATTTTTATCATGTATATCCCTCATATTTTTGCTATAAATAAATTATTAATTAAATTTTATATTATGGCTTTAGACAAAGATTATGAGTACACTCAAGCGGATTTGGATAATCACGCAAATCAGTTAAACCCAAATAATGAAGAGTATAAAGGTTAATGCTTTTACAGATTAGTTATTATACATCTTGTAATTGAATGTTTTCAATTATAAGATGTTTTTTTAAATCATGGAATTGGATAATAAAATATTTGTACCTTCTTATAATAAAGAAAAGGGTTTAACACTTGGTTTTGTATTGAGTGTTTTGTTTTGCTCAAAAATCAAAAATTTTGAAAGAAAAATAGTTTACATATTCTATATAGGTAATTTTATCGATTTGAGAACAATTGAGAGAGATTCTAGTTTGAATGAATTTCTTTTAGCTAAAATTTTTGAGCTTTCGGGCGATAGAAAATATATTAAAAGGAAAGATATAAGAGAACTCAAGGGATTAACTGATAGAACCACATTCAATAAGTATTTTGCTAATCTTGGATTAGAAAAGAAAAGAAGTTTTACTTTATTTGAACTATATACTATTTTAGAATTTTGGCAAGGAAAAGAAGGTAATTGGGGAAGAATGAAATCTTTTACTAAGAAAGAATTAACCGTAAGATTTACAAATAGCAATTATGATTTTTTAGCTGAGAAAAGGTTCTGTCGCATCTAAGAAATTGATTTACTTTTAGAGCATTAAAATTTTTGATTTGATGAAAACTAAAGGACATTGCTCCCAAAATCAATAATTCTTCAGGCAGTTTATTTCAAGCTTAGGTTTACATTAAGTTATCGCGACATGTTTCTGCCGTATCTAATAATTTGATTTACTTTTAGACTTAAAAAATTTTGAATCGGCAAAGCGAACATTGAGTGGTATTGAAATTGTACATATGATAATGAAAAATCAGATGGTTAGTCCAGGTAGAACTATATTTAATTCTTTCTGTAAATTAGCAGCTTAATTTATTTGTTATAGAATTTCATGGATTTATTTTGTCAGATGCGACAGAACCTAATTTATTTGTTATAGAATTTCATAGATTTATTTTGTCAGATGAGACAGAACCTTGTTGTTTTTTATATATGAAATATTTTTATATTGCCTTTTTTTTGTACAGTACATTATCTTTTTCTCAGAGTATTTTTGAGAATGATAGTATTTTGTTATGGTCTTCTAAAAGAAAACTTGAATGGAGAGATTTTCGTTCAAATAATAAAGTTCATGAATATGAACTAGCTCAAGCTGTTATAACTCCATCTTTAATAGTTATTCCAAGAAGAATTAGTAGTACTTTTGATTTAGGAAAATTAAAAGTAGCTGCAGTAGTTATTAAGGATAAGTCCTGGTTTAAAAAACAGGATGTAAATATAATGATTCATGAACAAGGTCATTTTGATATTGCGGAAATATATGCTAGAAAAATTAGAAAGAAATGGACAGAAAATTTATTAAAAAATGAACTTAATCTGGATAGTGTTTTTAATATATATAAAGATATTGAAGATGAACACTGGAATTTTCAGCAAGAATATGAGGTTTAAACAAGTAGAGGAGTAAATTATAAGAAACAGCAAGAGTGGTCCAATAAATTAAAAAATATGCTAGAAGAATTAAAAGAGTTTGAGTTAGATGTACCAATTGATTATTTATTTGTTGAATAAAATAATATAAATCTTTTAATTTCGGTTCTATCGTATCTGATGATTTGATTTATTTTTTTAAGTTTACATTTTAATTATGCTAACGATTCTGAATTACAAAGTAGTGAATTACTACTAATATTGAGTAAGAACAAGTATAATACAAACTATTGATTTGTAGGAAATAATTCGGAAAACTTGTCATAGCCATCCATTGCTTGTAACAGATGTTGTCAATAGTTATTTTAGTTTTATTCCTTTTACTCCTGTAGCACAACCATAAAAATATTTTACATATTGGATTTCAAATTCTGGACGATCAAATATTTGGTAAACAGTTTTAGCGTTCTCAAACTTTTCGGTGTAAATACCTAACATTTTATAAGTTTCAGGACTTCCAAGGAAGAGTTTGCCCAGAATTGGATTAATATATTTTAAGTAAAACATATATAATGTTTTTAAAAATTTATTTTCTGGTACAGAAACATCAATAAGTGAAAACTTTCCATTTTGTTTTAGAAATCTATATATTTCATCTGCTAAGTTTGAAAGTTGTTCATTATTAAAAGTTTTTAAACCGAAACCTGAAATAATAAAATCTGCCGTATCGTTTTCAATTGAGTTTTTAAATACATTTTCTTTGAGTATATCAATTTTAGAATCCTTAAATTTAGTTTTGTTTTTTTCAGCGCCTTTAACCATTTCGCTTGAAAAATCAAGACTTATTAATTTTGAATTATGGTTAGAAGATTTTAAAATATATTTCCAACATTCTCCCATACCACTCATTAAATCAATAACTGTTTTTCCTTTTTAAGTTCAGTCACTTCATCACTAGTAGCTTCGCGAGTGATATCGCCTGCTAAACGTTTTTTACCTGCTTCTAAAAATTCTTTATTCCAAGCATAAAATTGAGATTGAGCAATACTGTATTTGCGACATAATTCAGCTACAGAGGTCTCTGCTCGTATACCTTCCATAACTATTAAAATTTTTTGTTCAGCTGTAAAGATTCTGCGTGTGTTTTTACGAATGTCTTTTACAAAGGTTTCTGTAGTTTTCTTTTTTTGTGTTCCCATTATTAAAGTTACTTTTTTAATTGAAAAAACACTAGCTTATTTTTTTAACTATCGTGTCCACTTTTGCTGACGATTTACAAAGTTGGGTTTTGTTTCGGCAGGTTCAGCCCCGCAGGAAGCTAAAGATGTTTTTGTATTGGGTGGAGAAATTGGGAAGTTCTTGCAAAAGCAACAACCGCATAAAGCTTTAATCCTCATAAAAGGAAATAAGCACAGCTCGAAATCACAGTTGGCCATGCAGATTGCAAACGCTTTCGGAGAACAACAAACACCAGTTGCCTATATCGATTACGAGCAAGGCGGGATTGAAAGCAAGGACACGTTAGATAGTATTAACCGTAACACTACTGAAGCAGGCAGAAAGTATATCGCCATTAAAGGCTATTTGGAAAACCCATTTGAGGAATTGCAAGGGTTTTGTAAAGTGGTTAAGGTAATTATTGCCGATTCGGTTACGGATTTAAAAATCACAGCCGACCAACTTAATTACCTGCGCACCAAATACCCTAAAATTATTTGGTGTTTCATATCACAGGTAAAGGAAAACGGGGCGATGTATGGAGGTAATAAAATGGCGCACAATCCAACTTCAGTAATTCATTGTTCCTCGCATCCCGACACAAAGGAAAGGTTTGCAACATTGGAGAAAAACAGAGGGAATGACCTCACTTTAAAATACTCGATGTACTACAAAAAAGTAGTAGGCGAACACAAAAAGAGAAAATTATCATTTAAAGTCAAATAACTTAAAATCAGAAATCATGGTAGCAAAAAAAGCAAAAACAAAAGGCAAAAAAAGAATATCGGCTAAAAAGCTTTGTAGCGGAGTAATTAAACGTGAGGGGGTAAAAAGAGACGGAACACTTAAAAAAGGTTTCCGATATGCTAAAGGTGGGAGAATTGTAAAAGCAAAAGGGAAAAAATAGCATTGAATAGATTGGTTTTTTATTGGTAGGCTGTGCGAAAAGTTGTTTTTCACAGCCTACTTTTTTATTTAACAATGCTTTAACTTGGAAACTGCACAGTATAAAATTTCTCTTTAAATATCTGTGAATAACTAATTCAAAAAAAGAAAATGACCCAAAAAAACAACCATAAGTTTTTATTTATATTTGCCAATATGTGACAAGTCAATAAAAAAACAATGAATAGTCAATTCGGAAATAAAATTAGAATATTAAGAGAAGAGCAAAAGATGCTATTACGGCAATTAGCACCATTGCTTGATATGGACACAGCTCAATTAAGTAAAATTGAGAGAGGGGAAAGAAACGCTAAAAAAGAAACTGTATTAAAATTGGCTGAAATACTAAAGGTCGTTCCTGATGAATTAGTAACACTTTGGTTAGCTGACCAAATTTATGATGTGGTAAAAGATGAAAACACAGCATTAAAAGCAATGATGGTAGCAGAAGAAAGCGTTAAACATTCAAAAAAAGAAAAAGAATAAATGGAAATTGCAAAAATTAAGAAATACAAATTACCGAAGGAATCTTTACTATATGTTCAAGAGCCACAGTTAATGTTATTTGAAGATGAATTTAAAAAATTTGGTAAAAAAGATTTTATTGATATTGAATTTAGCCATAGAGGATATACAGTCAATAATAACGTTGATGCAATTATTGATAGCAAAATACAAACAATTGGATTTTTCTCTGGAGCTGGAGGATTAGATATTGGAACTCAATTGGCGGGTTCTAAAGTTATTTCAAGTTTAGATTTTGATAGAGATAGTGTTGCTACAATGAAAAGTAATAATTATTTTTCTCACACAACGCATTTTCACAAAGATATAAAGGCGATGAATGCAAAGGATTATTCATCAATTTTAAAGCAGAACAATCCAGAGAAATTGATATTAGTAGGTGGTCCACCTTGTCAACCATTTTCAAAAGCAGGATATTGGAAAACACACGAAAATAGATTAGGTAGTGATGATCCACGAAATATGATTGGTCAGTATTTGAGAATGATTGAAGAGTTAAAACCTGATGGTTTTATTCTGGAAAATGTAGAAAGTTTACTTCATCCTAAAAATGTAGATGCAGTATCAGCGCTTGAAGAGACTATCGATAAATTAGGTTATAAATATATAGTTTATAGAGCAAACGCGATTGAGTTTGGTGTACCTCAAAAAAGGAAACGTGTATTTTTTATAGCCTCAAAAAAGGAAATAAAAACAAGTCCAATTAAAACAAATGGCTCAAGTAAAGAAATTTTATTAGATGCAAATCTTAAACCTTATGAACGTGTAATTGATTGGATTGGTAAATATGATGATTTTGCTTATAGTGACGATTACGATTCTACAGAAGGTAAATATTTTGAAGATTTATTAGCTGTTCCTCCTGGGCAAAATTACATAGCTCTTACCGAAAAAAGAGGTTATCCAAATCCAAAATTTATTGCAGGTAAAAGATATTGGACATTCTTATTAAAATTGCATCCAGTACAACCATCTTGGACGATAATTGCATCGCCGGGACATTGGGAAGGTCCTTTTCATTGGAATAACAGAAGATTGCGTTTAAAAGAAATTGCAGCAATACAAACTTTTCCAGAGGATTATAATTTTGTTGGTTCAAGAAGGTCTATTCACAAACAAATAGGAAATGCTGTTCCAACATTATTGGGTAAAGCGATGGTGGAACATTTAATAAAAAATTTATAATTATATGCCACAGATAATTAGTTTGTATTCAGGGTGTGGTGGTTTAGATTTAGGATTTAAAGGTGCAGGTTTTAAAACGGTTCTTGCAACTGATGTATGGGATGTAGCTTGTGAAACCATAAAAAAAAATAACTTATCAGATTTGGTAATAAATGATGATATAAGAAACATTGATTTTAAGGAATACAACGGTAAGGTTGTAGGTGTTATTGGTGGTCCTCCTTGTCCTCCATTTAGTCAGGCAAGGCATTATCTACAAGATAAAAAGAAAGGATTTGAGGATGAAAAAGCTGGATTTGCTGTTCCAGAATATTTTAGGGTAATACGAGAAGTGAATCCGAAATTTTTCTTATTTGAAAATGTTGATGGATTTATGTATAAAACTCATCAAGACGCTTTAGATTATTTAGAAAGTGAATCTGACCGACTTGGATATAATGTTACATATAAAGTTGTTAATTCAGCAAATTATGGTGTACCGCAAACTCGAAAAAGGTTTATTTGTGTAGGAGTAAAAAAAGAATTACCAAAATTTGAATTCCCTCTTGAAACGCATTGTGACCCTGAAAAGAAACAGCAAGGTAAAAGTAATTGGGTTACTTGTGGTGATGTAATTAGTGATTTTGATAATATTAATGAAGAAGAATTAGAACAAAAACCTGGTTCAAAGCATCATAGTTTAATGAAAGATATTCCTCCTGGGGAGAACTATCTTTTTTATACAGAAAAAAAAGGACATCCAAAACCATTGTTTGAATGGAAGTCGAGATATTGGACTTTTTTATTGAAATTAACACCTGATAGACCATCTTGGACTATACAAGCGAGTTTTTCAAATAATCAAGGTCCTTTCCATTGGAAAAATAGATTTTTGAGAATTGAAGAGATAAAAAGACTTCAAACAATAGATGATAATTACAAATTAGAAGGCAATTTTAAAGAGCAGTGGAGACAAGTAGGTAATGCTGTTCCATCAAAATTAGCCGAAATATTCGCAAATAAAATAAAGACCGATTATGAGATATGAATTAAATTTAGAATCACAAATTGTTCAATATAATGGAGCTGTTCAGTCAATTGCAGACAAGAAAGCTATCTTGACACAACTCTTTTCACAAGGTGTATATGAATGTACGTCCATAAGTAATGATGGTTGCGAATGGACTATTGAATATCGTAATACCGTTAATAATATACAAAAAAACATTGTTGTTTATTATGGTAACATCAGAAATGAGGAGAGAAATGATAGGGAGAAAAAAATCCAACTAAATGGTAAAGACCCAAGAGTAAATCCAAATCCAAGTATTATTTTAGGAGTGTATTGCTATGAAGCAAATGATGCTTTAGAAAATCTTGTTTTTGCAGGTTGGAATATTGATCCCGATACAAATTATCCTGGTAACCCAAGTTTAAGAGGTTTAAATATAGATTCATTACAAAAAGCAAGATTTAATGGTCTGTATAAGCATAATTTTAAAAATAATTATGTGTGTACATTTAGACCTGAATACATTTTTTATTACATAGAAAATATCCAATCAATACATAATTCATCGGATGATGTTATAACTCCAACAGTATCAACAAGCTCACAAGATGTAAACAATGTTATATATTACGGTTCACCTGGTACAGGAAAATCTCATCGAGCAGATATTGAAACAAATGGTAAAGATGTACAAAAAGTAACTTTTCATCCTGATTATGATTACCACTCATTTGTAGGAGGTTATAAACCAACAATGGACGGAGATAAAATTGCTTACAAATTTGTACCCCAAATCTTTACTAAAATTTATGTTGATGCGTGGAAAAATTTAGTGTCAGCAGACGATACAAAACCTTTCTACTTGCAAATAGAAGAAATCAACAGAGGAAATTGTGCTGAAATATTTGGAGATTTATTTCAATTATTAGATAGAGATAAAGATGGTTTTAGTAAATATGAAGTTACTGCTGAAGAAGAACTTTGTAAGTATTTATTAAGTGAAAAAGGATTTGGAGGAAATCATCCTGGAATTGAAAATGGTAAACTTCGTTTCCCAAACAATTTAAAGATAATTGCAACAATGAATACTTCTGACCAATCTTTGTTCCCTATGGATAGTGCATTCAAAAGAAGATGGGATTGGATTTACGTTCCAATTGATACTGATTGTAAATATTCAGATTTTACAATTCAATTAGATAATGGCAAAGCATTTGAATGGTTAAGTTTCTTAAAAGTAATCAATGAAGAAATATTTGAAATTACTAAAAGCCAAGACAAGCAAATAGGAAATTGGTTTATTGATGCTCAAAATTCTGGAAAAGTAATTACAGAAAGCACGTTTGTAAACAAAATTATTTTCTATTTGTGGAATGATGTTTTTAAAGATGAAGAAAATACTATTTTCAAGTCAGCCGATGGTAAGAACCTAACTTATACAAGCTTTTTCGAGAATGGTACTTCAAATAATTTAGTTAGTTATATAATTGAAGAACGATTGAAATTAATTGATGTAAATAAAGCAGAACCAACTACAACAAGCGAAGAGTAATGAGAATATTTATTGAAGGAGAATCTTATTCTTTAGACATTCTAAAACCCATTTTTGGCGATAAATTTTATATGCCTAATGGTGTTAATGGTATAATTGATAATGTGGGATATTACCATAGTATCGATAATGAAGTAATTTATTTACTACCCAAAGTGTTTATAGATACAGAAGGTTTAATCTTAAATAAATATCATAAAAATTTGTTTGCAGAAAACAAGATTGATGAAGTTATCGAATTTACAGACGAATTGAACTGGTTAAAACGATTTTTAATAATTTTCTACAAAGGATTAATAGAGTATCGAGAAAGATATTCAAACACAATCCAATCTAAAGGCGATGTACTACAATTAAGCACTTCATTAGGCGAAAATGAATACTCGTTTTTAGATATTGTTTTAAGTTTTGTAAACTTCCATAAAAAGAATAAAAATACAATTCTATTTATTCATAAAAAGCAAATTTCAGCAAAGCATAAAAAGGTTAATTGGGGTAAAACAGTAAGAAAATCAAATCCTTTTGTTACCAATGAAGGAATACCAATTTATTCAGAACTTAATGTAAAGAAAAAATATATTGATACAGAGGAAGAATTGTTGTGTATGTTTTATTCAGTTTTAAATCATTTAAAGACTGAATATAATTTTAGCGTGCAAATAGATGAATCCTATACGATTTCCAAAGGTTATGCT
The DNA here is from genome assembly GCF_042686145.1 of Flavobacterium chuncheonense. Taxonomy (NCBI): domain Bacteria; kingdom Pseudomonadati; phylum Bacteroidota; class Flavobacteriia; order Flavobacteriales; family Flavobacteriaceae; genus Flavobacterium; species Flavobacterium chuncheonense. The sequence continues at coordinate 100,737 of NZ_JBHUPC010000010.1, read as the reverse complement.
TATGAAAAATTAGCAGGCAATGCTCCAAAAATATTAAAGAAAATACGATACAAATACTTTTCAGATACATTAGTAAAAATGTATAAATTATTGGAATTGTATTTTTCAAAATCAAATAAAGTTTCAATTCAAAATAAGAATGAAGATTTTATTATGGTAAAGTATTATCATTTGATATTTGAAGATATGATTGATAAGCTAATAACTTCTAAAATCGATTCCAAAGAAACAAGCAAAGGAGTTTCGCTTAAAAAACTGAAAGAAAATAAAGACGGTAAAATTATTGACCATTTATTTGAGTATGATTCTTTAATTGATCGTGATGAAAGTATTTTTTACATTGGTGACTCAAAGTATTATAAAGCCAATAATAAGGTTCAAGAAAATTCAATTTATAAGCAATTTACTTATGCCAAGAATGTAATTCAATTCAATATAGATTTACTGAATGAAGGCAAACAAATTAATAAAAACATACGATATAGAGATAAAGTAACAGAAGGTTATAATATTACACCAAACTTTTTTATTCAAGGTGTAGTAACGGATATTTTCGATTTTGACAATGATAAACTTGCTATTGATTTTGACAAAGGAATTAAACATTCTTATCATTTTAAAGAAAGGATTTTTGATAGAGATTCCTTATTTGTCAATCACTATTCTATAAATTTTCTTTTTGTTTTAAAATCCTATACCAATAAAAGTTCATTTGAATTAGAGAAATTCAGAGTTGAAATTCATAAGAAACTCAGAAACAATTTTGTTTCCTATTTAAAAAAGCAAAACTTGTTTAAATTCTACCATACAGAATTTGAAAACAAAGAATTATTGAAGCAATTTATAGATACAGAATTTAGAAACTTAACTGGTAGAGTTTATATTTCAAAATCAAATGACAAGCGTTTAATACTTGCTGTAAATGGTTTTGATATAGAGTTAAAAGAATGTTTTACGGATATTTATGACAAAGGAAAACATTTGAGAGAAACCTATTTTTCATCACCCAATTTTGAAAGAGTTGATTTTTCGGAATTAGAGTTAATATAATTTTTTATAAAGTTTTAAATACGACAAATAAAATATGGAAAACAGAAAATTAGGGTTCTGTCGCATCTAAGAAATTGATTTACTTTTAAGGCATTAAAATTTTTCATTTGATGAATACTAAAGGACATTGCTACCCAAAATCAATAATTCTTCAGGCGGTATATTTCAAGCTTAGGTTTACATTAAGTTATAGGGATGTTGAAGAGATAATGAAAATGCGTGGAGTACAAGTTGACCATGCAACAATACAACGTTGGGTATATAAGTTTACACCCTTTATTGTATCTCAAATGAATAAAAGAAAGTTTAGAATAGGGGTTAGTTGGAGAATGGACGAAACATATATTAAAATTAAAGGTCAATGGTGCTATTTGTATAGGGTTGTAGATAAGTTTGGTAATACAGTTGATTTTTTATTGACTAAAAGAAGGCAAAGGATGAGCGCTCAGTCTTTTTTAATGAAGGCAATAAATGGTAATGATAGACCTAAAGTGATTAATATAGATAAGAGTGGCTCTAATACAGCAGCGATAAAAGTTTATAATAAACGTTTCTCTTCCAATATTAAAATTCGACAATGTAAATATTTGAATAATATTGTTGAGCAAGATCATCGATTTATTAATTGGAGAATACAAAACGGTTTAGGTTTCAAAAATTTTGAATCGGCAAAGCGAACATTGAGTGGTATTGAAATTGTACATATGATAAGGAAAAATCAGATGGTTAGTCCAGGTAGAACCATATTTAATTCTTTCTGCAAATTAGCAGCTTAATTTATTTGTTAAAGAATTTCATGGATTTGTTTTGTCAGATGCGACAGAACCGAAATATTTAGACATAAAAAACGGCTTAGTAAACACTAAGCCGTTGATTTAAAATAGATTAAATTTCGTAGCGAAGACGGGAGTTGAACCCGTGACCTCAGGGTTATGAATTGCCCCAAAATGCCTTATTTTCAACGTTTTTCGGTGTTTTTTTCAAAAAACGTATACTGAAAATCTAAAATATTTTAGATTGGTTATATACTTTCAAATTTAGATTTTTAAGGTTGAATATCCTAGTATAATTTTAGAAATATTTACTTTCTTTATTTTAGATTTAAATGATATTATAACTTAGCTGCTTTATCATTTTTTTCACTGCTCAATCATCTAATTAATCGGCTCAAAAAACTATAAAAAATGAGCCGATTAAAAATTATAATCGGCTCATGACTCATCAATTCGTTTGATATACAAAAATTTTAGTTGTAAAATTTCAGATAAAATCAAGTGCATTTCTATAAAAAAAGGGGGTTATAATGTAGAATGTAACTTATATTTGATTAGTGCTTTTTTTTGAATAGACTGTCGTTTTTTTATTGCCAATTTTTGTTATCATTTCTTTTTCTACTCCGTTTTTCAAATCCCGACTGGCTGTTGCAGATGATAATTCAGGAAAGAATTTCATATAATCTTTCCTCGTAAACTCTTCATTTCGCTTTTCAATAAATAATTCTAATCGCTCCGTTTCGTTTAGTTTTTTTGTTGTGTGTTCCAGTAAATCAGATAGTGAAGTGTTGATGATTCGGAGCATATACTCTATAAATTTTGTTGATTTTCCTTCTTTATCACAAGTTGACAAAACTTTATAATATTCCTCCTGATTTTTAGAGATTAATGTTTCAAAGGGTAAAAATTCAAATATTTCATATTCACTCATAAGGATTAATGTTTGCCATAATCTTCCCATTCTTCCATTTCCATCCATGAAAGGATGTACAAACTCCATTTCATAATGAAATACACAACTTTTTATTAATGTAATTTCTGATTTGTCTTTTAAATACTCAAAGAGGTCTTTCATTAAAAAAGGAACATTCTCGTATGGAGGTGCAATATGCTCGACTTTTGAACCTTTTACGATTCCAACACCAGACCTTCTATAAGCTCCCGATTTTTCTTTAAGCTCTTTCATTAGCAGTTTATGCGCTTTTAGGAAGTCTTTTTCAGATTGATATTTTAAAAAATTTAATCCTTTGTAAACTTCTAGGGCATTTAAAACTTCAACTATGTCCTTTTGGGGACCAACCACTCTTTTGTTATCGAGGATAGCTGTTATTTGTTCTTCTGATAAAGTGTTACCTTCAATACTTAATGAAGAATGAATAGTTTTTATTTTATTCTGTTTTCTTAATGTTGGATTTTGTTTTACTAAATGTTTTGCATTAACTTCTCCTATTTTTTCAGATATAGCAGTAATTAATTTTAATATTTCTGATGATACTTCGTAAGGTGGTTTCATATTTTGATACTATCATTTGATAGTATCAAAAATACTAAATACGGTTTTATTTATGTAATTTATTTTTAAATATAACAGATGTTGTATGAACTTGTTAGTAAATAATTTTGTTTTAACAGTTTCTAAGCAATTAGAGTTTTAATTTCCACGTACCAACCACGTACCAACCACGTACCAACCACGTACCAACCACGTACCAACCACGTACCAACCACGTACCAACCACGTACCAACCACGTACCAACCACGTACCAGATTAATAAACAAGTCTTATTTAATTGTGGTATTTTACCTTTTGACTTACATTGATAATAGAGATATGTTAAGTTAATAAGTTTTTTTAATTAAAAAATAAGTATATTTAACAATTAATGTATAAAAAAAATAATTATGAAGTTAAAATTTTTATTATTAAGTATTTTTGTTTTTTCAATTCAAAATTTGATTGCAAAAGCATGTGGATGCGGCTCCTTTGAATCAGGGACATATGACTATACTGTCTTATTTGGTCAAGGGTGCTGTACTGGAATTCCATATGGTACGGGTTATTTAACACTATGGATCTATGATGAGGAGGGTGTTTGGGAGGTAAGTTCTGTAGAGGAGATTAAACCTATTGATGCACAAAAAGGCTGTTGTTCAACAAGTGTATAAATTTTAAAATAATAAATAATAAATAATGAAAAAAATCTTAACACTTCTTTGTACTGTACTTCTGACTTTAGGATGTTCAGACCCAAAAGAGAAAGAAATAATAGAAGCACAAAAAGACTTTGATATGATTAAAACTTCAAAATCATACATAAATAGTCAAATTCCATATGATAATGTTTTATACTCCTCATTTATTAATAAAAAAAATAAAAATTTGGATGAGGCAGATAAGGTATACAAGTCTGAAATTTCAAAAGCAAAGAATACACCTTATTATAATAACTTAAAACATATTGGGTTTAAATTTATAATGGAAAATGGTCTTACTGAAAAAGGTACAAATAGTCAGAAAGAGTTTTATTTATATGAACAAATTGAATTGAAGAGAAATTTCCCTAATTTTTCAAATTTTTATTCTTTACTAATTTCTTGTAAAGAATTTAAAAATAAGAGTGAACTTATTGAAATAAGTAATCAATTTTATATAAAGAATAAAAATGAAATTGACAGAGTTATATTTGGAGAAAAAGAAAACAAGAAATCTAAACTCAATGACTTAACACAGCAACAAAAACTATTTATTCGCTATATTAACTCTTATTCTGAATAGTGTAAAACTGTAAATCGTCAGCAAAAAGTGACAGAAGAGTTATAAAATAAACTAGTCTTTTTTAATTGTAATGTATGATTTAAAATAATTTGTTTTTCAAACGTTTTTTGGTGGTCACTTTAAATTGGAATTGGGTGGTCAATTTGCTCCGAAATCGATGGTCAATTTAGACTGGAAAGTGGTGGTCAATATATGCGTTTTTTGCAATAAAACAAGTCCTGCGGCCGGTATCATTCTAATAGTAATTTCAGTATAATTTATAAGGTTAGTACTTCCTGCTCGTTTTAAATATTCTCTTGCCTTTGTAGGCTTCAAGAGCATTAGTAGTCCAACACCAATAAGAAAGATGCCGAAAATAATTATGATATATTTAGCTATGAAAGTCATAGATTATTCAGTAAGTACAAATTGCCAAGATATACCATATTTGTCTTGACACCATCCAAATTTTTCGCCAAATCCGTAATCTCCCTCACCGTTGTAATTGTCTAAAGGAACCATCACTTGACCTCCATTTGAAGAAAGTTCTTCGAATAGTGTTTGTATCAAATCATCTGAATTGTCGCTTATAAAAATTGAAACCGCATGTGTAAATGTCCAAGCATGATTATAATTGCTTTCAGATACCATATAATCTTTTCCATTTAACGTAAATACTCCATGTTTGATAAGCTCTGGTGTTCCTCCAGCTTCTCCTTGTCGGTATTTTGTTATGCTTTTAATTTCCGAGTTTGGGAAGATAGAAGTATAAAAATTTATTGCCTCTTCAGCCTTTCCACATTGGTCGCCTACAAATGTTAGAAATGTAGTTGTTGTCATTATTATTTAATTTTTAATTATGGTTACTTTCGGTTTATTTTAATTATTGTCAACGGTCTTTTATATGAAAATTACGTATTTTATTCACGAACTTTTCGGTTTACAACAGATGTGAATTTACGTAAAGCACCTTGATTTAAAAACTTAAAGCGCTATTTTCTATACGTTGTTGCCAGTAGTGTTTTTTGCTAAATAATTTTTGTCTAGCTCTCTGGCTATTCCGATAGCTTCTTTAACAACCTCTTTTGGATAATCATTAATTTCAAGTATTCTAATTGCATTTCTATTTTTTAGTTTTCCTTCTTTCAGTTTGTAATCAAAACCTATGCTGTTATTATTTACTGTTTCACTAAAATGATACAATTCATATTGATCCGAAAGCATATCTGTTAATTCTATGTCGTGCGTTGAAACTAATATTTTATTGTTATTCTTTGTTAAAGCAGATAAAATGGATTTTCCGGCTGAAATCCGCTCTACGGTATTTGTGCCTTTAAATATTTCATCTAAAAGAAAGAGGTTTTTATCTCCATTTTCACTCTCTTTAAGCATTTCCTTGATGGTTAATACTTCTTCAAAATAATAACTTTTATCGTTCATCAAATCATCACTTATCCGGATAGCCGAAAACACTTTTAATAAAGGAAAAGTCAATGATTTTGCAAAACAAGTATTAATTGTAAGTCCAGTTATTACATTCAGTCCAATGGCACGAATAAAGGAAGTTTTTCCAGACATATTCGAGCCTGTAAGAAGTATGGATTTTTCAGCTATTTCAATATTGTTAGTTGTGCAATTAAATATTAAAGGATGACTTATATCTTTAGCAATAATTTTATCACCATCATTAATAATTGGCAAACAAAATGTTTCAAGTCCTTTTCTTAAAGAAGCTATGGAAACTAACATATCAATATGCCCAACAAATTTAAAAACACTTTCTATTTCTCCTCTTTTTGTGTTTAGTCTTTTTAAAACACCAAATAACAATAATGGCTCAAGCAGAAACATTGTTTTAAAAATCTCAAATACAAACCACGCTATAATTTCAAATTCTCCTTGAAGTTTGGCTTCAAGTGAGAAAAAAGACATTCTATTTTCAACTTCTTTTATTAGTTTAATTGACTTTTGTAAGTCAGGATTTAATTTTTTAAATAATGAGTTGGTAAATAAATGTGATGTAACATTATTAAGTTTTAAAAGCTGTGGAATTGAACCTGTATATTGAACTAAATTATTTTTGTTCCAATAGTGAATCACAAAATTCACGCAAAAAACACCTAATAGAACTATGAAAAATATAGGGTTAAAAAAGCCCAAAACGAGTGAGACTAAACTAGCAAACGACAATAATTTTATAGCAAAGAACCATTTTGGTGGATTAAGATGCTCTTCTTGAAATAAAGAGGATATATAATACGCATCTTTATGGTTTAATTTTTCAAGCTTTTTTTGAACCGAAATTCTTAATTCAGGATTTTCGGATAATTCCTTTATTATTTCTTCGTTTAGTTTGGTTTGCTTTTCATTTACTTGTATTGTCCGAAGTTTATTGTAAAGGTATTGTTGACCAACTTTTGAATGGGTTCGGTCAAGAAACATAAACAAATCATCAAAATCCAAGTCGTTACAAGTTTTGTCTGATAATACTTGATAGGCTTTTGAATTATCTCTATTTCTAAAGTATTTTTCAATGTAATCAAAGTCAAAAGAGTCATCTTTCAGTTTTCCGAATGATTCTTTTAATCTTAAGTTTAACTCTTTTTTTCGGTTGAATTTTAATTGAGAAAAAGTGTATTTAATTTGAAATATTATGTCATTTATCATCAAATAATTAGTGTGGAATTTTTACTTAATGTTACAAAATATTTTCAGTTTACTTTTAATCTGATAAGTTTTAACGAGGTGGTTTTACATTGCACACATCGGTCTCTGCTATGAGTAGTTGCGTGGTTTAGCGGTTAACTTTTTCAAGTACACACCAAACTGAAAATCCGCAAGAATTTTCAGAAGAAGGCGAGAACAAGCAATTACTTATAGCCATTGTTAGGTGTAGTAAGTTTTCCTTATCATACGGCACTAATTATAGCTAGATATAAATTTGTCGCATAACCACAATAAACTAAGAGCTCTTTAATGTCAAATTCTGAATTAAAATCTGCAATTTCAATTTCATAGTCATAATTCAGTTTACTCCAATTATTAACAGAATTTAGTGAAAACTGAAGTGTTTCGTATTCATTATAAACTTCAAATTTCAGCTTCCATTTAGCCTTATTTTTCAACACATAATTACATTCCGTTCCATTTGATTTTTCCAATCGAATAATCATCTGACCTTTTAGGTTAAAAGTTATATCTCCGATGTTAGTGTCATTCTTGTAAATGTCAACCTTACTTGTCCAAATATTCTTTGGTTTGATTTCGATATTGTTTCCGTTAAGAACCGTTTTAGCTTTTTCTGAAAACCAATTAATATAAACTAATTCACAGATTTCACTGTTTTTCTCAATTAATTTAAAATTTCCCTTTCCAGAACTTGATACTATTTTCATAGAGTTGTTATATTATTACACTTAACGGTTTGTATAAGGTTTGTTGCGTGAAAATCCGCGAGGATTTTCAGTTTAAGAAACCAAGATAGCAAATTTGCGAGTATTTTCCGTAGGAAAATCCGAAGCAATGAACTTTATACTGTGTTATATGGCGTTTTTATTTTAAAAAAGGGATTGCTGGTAAATATTTATTTTTCAATCCTTTTTGAGATTTTCTAACATTCAAAAATATAGTAACTATGTTATATACATATAGTGAAAATAAAATGACAGATGGTATTGAGAATTTATGGATTAAAGCCCAAATGGAATCGGTGATATTGATATTGAGATAAATAAAAAAACCTTCTCCTAATATCAGTTGTATAATTGTGATTGTAGAATACAGTATTAAAGTCCAAGTTATTTGAAAATTTATTATTTTTTTTCCAGAATCATCTACAAATTTTATTTTTTCACGTTTTAAAATCCACATTACAAGTGGAATTATTATGCCTAATAGAGGGGTGATTATAAAACTAAAGGAACTCCAATTAAGTAGTTGTAAGTAACCTTTATCATCAGTAATTTGCCATTCTAAAAGGTCGTCAGGTGTTACTCCAAGAGCTTGAGTTAATTTAATCAAAGTATCCCCTCTAGGAATTGATTCTCCTTTTTCAATTCGTTGAATTGTTCTTAGACTTAGTTTTGATTCATCCGATAGTTGTTCTTGAGAAAATCCCTTTCTGTTTCGTAGGTCTTTAATTTTAATTGCTAAGTTCTGATTTTTCATTTTACATATTTTGATGATTACTCAGCAAAGATATTTTTATGTTGTTTTATTGGTTGCGTCATTTCTATGTCAATCTTATGACATTTTCGCCAACGATAGGCCGAAATGACATATAACGTTTTCGGGCTTTGCGTTCGGGCGGGTTTCGAAGCACAAAGCGTCAATTTATTACTAAAGTTTATTAGAAGCACAAAGGTCAAAGTTTGCACGTCAGCCCGCCTGACGCAAAACCCGTGTTATAAGCCGTTTTTATTCTTCCCATTTGTCAACCAGTTCAAATTTATTGTCAGTTAACATTTGTTTAAATTCTGTTCTTGTCAAGCTGTCGACAAGTCTGTAATGGAAGTGGTGATAACCAAACTCTAAATTGTAAAAATCTCTTGCCTGTTCATAACCTAACTCAATTATGTTTCCGATAAAGTCATTGAATACCCCTTCGTCTTTAGTGTGTAGTTGTATTTTTTTGTGGTCGTCAAGTGTTAAGTTTGTTTCACCTGTCAGAGAGTGAACGACAATATCTAAGTAGCCATTTTCGAGAGTGTTTTTCTTTTGGGATTTAAGAAAGTCTATTACCATATGCATGTCTGTGAAATGCTTTGCAACCCAAAGTTCTGTTAAATCACTTTCCCAATAATTTTTGAGATATATCCAAAATCCGTCAATTGTCGGCAAGAATTCAATTGTCTTAATAAATGTATCTATTAAATTTTGTTTTGTAAGAACCAATTCAAATTCAAAAATTCCATTGTCGTCTGCACCATAGGCAACAAAGTTTTCCTTAATCAAATCATATTCATACTCACCTTCAAAGACACTCTTAACTATTCCGATTGGTGGAATAAACTCTTTGTCAGGGTCGTCAAATGGAAAGGTATAAGTAGTTGGTCGCATATAAACATTGTCAGCAATTTTAACCAATTCCTTGTTGTTTTCAATTACATCAAAGTTGTCAAGTAATGAAGCTTCTGTCAAGTTATGATTTGTAAACTTATAATCATTTGAGGCTTTTATTGTCTTATCTAATGCGTCTCCCAAATGGTTGCCATAAGCATAAAAGTTCCCGACGATTCCACTTTCAGCGTCTTGTTGTCCGTCAATCAATAAATACCAAAGTTCATTTTTTATCATTCTGTGGGTCGTCTTTAAAATGGCTTATAACTAGTAAATATACACAAGTTTATATAGCTTTTTATAAAATTTGTCTTCGTTATATACTGTGTTTGTGTCGATTCAAATATATTGATTTTTTTGAAATCAACAGTTTTATTACTAACGTTTAGTAATTTAAGTTTGTGTTTAATCTTATATTAAAGAAGATATGGTTTAGGTGTAATCTTAAATTGTAGAAGTGAATTTAACTTATAGTGTTTAATTTACATTAAAAACATTTTTGAGCAAATATTGAATCGCATCATCTTGATTGAAATTGATGTCGTTTTTAGGTTTGCGTATTTTTTTTGGTTCAGTAGGAAAATGTTCTTGAATACGATGCAAAAAGTCAGCTCTTTCTTTTTCAGAAAGTGCTAAGAAAACTTCATATGCCGTATTTGCTGTCAACGTTTTTGTTTGCTTTAATTTGTTATTGCAAACGTAAAGCGCTGAGGGCAGAAGCGGAAAGAATTAAAAGTTTAAATGCTTAAAAAACAAGTACTTTCCGAACTTGTGTCTATTGAATACTGTAATAATCCAGACTTATTCCTGTTTAATCCCGAAGTTTTAAATGTATTGATTGAGACTTTTGTTAAGTTCTAATTTTACATTTTTATAATCGGTGTTTTGAATTTTATCAATGGTATAACCAAAAACTGCTTTGTAAGAGGGTAGTTGACCATTGAAACTATTTTGCATAGCTTCATGAATTAGTTTTCGTTTACCATGTTCTAATGTGATTAACTTTATTTCTTCCATGCATTCGATAAGGTAACGAATACTGGTTCCATTCCTTTCAGAGTATAGATTAAGGATAATACGTTCTATTTCTATTTTATTAGGATGTAGAATATAATCTCTTAAATATTTTTTATTTGAAGTTATAGGTGTGTTTAAATTTTTAAGTTTTTCAATTAGTTCTTGAGAATTGAACTTTTCTGTATTGGGTTTAATTTTAAAATGCTTCTCAATTTCATTGTAATGTGTAGCCAATATGTTTTGTTGACTCAAAAACAAGTTTTTTAAATCTTCACTTTTTTCGGGACAATTTGAATCGTAATGTTCAACTAATAATGCTGTAATAGTTTTATGGACTGAAATTTGTTCGTGATACTTTTCAAAGATGTATTGAAAGGTTTCTGGTTTCAAACTTTCTTTAAGTTCAAAAATGGAAAGGATGTTACTTCGTAATCTATACGTCTTCTCAAGAAGGTAATCTTTGTTAAAAGGAACTGTTTTGTGAATTTGCCAATCATTATCATCGGTGTAACTAACTTTATCCAAATAAGGTTCAAACATCTCATATTGTTCGTTGCTTAATTGGTTTATATTGTACATTTCTAACATGAGGTATGAAGGAATGTAAAAAATGAAGTTTTTATAAAGTTCCTTGTTTAACTGGTTGGTCTTAGTATGTAAATCTATCATTCTTTGGCAGTATATACTCTATCACTATTTCATCATTAGAATCCAAATAGAAATAGTGTAACAAAATTGATTTTTAAGTGTTCGCAAATTAGTAATATAATTAAGTTGGAACAAGTGTTTAGGATTTATCTTACGCATTTTGCGTTAATGTTACGTAAGATTTACGTTTAATATGTTATTTTACTAATGATAAATGTTTATTTTGGTACGATGTCACGTACGCGGTACGTGAATGGTACGTGAATGGTACGTGAATGGTACGTGAATGGTACGTGAATGGTACGTGAATGGTACGTGAATGGTACGTGAATGGTACGTGAATGGTACGTGAAATTTAGACCATTCAATTTACGATAAAATGTGGTTTTCTGCAAAATATTAAATGAGTATTTGAATGATATTATTGTAGTAAATGCGAATAATCTTGAGGCAATTCTGCATCAATATCACGTAAATATTTTTCCAGTGCAGTCATTGTTGAATGTCCTGTAATCAACATTAAATTACTTTTGGCAACATGTGCAGATTCTGTCTCTCTTAATTTGCGATATAATTTGGTAATGAAGGTGTGTCGGAAACTATACAGTCCATAATCTTTATTCAAGTTGAACTCACCTTTTACTGTTTTATTGAATTGTTTGCTGTAATGATCACGTCGGTTATTTTCTTCAGCTTCCCATTGTTGTCCATAACCATAAGGTGTGAAAAAATAATTTTCAGGATTTAATTCTTTTAAATCTGGAATCTCGCTAATTAAAATTTCAGGAATGATTTTAATTTTTACTGGTTGATTTTTCGCACGAACATATAGTTTTCGTTCTTTTATGTCAATATCTTTTACTTTTAAACGACAAACTTCAACAGGTCTCAAAAAGTTGTAAGAGATAAACTTTATAAATAATAATAAAGTAGGGTCTTTCTCTTCTAAAAATTGATAGATGTCTTCTTGGATACTATCAGTAAATGTTTTGTTTCGTTCGGGTGTTGTTTTTAATACGTTTATTTTAGTGATAAAATTATGAGGTATGAATTCATTGTTTTCTAATTCACTAAAAAATGAATTTAAATCAGTTCTATAATTATTTCTATTTCGTGCACTAGTATTTTCAAGTATAGTGTTTAAAAAAAGGATTGCATCTTTTTTGGTTATACTTTCAATAGGCAGTGAACTATCGGGTAGCGAGTTTAAAAATTTTGTAATGCGTAGTCGATAACCACTAAAAGAAGTTTTGTTCATTACATTTTTCTTAATGTTTAGAACAGTATCAAATGCTTCTTGAATTGATGTTTTCTTTTCAACTGGTGTCGCCACTTTTGCAACTTTAATTTTTGGTTTAGCAACAGGAGTAGGAGTGGAGCTTTTTTTAGGAGTCACCTCTTTCTCTTTTGGTTTGCTATCCTTTGGTGTTGCATATAAACTTTCAAAATCATTTTCCGTAAAGGGATTAAAGCCTTTTTTTAAAAGTAGTTCCAACGCATCACGCATTACAGTTAAGTATTTAACTCTCTCTTGTTTGTTTTTATAAGAGTTTGCATGTCCTTTTATTGGATTTTGTCTAACCAATTTTCCTGTATCAGGAGAACGAAAACTAAAGTACACATACCAATCTTTATTAAGTGCTTCTTCTTTTTGTTGAGTAGTGAGTAATTTCCAGTCAGAAATAGTTACTCCTCCTGTGTAGATTTTGGGAGTAGAAAATTGGGGTTTAGACATTGTTTTATCCTTAGTTAAAGCATCAAGTTGAAATGCAATATACTTTAAATTTTCAACATTATTGTATTCTAAATCGTATACTAAATCGTATACTTTGTGAAGGGTGCAAATTAATTTAGACATAAAAAAACGGCTTGAAAATCTAAATATTTGATTTCCAGCCGTTTTAGTTTCGTAGCGAAGACGGGAGTTGAACCCGTGACCTCAGGGTTATGAATTTCGAGGGTAAAATTCCTACAATCTATAACCGTTGAATATCAATGCTTTGTTGTTTCAAAAAACACTATTTTTTACGCGAAATATACTCGTTTCTATACTCGTTTAAAGTAATCGTTTCGGTACTTATTTAGAGAAAATAATTATTGTTGGATTTTCACTTGCCAACATTTCAAGTTTTTAAATTATATAGCTAATTTAAAAAATATACTTTTAAAAATCAAATAGTTATATTTTTTTTGATAATTGTTAAGACAGGATTCTTTTAACGGCCTGCGGATTTAAGAAGTTGGGGATTTGTAAGCCCAAAACTTTCGATTAAGCACTGAAAATCAAAAGTACAAAACAAGCTTTAAATTAAGCCCTAAAACCCCAATTTCTTAAAACCGCTGTTATGAGTAGTGCTTAGTGATTTAGGTTTAAGACATACTTTAATTCTAAATTTTGTCTTGTAGGTGTAAACCATTCTCCATTTCCTTTTTTAGCAAATGAAATAGCATTTTCGTTTTCTTTCATATGTATTACCAATGTACCACCTTTGGGAAGATTAACTGTTTCAAAACCAATGAAAAGTTCTCCTTTTGATTGTATTAATAAATCGCTTAAGTCTAAATTTATTTTTTGTTTTTTACTTCCCTTGACTTTAAATCTAATATTTTGGCCAATCATAGAATTTCCTGGTTTTCCATCATCGTCTTTTTCAAAAATCAAAAGTTTAAGTTCAAATTCGGTTCCTTTTTTGAAGCCTCTTAAATCCATATCAAAACTAATTGATGCTATTTCAGAGTCAGGAATGTTTTTAATGAGACTTACAAACTTTTCTTTTTCGTAAAAGCCAACAGATTCATTTCCAGTTCCTGAACTTTTAACGGATATTTTCGGTTGTTTTGTTAATTTTGAAACAACCACTTCTTTCAAGTAAATTATTGAATCTTTTTCTTTAATTGTTTGGGAAAATAGTTTTCCATTTAATACAATTAATGCAAAAAAAAGTAAAAAATTATTTTGGCTCATATAGTTTCTATTGTGTAGGATTAGCATTACTCATAACGGTCCGCGGCTATAAGTAGTGGCGCGGAGCCAAAACCAAGCCTTAACAAATATAGACTATTTTAGGAAAATTAGGAGAATTTTCCGAGCAGTCAGAGACCTAGCCATTACTTATAACTGCTGTTAACACAAGCATTAATATGTAGGAATTGATTTGTGAATTTCAGACATGATATTTGAAATTTTATTCCAACTCCTTTTTTCATTTTTAGTAATTTCATTTAGTTCTGAACTATTATAGAAATCTAAACAATGTTTTAACACTTTCCTTTTTTGGTATAAAGGTTTTAAATCATCTGGATAATGTCCTATAGAGTTGATTGAATCAAGTTTTATTTTTTTTATTTCCTTTTCTATTATAGGTTCCAAAGTTTTGTCAAAAATTGCAATACCAGTAGGATTATAAAATGTTTTATCATTTTCCCATAAAGATTTTTCTAATTTTGGATTTTCGTATCCTTTCAAGACACAAAGACAAAAAGCTCTTTCTTTAAATTGTACATCCCAATTTTTAAAATTCCATTGTTTTCTTTCTTCTTTTAAAGTTTTCGATACTGTACAAGAATTAAAAAAGATAAAGCATAAACAAAATGGAACAAAGAATATTTTTTTCATGAAGTGCGTTTCAATGTTTGTGTTAACTAGTAAATATGTTCAAGTTAATATAACTTTTTACAAAAGTTTAATTTTAAATAAAAATATAAAGTTTATTTGATACAAGGCTGTTTTTTTAATTAAAATCTTACGTTTTTAGTATACTCGTTTTATTAAGCCTATTTTTATTAAAAACCTGCAGATTGATTTTTTTTAAATTGTATAATTAGAGATGGTTAAATATGTCTTTTTTGAAATCTATACTCATTTCTATACTCGTTTTGAGTTTTAAAGCGAGTATAGAAATTTTAGACATAAAAAAAAGAGGTCTTAATTGCTTAAGACCTCTTAAAATCAGCACGTTACAAGTGCAATTTTCGTAGCGAAGACGGGAGTTGAACCCGTGACCTCAGGGTTATGAATTCACCCGGTAAAAAGTCGATTTTGTAACTTCTTGACTATCAATATTTAACAAAGTGCAAAAACACGGAAAAACAGCCAAAGTGTGTTCCTAATTGTGTTCCAAAATGTGTTCCGAAATTTACGGATTTTTTAACTCTATTTATTTAAAAATGAGTCACTTATAAGATGCGAAGTTAAGTAATATTTTCTGAAATATTTTTTTTTGATTTCAAAAAATGGGCATTTTTCTCCAAAATCACCCTTTTTTAGCCATTTTTTGACTTTTATTTATTCCTTAAAATAGATTCTAATTTTTTTAAATCACTTGGTAAATCAAAATCTTTGTTTATCTAATTGTCTGGATTGTGTTGAAAGCAATAACCATTTGCTATACTTGTTCTGTGCTTGCACCTAGTGCCCTTTTTTGTTTTTCCTTTACATTGAACAGTTGTCGATGTTCCTTTTGCTTTGTTTTGATAGAGTGTGTTTACCTTTTCAGATTTAGGAGGATTGCAAATTTTACAAGGTTCTAATCCTTTTTCAATAGCATCGTTCAAATCAAGTTCTTTAGAAACATTGTTAACCATTCTACAAGTTGCTAAATGGTATTTTGCACCTGATGGTGTTTTAAATACGTTTTGACTTGATACGGTAATTGAAAAAAGTAAAAATAAAATAATGTAAATATATTTTCTCTTTTTACGCATATGGTAATTAATTTTATTTAATCCCTATTACAGAAATATGTTTGTGGGATTTTATTTTAAGTTGTATTTTTTTGAAAACTCATCAATTCTTTGATAGTATTTGCCATCACTTTTTAAACGCTTCATAAATTTTTCATTAGTTAAATCTAATATAAATCTAGCAATTCCAGTTTGTGCCCATTTTTTAAATAATAGAAAGTCATTAGATAGAAAATCCGATTCAATTTTTTTAAAATTAGGTTTTACTTTTTTCCATGATTCAGCTAATTCAGCCAATGTAATTTCATATTCTATCATAAGATCTAGAAATTGACCTGTAGCTTCTTTCCCTTTCAACCTATTTGGAAAATTATTGTCCATAAAAGCTTGAAGTGTATCAATATTTAATTCAATATTTTCAAAATCTACATCTGTAACTTTTTTAATTTCTCTTTGGTATTTTAGACTTTCTAATTTAAGTTCTTCGAATTGTTCGTCAGCTTCTTCAAGTTTAGCACTAATTCTATAGAGTTTTCTTTTGAATTGGGTTGGGGTTTGGTTTTGATTTTTATAAGCTAGAGAGTGTTCAATTTCTGCCCAAGCATGCATTAAAATTGTTCTGATTTGTAATTCAAATTTTAAATTTAATAACCCTCTAAATTGAGGTGAGTTTTCCCAACTTTTTTGTATAGAAGCTATTAAATGATTCGAACGATAACCAAATTCATTATAATCTAGGTTATTTTGTTTATTTTGAAATTCGTGAACTTCAAATTCGTTTTTAATAATTTCTTGTATCTCATTAATGTCTTTTTGATAATAACAAATTATTCTAATTCCACAAAAATCTTCTATTTCTTCAAGGGGATTATTGTAACTTTTTCTTTCAATTTTTTCCAAAAAGGAATCAAGCTCTTTTATGCGATAGTTAATTGATAAAAATTTAATCTCTTTCTTTTCAAGTAATAAACTTATTGATTCAACTACGTTTTTTCCAAGAGTTTCGTAAAGGTTTCTATTTGAGTTAAATTTTGTTTTTAATTCGCTTATTTCCATAGTTAGCTGATTTGTTGACATAATTGAAAAATTTATGCTGAATTGAAGGTTACCTATACATAGGTTTAAATATTATAATACGTATTTTCATACGTAAATATAATTAAAAGGGGAGATGTATACTAAAATGTGTTAATAAGTTAATTATTTGTTGATTATTTGAATATCAAATTTTAGTTAGAATTCGATTTTTTTGAAGAAAACTGTGTTCTAAAGTGTGTTCTAAAGTGTGTTCCAAAGTGTGTTCCAAACTGTTTTCCAAAGTGTGTTCCAAAAAACAATAAAAACAGGGTTGATTTTTTGGTGTAATTATTTGAAAACAGGTGTGTTGTAATTCGACTGTTTTTAAAACTGTGTTCCAAATATTTAAAAAACCGCAGGGTTGCAAATAACAAGAAAAGTACTTTTTTTATTTGTAAGTGGTTGATTGTTAATGTGAAATGATGTTTGAAAAGTGTGTTCTGGATTTAGTAAAAAAAAAAGAGGTCTTAATTTCTTAAGACCTCTTAAAATCAGCACGTTACAAGTGCAATTTTCGTAGCGAAGACGGGAGTTGAACCCGTGACCTCAGGGTTATGAATCCTGCGCTCTAACCAACTGAGCTACCTCGCCATTCTTTGGTTAATCATTCACTTCCTGAATGCGGGTGCAAATATAGAACTAAATTTTTTCAATGCAAGCATTTTTTGAAAAAATATTTAATTTTTTTCTTTTTGCATTTTAAGATTATTCTCTCTATATTTCCAAAATAAATTTAGAAAATAATGGAAGTTAAAGTTAAATACGAATTAGAGTTCCCAATTCATGTGTCGCCCTCACTTTTATATCAATATATATCTACACCTTCAGGTTTATCAGAATGGTTTGCCGATAATGTAAATTCTCGCGGAGAGATTTTCACCTTCATTTGGGATGATTCTGAAGAGAAAGCAAAGTTGATTTCAAAACGTTCGGGAGAGCGTGTTAAATTCAGATGGCTAGATGAAGACGGTAATGATAGTGATTACTTTTTTGAGATGCGTATAATGGAAGACGATATTACTAAAGATGTTTCTATAGTAGTGATTGATTTTGCTGAAGAAGATGAAATGGACGAAGCTGCATTGTTATGGGAAAATCAAATATCCGATTTAAAACATGTTTTAGGTTCTGTTTAAAAACTGAATTATAAAGGTTATATTTGTCCCGCAATTAAAAGCGGGATTTTTTATGGTAAATTTTAACGGAACAATACAGGAAAGTGCTACAGTGGCAATTGAAAACAATAGAGGTTTTCTTTTTGGTGATGCTATTTTTGAAACCATTCGTGTACTGAATAATAAAGTTCTTTTTCTAGAAGATCATTATTTCAGATTAATGGCTTCAATGCGTATCTGTCGTATGGAGATTCCGATGAATTTTACTATGGAGTTTTTTGAATCTCAAATTTTATCGCTTGTTGAGACTTTTGAAAATGATAAAGCTTTAAGGGTGCGTTTTACCGTTTACCGAAAAGGCGAGGGTTTTTATTTGCCAAAAACAAACGAAATTGATTATTTGGTTACGGCTATGCCGCTTGAACAAGAATTGTATTCGGTTTCGGATCAAGCTTACGAAATTGAATTGTTTAAAGATGCCTATATTACAAAGCAATTGGTTTCTACTTTGAAAACTACCAATAAGATGATTGCTATAATGGGGAGTGTTTTTGCTGCTGAAAACGGTTATGATAATTGTTTGGTATTAAATGATGAAAAAAATGTCATAGAGGGGCTACAAAGTAATTTATTTATGCTAATGGGGGGTACTTTAATAACCCCGCCTATTACTGATGGATGTCTAAATGGAATTATGCGTAAGCAGGTACTAGCAATTGCTTCTAAAATGGAAGGAATTACAGTTGTTGAAAAGTCGATATCTCCATTTGACTTGCAAAAAGCTGATGAGTTGTTTTTAACAAATGTGGTGATTGGATTGCAATCTGTTACAAAATATCGTAAGAAAAGTTTCGAAAATAAGCTTGCCAAAGAAATAGTAGGTAGGTTAAATGCTTTAATCCGTCTTAATTAAGCATTGGATCTGATGGGGCGTTTGAAAACAATACGTAATCACCGCCTTGTTCGTTAATTTTTTCTTTCCAAAAGTTTTCACTTGACTTTGAAAGGATGGTACTTTTAAGTTTGTTTTCAATGACAATCCAAGTGTCATCTTTTAGTTCGTTTTCTAGTTGGTTTTTTTCCCAACCACTATAACCTAGAAAAAAACGAATGTTTCTTTTTGAAATCTTACCTTCATTAATTAATGATTTTGTGGTTTCAAAATCGCCACCCCAATAGATGCCATCAGCAATTTCAATACTGTTTGGAATTATTTTAGGAACATTGTGAATGAAGTAAAGATTGTCTTGTTCTACCGGTCCGCCATTATAAACCGTGAACAACGCATTTATCTCTGGAACTAAATCGTTAATAGTGTAATTGAGTGGTTTATTAATGATAAACCCCACAGAACCTTCGTCATTATGTTCTGCTAGAAGTATAACAGAACGATTGAATGAAATATCGCCTAGATTAGAAGGCTCAGCTATTAACAAATATCCTTTTCTTGGTAAAACTGATATCATGAGCACAATATTTTTAATAAAATTATCAAAAAATGTTCAATTATTCAAGCAAAAAATGATTTATATAAAAAATCCCGCTATGGCGGGATTTAAAAACATATAGTAGAAAATATTATTTGTTTACTGCACCTTCTAATTCTGCACCTGCTTTGAATTTTACTACATTTTTAGCTGCAATTTTGATAGTTTTTCCTGTTTGTGGGTTTCTACCTTCTCTAGCAGCTCTTTCAGATACTGACCAAGAACCAAAACCTACTAAAGAAACTCTACCACCTTTTTGTAAAGTACCTTCAACGTTGCTTAAAAATGATTCTAAAGCTAATTTAGCAGCTGCTTTTGTAATTCCAGCAGAAGCTGCCATTGCATCGATTAATTCTGATTTGTTCATAATAAATGTTATTTATAATTGGTTAAACTTAATTTATTCTCTTACAAATTTAGTAGTATAACTGAAATATGCAAGTGATTACTACTGTTTTTGTAGTAATTGTTGATAAAACCATATAAATGTTAACAAAATTATTTGTTTTTTTCTGAAATTCGCTACTATTAGTGTTTATGGGGCTTAGAAGGCTCTTGCTTTTTCCGAAAACTGAATCCCATTTAACAGTTCGTGGGTTTGCATTTTTTTCTTTCCAGGGAACTGAAGACTGTTTAAATGTAAGAATCCATTTTTTAAAGCAATTTTGATTTCCTTTTTAGTTGTAATTAAAATGCCAATTTCATAAGAATGGTTTTCTTGTGTAAATGCAACGTCGTAAAGTTTAACATTCCATTCTTTATCACCATCTGCAATAAAAGTCCATGCCGCAGGATAAGGAGATAATCCTCTTATGTGGTTGAAAATGGTAGCGCCATCTTGTGACCAATCCACTTTGCAGTTTTCTTTGTTAAGTTTATATGCCGTTTTAATATCGTCACTTTCCACCTGAATGGTAGTGGCTATTTTTCCGCTTTCAATTTGTTCTAGCGTTTCTAAAACGGCTTCTGATCCTATATGCATTAAACGGTCGTGAAGCTCTCCAGCAGTTTCGGATTTACCAATTTCTGTTTCTTTGTGCAAAATCATAGCACCAGTGTCAATTTTTTCATCGATGAAAAAGGTTGTCACTCCTGTTGTTGTTTCTCCATTTATAATGGCCCAGTTTATAGGAGCGGCACCACGATATTGCGGTAGCAAAGAGGCATGAAGGTTGAAGGTTCCTAATTTTGGCATTTTCCATACTACTTCGGGTAACATTCTGAAGGCGACTACAACTTGTAAATTAGCATTAAGAGAAGCTAGTTCTTCAAGAAAGTCTTCTGATTTTAAATTAGTAGGTTGGAGTAATCTTAAATTTTTTGAAAGAGCGTATTCTTTTACGGCGCTCATGCTGATTTTTTGTCCGCGTCCAGCAGGTTTGTCGGGAGCGGTAATAACACCTGCAATTTCATAACCATTTGAATATATAGTGTCGAGAATTCCAACAGCAAAATCTGGAGTTCCCATAAATACGATTCTTAATTTTTCCATTATTTTAGGTAAT
Source organism: Flavobacterium chuncheonense (assembly GCF_042686145.1). Classification (NCBI taxonomy): domain Bacteria; kingdom Pseudomonadati; phylum Bacteroidota; class Flavobacteriia; order Flavobacteriales; family Flavobacteriaceae; genus Flavobacterium; species Flavobacterium chuncheonense. The sequence goes on along the minus strand of NZ_JBHUPC010000010.1, from coordinate 79,568 downwards.
ATTTGTTTTGATTGTTTAGGCTAACTATGTCTTTTTCTAAAAGAATTTGCAATGCAAAGATAAGTTCTTCCGTTGAGTACGAAAGAGCATTTTCCAATTCTCTTGAGGATAAGGGATGTGTTTTTAAGTGTTCGATGATTTGAGATCCTATCATTTCAGGATCATTTTTTTTCTTGGCAACACAATAGGAGCAAATGCCGCAATCTTCAACATTCTTTTCGTCAAAATATGAAAGTAATATTTTGCTTTTACATTTGGTTTCATTAGTCGCATATTCAATAACACTTTGAAGTTGCCGTGATTTTATTTCGTTTTGATTTTCTAAAAACTTTACAATTCTATTTATGGTTAAATCGTCTTCTCTTACTTCATTGAAAGTAATACTGCTGTCGTTGTTTTGTGTTTGCAGTTGAATGCAACCACTAGTGTCTAAATTGTGAATGATTTTCAAAACAACTGCTTCAGAAGTGTTGTTCTTTTTTGCAATAGCAATAGGGTTTATTGCTGTTGGAATTTCGAAAATGCCCGAATAGGTTCTTAAAATACTAGTAATGATTTTTTCTTCTTCCGGGTGCAAACTTGTATAACGAATGACTTCTTTGCTAGGTACAATAAATTGCATTTTTACCTTTTCTGAATTTTCATTAAGCAAAGTGATTATTCCTTGTCGGTCTAAAAATTGAAGTGCATTGAAGGTTTTTAATACAGGGAAATTATAATGCGCACAGAATTGATTTAAATTAAAAGAAAACTGTTCGTTAAACCCTTCTCCGTAGGCAATTTGAAAAAAGTTATTCAGTTTGTAGTAGACTTCTTTTAAAAATTTTCGATCTACTGTAACAGCTTTAAATTGGTTTTCTGTTGTGGTGACATCGCCCGGGTGTACCAAAAGAATTGCAAATGCTTTGACACCATTTCTTCCCGCTCTTCCTGCTTCTTGGTAATAGTTTTCAAGGTTTTCAGGGAGTTGAATGTGTATTACGGTTTTAACATCGGGTTTGTCAATTCCCATTCCAAAAGCATTTGTAGCAACAATTACCTGGACTTTGTTCTCCATCCAAAGTAATCGGTTTGATTCTTTCTCTTTGATAGGTAATCCACCGTGGAAATAAGTCGCTTTAAAGCCTAGATGATTTAATTGTTGAGCCGTTTCAATACACGATTTTCGGTTGCGTACGTAAATGATTGAAGACTGTGTGTTCTTGGTTAAAATTTGTTGAATTTTATACAGTTTGTCTTCTGTTTTAATCACGTGGTATGCCAGATTTTCACGAGCAAATGATTTTTTGAAAATCTTAGGTTCGTTTAAGGCTAAGTTTTCAATGATGTCTTTTTGTACCCTATCAGTTGCACTTGCGGTAACAGCTAGAAACGGAACGGTAGGAAAATCAGTTTTTAACCTCTTTATTTTAAGATAAGCGGGTCTGAAATCGTGCCCCCATTGACTTACACAGTGTGCTTCATCTATAGCGATTAGGTTAATAGGAAGTTGCTTTAAACGTTCTAAAATCCAGTCTTGTTGTAAACGCTCTGGGGATAGGTATAAAAATTTATAATTTCCAAATTGACAGTTATCCAATAAGTCAATAATTTCGTTTTGCGAAATACCGCCTAATAAAGCAATTGCTTTGATGTTTTTCTTTTGTAAATTCTCAATTTGGTCTTTAATTAAGGCAATTAAAGGCGAAATGACCAAGGTTATGCCATCAAGCATGATACCCGGAATTTGGTAACAAACGGACTTTCCGCCTCCAGTTGGTAAAAGCGCAAAGGTGTCTTTGCGTTCCAAGACGTTAGTAATAATAGCTTCTTGAGGATCTCTGAAGCTTTCGTGCTTCCAATATTTTTGAAGTATCTGTAAGGCTTTTGCCATTCAATAAATGCTGATTGTAATAAAATTACTAATTAATTTTTGAAAGTTTTCCCAAAATAAAGTTAAGTCTGTTTTCAACAGTGTCTTTGGGGATTTCTATTAAGTGATAACCAAATTTTTTGTATGTTTCTTTTAAATGCTCATGAATCAAAACGGCTTGTTCATAAGTTTCATAGCGTTCGGTGTCACTTACGTATATTTCTTTCCAAGGTGGTAGAACAAAAACATGAGTATACTGGTATTCTTTACAAGCTTGGTGAAAGGTATTGGGGTAGGAGTCGCCTATATAATTCATATAGGCTAAAACATCTGGAAGACCACGGTCTAAAAAAACATAATCCGATTCTTCTTTGTGAGCATTTTTAAATTGCTGAATACGACCTTCGAGTAACAATTGACTGAATAATAAAGGGTTTTCTAAAAAGAGCTGGTCAATTCCTTTCGCTTGAGCTTCTCTTATAACTTCACGAGAAATTTCAGGATAACAGACTTGTCCTTTTTCTTTTAAGGCATTTATTAAAGTTGTTTTGCCAGAACTTGGACCACCTATTAAAACAATTATGTTTTTGCTCATTTTCAAAAATATAAACCACAAAAGTAGGTTTTTTTAAAAATCTATTCAAGTTTCCAAATTTAATGCTTTTCAAAATTTAGATTCTAAACTTAAAAAAGTATATTTGCTATTAAATAATAGATGAAAATGGATAAGAAATCGGAAGAATTTTATGTGCGTTTGAAAGAAGAGTTAACGAACACTTCGGATTGGCCTACAGAATATTTGTTTAAATTTATTGTGCCTTCTGATATTGAAAAAATTGCTCATGTAGAAGGAGCATTTAACAATATGGGAGCAGTAATTAGTAATAGTCAATCAAAAACAGGAAAATACACCAGTATTTCAATAAGTGTTCAAATGAAAGACCCTGATAGTGTTATTGCAAAATATCAAGAGCTATCAAGTGTTGAAGGAATAATATCATTGTAATATGGAGGATAACCCTAAACAAGAAGGAGGAAGTTTGGAATACAATTCATATAGAGAGCCGTTAATTATACCAGAATATGGGAGGCATCTACAAAAGTTAATCGATCAGGTTACTGTTATAAAAGACAGAGAAGAGCGTAATAAAGCGGCCAAATATGTGATTTCTGTGATGGGGTCATTAAATCCACATTTACGCGATGTGCCAGACTTTCAACATAAATTATGGGATCAGTTATTTATCATGTCTGATTTTAGGTTAGATGTAGATTCACCTTACCCAATTCCATCACGTGAAGTTTTACACCAACGTCCGGAACCTTTAAAATACCCTCAGAATTTTCCTAAATATCGTTTTTATGGCAACAACATAAAATATATGATTGATGTAGCCATTAAATGGGAAGAAGGGGAAATGAAAAACGCATTAATTCTTGTGATTGCCAATCATATGAAAAAGTGCTATTTAAGTTGGAATAAGGAAACAGTGGAAGATGAGGTGATTTTTAACCATTTACTAGAACTTTCAAATGGTAAAATCAACTTGTTTAAATCAAATGAAGAGTTGTCAAATACTCATAATTTGATGAAAGTAAACAAAAAAATGTCGAACAAATCACAGTTTAGTTCAGGTAAAAGTTCGATTACCAAAAATCCACACAAGAAAAAAGGAAGCAATCAAAAAAACAATAATAGAAAATAAGTTCATGGGAACATTCAGTATTGAAGGCGGAAAAACCTTAAAAGGATCAATTACACCTCAAGGAGCAAAAAACGAAGCTTTGCAAGTTTTATGTCCGGTTTTATTAACTTCTGAAAAAGTAAGAGTAACCAATATACCCGACATCATTGATGTTAATAAGTTAATTGCTTTATTGGGTAATTTGGGAGTTAAAATTCAAAAGAATGGTCCTGGTGATTATACGTTTCAAGCTGATGAGGTTAATGTGAACTACCTGAAAACGGAAGCTTTTAAAAGAGAAGGAGGGAGTTTAAGAGGGTCTATTATGATAGTCGGACCTTTATTAGCACGCTTTGGTTGTGGGTATATTCCAAAACCAGGAGGAGACAAGATTGGTCGTCGTCGTTTGGATACCCATTTTGAAGGTTTTATTAATTTAGGAGCTAAATTCCGTTACGAACGTGAAGATCATTTTTATGGAGTAGAAATCGATGGTCGTTTACAAGGAACATATATGTTGCTTGATGAGGCTTCGGTTACAGGGACTGCAAACATTATCATGGCAGCAGTTTTAGCAGAAGGTACTACTACCATTTACAATGCGGCATGTGAGCCTTATTTACAACAATTGTGTAAAATGTTAAACGCAATGGGTGCAAAAATTAGCGGTGTTGGGTCTAACTTAATTACAATTGAAGGAGTAGAGAGTCTAGGTGGTTGTGAGCACCGTATCCTTCCTGATATGATTGAAATTGGTTCTTGGATTGGACTTGCAGCTATGACACGTAGTGAGATTACGATTAAAGACGTGAGTTGGGATAATCTAGGTCAAATTCCAAATGTTTTTCGAAAATTAGGAATTACTCTTGAACGAAAAGGAGATGATATTTATATTCCTGCTCATACTGAAGGTTATCAAATTAAAACTGATATAGACGGTTCAATTTTAACGATAGCGGATGCGCCTTGGCCCGGTTTCACACCTGATTTATTAAGTATTGTTTTAGTAGTAGCAACGCAAGCAAAAGGTGAAGTTTTAATTCATCAAAAGATGTTTGAAAGCCGTTTGTTTTTCGTTGATAAGTTGATTGATATGGGGGCCAAAATTATACTTTGTGATCCGCATCGTGCTATTGTAATTGGGCATAATTTCCAATCACAACTTAAAGCTACAACGATGACTTCTCCTGATATTAGAGCAGGTATTTCGTTATTGATTGCTGCGCTTACAGCTAAAGGAACGAGCACGATTCAAAATATTGAGCAAATTGATAGGGGGTATGAACGTATCGATGAGCGTTTGAGAGCTATTGGAGCTAATATTGTGAGAGTATAATTAAAATATAGATATAAAAAAAAACACCTCATTGAGGTGTTTTTTTTTATATCTATATAATCCAGTTTTTTTTCATAGCGTATTTGGAATACCAAATTAAGATTAACCCGAAAACAATTATCATTATCGGCATTATCGTTGCTCCTGGACCGTAAACGGCTAAAGAATCAATGATTATGAAGTTGTAATACATTTGTACTAAAACCGCAATCATTGAAAAGATAAATAAATAGTGTGCCCATTTTTTACGCATTATTAGTGCAACAGCACCAAAAAATCCTCCAAAAACGGCTAATGCAAATGCAGCAGTAGACCAAATAGGTGCTTCAGCTATAAGTTGTAATTGCTCTTCCGTGTACATGGCTTTGAAAGATTCTGTTTGATAAGCTTGTTGGATGTAAGCATTTACCCCCATTGCGTTCCATAGTAGTGCAATTGCACTTATAATCCAATAACTAGCTTTAGGTTTGTTTGACTTCATAATTGATTTTTTAATTGATTTACACTAATATACAAATTGATTTAGAGTTGTAAGCCAAACATTATTCCGTCACCTTGAAATCCGTTTTGATAAGCTCTAACGTAGTCTATACGTAAAAAGCGAATTTTTCCAAATCCAATATTGCTAAATCCAACAGAGAATTCTTGGTAAGGTTTGTAATTTGGGACATTAATTTGGTGAAAACCGCCCACTAAATTCCATTGTAATTTATTCAATAATGGAATTTTATTCATAATGAAGCCATTGAAATTGTGTTCGATATGAGTTTCTAAATATGCATCATTAGTTGAGTTACTGTAATATGGTAATAGATTAAATGAATTCAAATAGTCACCGTTAAAATTAACATGTGTTTGGTTTCCATTAAAATGTTTGTAATCTACAAAAGCAATATGATCTGCATTGAAGAATTTTCCACCTTTCATACGGAATGAAAAATCACCTTTGTTGCCAAATGTATTGTTATAATCAACTCTTGCTGCCACAAAATCATATTGGTAATCTTTGTTTGTTGCCGTAAAAGCTTTTGTGTAATTCAAATAAATAGTAGGGTATTTATTATCAGAAATGGTCATTCTACTATTAGGTCTTGAAATGTATTTTTGATTGAATCGAATACGGGTTCCTAGACTAGCTTTCATGATGTGATGATTTTCAAACGGGATAGATGTTTCATTAAAAGGCTGTAATGGATCGTTTGAAAAATAAGGATCATCATTCTTAATGATAGTGTAATCGGTATTGTTGAATAAGGCATGTCTTTTTTCGTATTCTACAGTTCCGTTTAAATAAATACCATTGGTGATTTCTTGCCCATAAATAGCTTTTATAAATTCTTTATTGTACAATTTCATATAATTGTTTTTAAAGAATAGGGTACTCACAGTATTAATAAGCTTTGTAATAGGTTCTGCACTATTAATTTGGCTTACATCACTACCTCCAGAAATATTAATGTTGGCTTTGTTGATATTGTTGAATCTGTGGTAGATGTTTCCTATAACGCGTAGGCGGTCTTCTGCAAAGCCATAATTGAATGTACTGGAAATAGAAGTGTATTTACCATTGTCTTCATTCCATTTGCGATACGAAAAACCGCTGTTTAAATTCCAACCTTGTACAGTATTAAAACTCGTTGAGGTTAAATTGGATAAACCGTCATAGCTAAAGCTGTGCTTTTTTGTACTATTAGTATACGTATAGCCCGTTACAATATCAAATATTTTGAATTTATTGCGTTTAGCATCTATTGAGTCTAGATAGGTTTTTGAATTTCGAACGGTTTCAATACTGTCCTTTTTGATGTAATTTTTGATTTCTTCATCGGTTAAGGGTACGGGTCTTTTTTCCGTCCAATAATGGTTATCTTTCTTATTGGCATTTTCTGCAAAGCTTACAATTTCATTGCCAAAGGTTTTTTTCTCAAATGCATTTTTAAATACATAGTTACTGAATACATGTGTGAACTTTCCGGTAAAACCAATTCCGAAAATTCCAGCTTTAAAATCAAGGGATTGTATGTTTTTTGCCCAAATTTTATTTTCGGTATTGTAACTGAAATTTTGAATAAGTTTTAAGTTTTCAATGATAGGTTGTTGCATTCTATAGCCTTTGATATTTAAATCAATTCCATAAATAGCCCAACTGTCTTCTACAATATAGATGTAACCTTCAAAAACAGGTTCTTTGTCGCGTTTTGGTGTTACTTTAATTTTGTTTATTAATTGTTTTTTATCATCGTAAAAGGTGCTTTCTAAAGAAAACTTGTAGTAATTAAAAGTATTATCAGCTATAGGAGAAATCATTTTTAAGCCAAAATCTACATAGTTTTCATAAAAGTCATAATTGGTGTTTAATGCGGTGTTGAAACTAAAACCATTATCATCACCGGCAACTTTTGAAGCTATAATCTCTTCTTTCAAATTATCGGGTTTCTCAAATTTAATTTTTGAGACCGTCTCAGATAAATAAATGACTCCACTTCGGGTCGAATCGATATTGCCTTCTAGATCCCCAATCTCAATTCCCATTATTTTTTCTGGCAAGTCTTCGGCTCTAAAAATACCACGCGAGTAAAAGTCTGCTTCAAATTTATCGGTTTTTAATGCATTTGTCTTTTTGGCAGCAATAGCCTTTTTAATGATTTCATTTGCTGGATTATCTCCATTGTTGACTACAACTTCGTTTAAAATGAAGTTTTCTTCTTCAAGTGTTACATCAAAAGTATAGGGATAAGTAGTGATGTTAAGTTGGTGTTTTTGTGTAGTATAGCCCAAATATTGAAACAAGATGCTTACTTGTTTTGATACTGTATAATTCAATTCATATTTACCTAACTCATTAGTTGTGGTTCCTGTGTAGGTTCCTTCAACATAGATATTGACAAATGGAAGTGGTCTACCTTCTCTATCGGTAACGGTTCCTTTTATTTGGCTATAGGATACTAAATAAAATAATGACAGTAATAAGGTAAAGTAATATTGTTTCATAAAGGCTTTTATTTAATAGACGTGAAAACTTTTGAAAGGGTTGGGGTTACTTAAAGGATTCTAGGGCTAGTGTATAACTTTTCAACCCAAAGCCTATGATAACGCCTTTTGCGTGATTGGAAATATAGGATTGATGACGAAATGTTTCTCTTGAAAAAGTATTGGAAATATGCACTTCTACCACTGGTGTTGTAATTGCAGCAATTGCATCACCAATACCAATAGAAGTATGCGTATAAGCACCAGCATTTAAAATAATACCATCATGTGAAAAGCCTACTTCCTGTAATTTTGAAATAATTTCACCTTCAATGTTGCTTTGGAAATATTCAACAGTCATTTCAGGATATTTGTTCTGCAAGCTTATTAAGAAATTTTCAAAGGTTTCACTTCCATAAATTGTAGGTTCTCTTTTACCGAGTAGGTTTAAATTGGGACCGTTTATAATGCAGATTTTCATTTTTTTTATTTTTAGTAAATGTAGTAAAAAACCTAAGTATTGAAATTGGTTGTATTCATTATTGATTTTACTTTTCTAATTGTAAGTATTAAATTAATTTACACTTTAAGTTTTTTCTATTTGCTAAGTAAATACTTTTTAAATATATAATATGTTAATTAAATTGTTAATATTTTATGTTTTTTATTGTGGTAGCAGGTTTTATTATGGGTAATTTTAAGTGTTTAACCATTTAAATTGATTAATTATGAGAAAAATTATTTTATCAGTAGGCGCAATTTTAGCATTTGGATTTGCAAATGCTCAGGATATGGGTGCAGTTAAAGAAGAAATGGATACTGCAAAAGGTATGGACTTTGAAAAAGGTAATATGTTTATTGAAGGAGGGATTAAAATAACGACTGGAGATACCTCTAACGATTATTTCGCAATTAATCCAAAATTTGGCTATTTTGTTAATAATAAATTAGCAGTAGGGGCTGATTTAGATTTTTCATCGGACAAAAGTTATATTAATGATGATAAAACAAGTACATTCGGAGTTGGTTTGTTTGCTAGATATTATTTCTTAAGTTTAGCACAGAGTCGTTTAAAAGCCTACGGAGAAGCGGGTGTTGGATACAGTCACCAAAAATTTGACCCAAATGTCGGTGATTCAGACACTACCAATGGTATTAAAGCGAATATTGATTTAGGGCTGAATTATTTCTTTACCGAAAATTGGGCTGCTACTTTTACATTAGCTAATATTTTGTCTTACAATAACGCAAATCCTGAGAATGGTGGATCGACAAATGACTTTGAATTGAATATTAACTTGTTTGAGAATATTTTTGCAACCCCTCAATTCGGGTTATTATATAAATTCTAATAGAAAACGATTTATTAACAAAAATCCCGCATTTGCGGGATTTTTGTATTTATAAAGCTTCACAAATGTTAATACTGTTTTAATTATTTATTTGAGAAGTGTTAAATTTTATGAGTGTTATTTTGTTATTGGTTTGATTATGAAAGTGTAACGTTTTAAATATCTTTTTTAGATGTTACCCATTTGTTAAGCGGTGTGTTTTGGAATTAAAATTCTTATAAATTTGTCGTTATAACTTTAAAAAATATACTAATTATGAAAAAAGTTTTATTAACTGCAGCTGCAGTTTTTGCTTTTGGTTTTGCAAATGCTCAAGAAGGAGAATCTACAATTGCTGGTTTCAGTAAAGGTGATGTTTTTGTAACTGGTGGGGTAGGTTTTAATTCTGATAAACAAGGTGACTGGAAATCAAATGAATTTACATTTTCACCTGCAGTAGGATATTTTGTGTCGGATAATATTGCTTTAGGGGCTAGATTAAATGTGATGTCTGGTAAGTCTGAGTTTGGATCTTCGGAAGAAAAATCAAGTGCATTCGGGGCTGAAGCTTTTGGTCGTTATTATATGACTCCAGCATCCAAATTCTCTTTATTTGGTGAATTAGCTGTAGGTTTTGGTTCATCTAAAGAAGAGGATGTATTTGGTGATGAGACTAAATACAATGCTTTTGGAGTAAATGCAGGTATTGGTGTTAACTATTTCTTATCTAGTAATTGGGCATTAGAAGCTTCATGGGCAGGATTAGGTTACAATACTTTTAAAGAAGATACTTCAGGAGCTGAATCATATGATACATTTGGTTTAAACGTTGATTTATCTTCAATAAATTTAGGATTGGTTTATAAATTCTAAATTTATGCTTGAATTATTTAAAAATCCCGCATTTGCGGGATTTTTTGTTTTTAATCTGTTTTTTCTGCGTTTAATCGATTAGTTATTAAGTTGTTGGTTAAATTCATTAATTTGTTAGTACCTAAAAAATAACGCATTATGAGAAAATTTTGGTTGTCAATTGTAGCAATATTTATAGTTGGATTTGTTACAGCACAAGAGATTAATTTTGGTGTAAAGGGAGGTTTTAATACTTCTATGTTAAAAGGTGATGTTGATAATACTAGTGCTTTATCTGGATTTCATGCGGGTGCTTTTGCAGAAATTAAGATATTGAATACACTTGCAATACAGCCTGAACTTTTGTATTCTACACAAGGTTCAAAATTTGATGGATCTGATGATTTAAAATTGGATTATTTTCAAGTTCCTGTTATGGGTAAATTTTATTTTCTGAATATAGTTTATGTAGAAGGTGGACCTCAAGTAGGTTTTTTAACTAATGCAAAGCTTGGGGATGAGGATGTAAAGGATTCATTTACATCAACTGATGTTTCTCTAGGTCTTGGTGCTGGGATTAATCTATTAGACAAACTAAGAGCAGGAGTGCGTTTTAATTTTGGCCTTTCGGATATTTCAGAAACTAGTGACGATGTTAAAAGTTTTGTATTTCAAGTAGGTGGTGCTTATATTTTTTAAGTAGCTATAAAATAAATAAATTTAAGCCTGAGTTATAAAGACCAGGTTTTTTTGTGCTTGTATTTTTTTATATTTGAACATGAACAATGAGTGGCAAACGTACATAAAAGAATATCAAAATTATTTAAAGTTAGAACGCGGACTTTCCGATAATACTATTGCTAATTATACTTTTGATATTGAAAAATTAGTAAACTTTTTAATTGAAAAAAATATTGAGGTTTCGCCCATTAAAATTGGTGAGGATGAAGTTTTACAGTTTATTTACGAATTAGCCTCAAAGGTTAATGCAAGAAGTCAGTCGCGTGTTATTTCGGGTTTAAAGAGTTTCTTTTCATATTTAATTTTTGAAGATTACCGAGAGACAACTCCAATGGAATTAATTGAAGTGCCTAAAACGGGACGCAAACTTCCGGATACTCTATCTACATCTGAAATTGATGGGTTAATAGCGGCTATTGATTTATCAACTCCTGAAGGGGAGCGTAATCGGGCTATGTTGGAAACCTTGTATAGTTGTGGATTGCGTGTTTCGGAATTGACAAATTTGAAAATATCGGATTTGTTTTTTGAAGAAGGCTTTGTAAAAGTTACGGGTAAAGGGGATAAGCAACGTTTTGTTCCAATAGGTCCTTCAACTGAAAAGTTTATTAATTTATATCGAAATGAAATCCGAAATCATCTGAAAATACAAAAAGGACACGAAGATACGTTATTTTTAAACCGTAGAGGGAAGCAATTGACTCGTGCAATGGTATTTACTATTATAAAAGATTTAGCGGTTAAAATAGGTTTAAAAAAGACAATTAGCCCACATACCTTTCGTCATTCATTTGCAACTCACTTATTGGAAAATGGTGCAGATTTGCGTTCCATTCAATTGATGTTGGGGCATGAATCAATAACAACAACTGAAGTTTATATGCATTTGGATAGATCGCATTTGCGAAAAGTGTTAAGCGAGTTTCATCCAAGAAGGTAAGATTTTAAAAATAAAAAAAACGCTTTTCTGAATGGAAAAGCGTTTTTTAGTATAATGTATTTGGTTTTACTTGGCGATATTAACCGCTCTAGTTTCACGAATAACGGTGATTTTAACTTGACCAGGATACGTCATCTCTGTTTGAATTTTTTGTGAAATTTCAAAAGATAAAGTAGATGCTAATTCATCAGATACTTTTTCACTTTCTACAATAACACGTAATTCTCTACCCGCTTGAATTGCATAGGCATTTTTAACCCCTGTGAATCCGAAAGCAATATCCTCAAGATCTTTTAAACGTTGGATGTAAGAATCCAATACTTGTCTTCTTGCTCCTGGACGTGCACCAGAAATGGCATCACATACTTGAATAATAGGAGAGATAAGTGATTTCATTTCAATCTCATCGTGGTGCGCTCCGATAGCATTACATACTTCCTCTTTTTCACCATATTTTTCAGCCCACTGCATACCTAAGATAGCGTGTGGTAATTCACTTTCTGTTTCTGGAACTTTTCCAATATCGTGAAGTAAACCAGCTCTTTTAGCAAGTTTAACATTTAAGCCTAATTCTGCAGCCATAATTCCACAAAGGTTGGCTACTTCTCTAGAGTGTTGTAATAAGTTTTGACCGTAAGATGAACGGTATTTCATACGTCCAACCGTTTTGATTAACTCTGGGTGTAAACCATGAATACCTAAATCAATTACAGTACGCTTACCAACTTCAATGATTTCTTCTTCAATTTGTTTCTGTGTTTTAGACACAACTTCCTCAATACGTGCTGGGTGAATACGTCCGTCTGTCACCAATTTGTGTAAAGCCAAACGTGCAATTTCACGACGAACTGGATCGAAGCACGATAAAATAATTGCTTCTGGAGTATCGTCTACAATAATTTCAACGCCTGTAGCTGCCTCTAAGGCACGGATATTTCTACCTTCACGACCGATAATTCTTCCTTTTACATCGTCAGATTCAATGTTGAATACCGATACACAGTTTTCAACTGCTTCTTCTGTACCAACACGTTGAATAGTGTTGATGATGATTTTCTTAGCTTCTTGTTGTGCTGTAAGTTTAGCTTCTTCCATAGTGTCTTGGATAAAAGACATAGCATTTGTTTTTGCTTCTGCTTTTAAACTTTCTACTAATTGGTTTTTAGCTTCTTCTGCTGATAAACCAGAAATTACTTCAAGTTGTTCTACTTGACTACGGTGTAGTTTTTCAATTTCTTGTTGTTTCTTTTCTAAATACTCTACGCGATTGTTATAATCGGCTAATTTAGTATCGAATTCTTCGTTTAGCTTTTTGTTTTTAGCTAATTCACTAGAAACTTGTGACTCTTTATCACGTGTTCTTTTTTCTGCTTCTGCAATTTTCTTGTCACGAGACAAAATAACTTGTTCGTGTTCTGTTTTTAATTCTAAAAATTTTTCTTTTGCTTGTAAAATCTTATCTTTTTTGATTGATTCTGCTTCTGCTTTAGCGTCTTTTAAAATTGATGAAGCTTCTTTTTTTGCATTTTTAATAAGGTTGGAAACATTGCTCTTTTCTAAAAATTTAGCAAAGCCAAAGCCTGCTGCAAGTCCGACAACAATTCCAATTATTATGCTTATTATGTCCATAGTTTGTAAAATAAATTATATAAAAAAAGCCTACATTAGGTTTTTGTATAAACTCGTAAAGACAAGTTTTGAGCTAACTCGCATTTCATGTTTCCCACTTAAGGGCTTACAATAGTTGCGAAGATTTACCCATTTTAATTTGTTAGTGTTGAGTTTATCAAATAGATACTAATGTAGGCAGTATTTTTGTTTTGTATGTATGTAAGAACGTTTTTTATTTTGAAAGAAGATTACTCAATTTATTGTCTAAATTCTGCAAGCGTTTAAAAGCACTATCATAATCATCAGATAGGTCAATTTGTTTCTGTTCTGACTGCGCTGCTAGTTGTAACGCGCACATGGCCAAAACATCTTGTTTGTCTCGCACAGCATAACTTTGTTCAAACTGTGAAATCATCTCATCTATTTTCTTAGAGGCACTTCTTAGCGCTTCTTCCTGCGAATCCTCAATAGTTAAAGGGTATACGCGATCTGCAATAGATAACTTAATTTTCAATTTTTCACTCATGCTTCCTAATCAGAAAGTTGGGTTATGCAATAATCGATTTCTCGAATTAATGAATTTATTTTGAGTTTTGTTTCTCTTTTATTTTCTTCACTGCCTAATAGTGAATTTACCATTTTTAGCTTATCTATTTGATTTTTTAAATCAGCTATTTGCTCTTTTTGCAATCTCTGTGATTCCTCAGATAAAGCTAGCTTTTGCTGTAACTCTTGATTCTCTTTCTTTAAGGTTGTAACTTTCTGGTTGACCTTGAAGAATTTAACTTCAAGAGAATCAATTAATTCAGATAATCCATTCATCAATGATAAAATTCATTTCTATTTCTACAAATTTAGTATTACTATTGAATTATAGCAATAGTTTTTGATAAAAATTATGTAAATATTTTTATTTGTTACAATAAATTGATAACGAGGAAGTTGTAAATAGGAGTAAAATGTGCTTTTTCACTCCAATAAAAAGTATTATTTTTAGCTTAAATTAATATGCCATGAAAAAAATCTTAGCCTTTATTTTTGCCACATCTTCACTTTTTTCGCAAACCGATTACCCTTCAGATTTTATAAGTCCACTATCTATTCCCCTTGATTTTTCAGGTTCTTTTGGAGAGTTGCGTTCCAATCATTTTCATTCGGGTTTGGATATGAAAACCAATAGTCAGCAAGGCTTAGATGTTTTTGCTGTTGCGGATGGATATATTTCTCGAATAAAAATTTCATCTTATGGTTATGGAAAGGCTATTTACATTACACATCCTAATGGCTATACTACCGTGTATGGACATTTACAACGTGCTAATGGTGTAATTGAAGATTTTATCAAACAAGAACAATATAAAAAGAAATCGTTTGAAGTTGAAATGTTTCCAGGGCCTAATGAGTTGCCTGTAAAACAAGGAGAAGTTATTGCTTTTTCTGGTAATTCCGGGGGTAGCGGTGGTCCACATTTGCATTTTGAATTTCGTGAAACCAAAACGGAAAAAATTGTAAATCCATTGTATTTTGGTTATACAAAATTTGTAAAGGATAAATTTAGACCAAATTTACAAGGGATTATGGTTTATCCTATGGATAGTGTAGTAGTTAACAAATCAAGAAAACCTATTCTAGTTTCATTCAACAAGCAAGCAGACGGAAATTATGTGAGTTCAAAAGTTGTTGCCAATGGAAAAATTGGTTTTGCTATTAATGCTTATGATAATTGTACTAATGGTTATAATAGAAACGGACTTTTTAAAGTAAATGCCTATTTAAACGGAGTATTGTATTACGAGTACGAGTTTGATAAGTTTGCTTTTAATGAATCGCGATACATCAATAATTTTATCGATTACGAAGTTTTTAAAACCAAAAAGCAACGTTTTCAAAAGCTGTTTTTTAATACGGCTTATCCTTTATCGGTATTGAAAAAAGACAAGCATAACGGGATAATCAATACGCAACCTAATGCGAACTATACGTTACGAATAGAGATGTTTGATTTTCACGGCAACCAAACCAATGTATCGATTCCGATTGAGTACGGAACTGAAATAGTTCAGCAGGAAGATACTACGCCAGTATTGCCGTATTTGATGAAATCAAGGATTGAAAACAATTTTACAAAAGATAATGTTTCAGTTTATGTGCCAGAAAATGCTTTTTATGATGATTTCAGGTTCAATTTTGAAGTAAATGATGGTGTACTAGTGTTTGGTAATGAAACGATACCTGTTCATAAAAATATTACCATCACATACGCGAATATTGAAGGATTAAGAGAAGAATTAAAAGAGAAGACTTTTATAGCTAGTGTGGATGGAAAATCTTTGGATTATAATGCAACCAAACGCAGTGGAAATAATTTTTCAACTCGTGTACGTAATTTAGGAGAATTTAAACTTGCTCAAGATACAATTGCGCCTCGTATTTATAATATGAGTTTTGAACAGGGTAAAAATCTTTCAAAGAACAAAACGTTTAGTGTTTTGATATCGGATAATCTTTCCGGTATTGATACGTATAATGCTTATTTAAATGGAGAATGGATCTTAATGGAATACGATTATAAAACCAGAAAATTGGTACATGATTTAGCTGATAAGAAATACATGGAGGGGAAAAATGAATTGAAAATTATTGTAACGGATAATTTACAAAATTCTACTACCTTTGAGACTCATTTTTTTATGAATAATTAAATAGTTATTACTTGAAAAATATACTTTTCTTAATAGTTTTTGTTTTTTGTGGTGTTGGAGTATTTGCACAAACGGCGCGTATCAAAGGAATTTTGTTGGATGAATTTAACAATCCTATTGAAAATGTAACGGTGCGTGTAGGAGAATCAGGTACGGTATCTGATGTGACGGGTTTTTATATTTTAGAAGTTCCAGCTAATGAAAAGGTAACAATTGTATTTACTCACGTTACATTTAAAAAGACAGAAGTGACAATTCAATTGAAGCCAAATGAGGATTATGAATTTAATCCCGTTTTAAATTCAAATGTAGTTCAAATAGGAGAGGTGGTTGTAGCAGGGAATAGTAAAAAACGAATTGATGGTGTTACCACTATAAGTCCTGTTGTAATTAGAAAAATTCCTGGTGCAAATCCGGGTATTGAAAATATTATCAAAACACTTCCTGGTGTTTATTCCAATAACGAGTTGAGTACTTCTTATGCAGTTCGTGGTGGAAATTACGATGAAAATTTAGTGTATGTTAATGAAATTGAAGTTTACAGACCTTTTTTAATTCGTTCAGGACAACAAGAAGGGTTGAGCTTTACTAATACGGAGATGGTGGAAAATGTTGATTTTTCTGCTGGAGGTTTTCAATCAAAATATGGCGATAAAATGTCTTCTGTTTTGGATATTACTTATCGAAACCCAAAGCGTTTTCAGGCTTCTTTAGATGCTAGTTTGTTAGGTGGAAGTTTGACTGCGGAAGGGGTTTCTAAAAATCAAAAATGGAGTAATATAACAGGGGTACGTTATCGCGATAATAGCCTTTTGGTTAACAGTAAAGAAACGGAAACGAATTTCAGACCTACATTTACCGATGTTCAAACGCTGTTAAATTTCAATGCTTCTTCAAAATGGCAATTTAGTTTTTTGGGTAATGTATCGCAAAATAAATACAATTACAAACCGTTGTCACGTCAAACCAATTTTGGAACTATCAGTGAACCCATTGCACTTCTTGTAGTGTATGATGGTGAAGAAAAAGATGAATATTTGACTTTGTTTGGTGCTTTTAAATCGGTTTACCAATACAACGAAAAAAATAAATTAAAGTTTATTGCCTCAACTTATCATACGCAAGAGCAAGAATATTACGATATTTTGGGACAATATCGTTTAGGAGAAGTTGATGCTAATATTGGTTCGGAAACTTTTGGAGATGTTACATATTCTCGTGGAGTAGGTTCGCAATTGAATCATGCGCGTAATAATTTGGATGCTTTAATTTTCAATGCTGAAGTCAAAGGTTTTCATGAATTTACTGAAACGTCACAAGTAGAATGGGGTTTTAAATATACACGAGAAGATATTAGAGACCGTTTGGTAGAGTGGGAAGTTATCGATTCAGCTGGCTTTGCTCTGCCAGCTCCAATTTTAGAGTATTCAAACAATCAGCCTTATGCTCCAAATGCTTATCCACTAGCTCCTTATCAAAGTGTCCGTGCCACAAATTACACCACGATTAATCGTTTTTCGGGTTATGCACAATGGAATCATAGAGGGCGTATTGGAGCACACCAATATTGGCTTAATGCTGGAGTTCGTGCACATCAATGGCAAGTTGATAATGGTATTGTGAAAGGTGATGCACAAGTGACAATTTCTCCAAGAGCTCAATTTGCATTCAAGCCAAATTGGGAAAAAGACGTTTTATTTCGTTTGTCTGGCGGAATGTACAACCAACCGCCATTTTATAGAGAATTGCGCGATTCATCGGGTACTGTTCGACCAAATGTTAAAGCTCAGCAATCATTCCATATGGTTATGAGTAGTGATTATAGCTTTACAATGTGGAATCGTCCTTTTAAATTGGTAAACGAATTGTATTACAAACATATGTCAGATGTAAATGTCTATACAATTGATAATGTTCGTATTCGTTACCGAGCGGATAATAATGCTAAAGCGTATGCTTATGGTTTTGATGCACGTTTGAACGGGGAATTTGTCCCAGGTACAGAATCATGGTTTAGTTTTGGTTATTTGAAAACAGAAGAAAATTATAACAACAAAGGTTATATAGCGAGGCCAACTGATCAGCGTTTGAAATTTGGTTTGTTGTTTCAAGATTATATGCCCGCTATACCAAATGTAAAATTATATTTGAATTTAGTGTATAATACGGGATTGCCAGGTGGTTCGCCTGCTTATGCTAATCCTTATGATTATCAGTTGCGTTTAAAGGATTATAGACGTGCAGATGCTGGTTTTTCGTATGTGTTTAAAGATGCTAGCTTGACTAATGATGCTAAACTGTTCAAGCCATTTAAAGAGTTTTCTTTAGGTTTTGAAATTTTTAATTTGTTCAACAATCAAAATGCGATTACCAATACTTGGGTGCGTGATGTTTATACAAAATCGCAATATGGTATTCCAAATTATATGACAACTCGAGTTTTTAATGTTAAGTTAATTGCACGCATGTAGGGCTTGAGCATTTAAAAAATTATTATATTTGATACTAACTTCCTGAATTATGACTAACATTTTAAAATATTTTTCATTTACTCTTTTGATTGCAGTTATTAGTTGCAAGCAAAATAAAGAAACACCAAAAGTAATTTACGAAGAGGTTAAAAAGCCAGTTGTTGCAGAAAAGAAGGTGGATACTTCTTCTATCAAAATTGCCGATTTGCCTATCTTAATGGAGGGTACAAAATATTTAATTCATCCTGTTGGTGATATTCGTGTTTATGACGATTATAGTAAAGTTTACGGATCAAGTAAAACCAATCAAATGAGTTATGCGATTTCAAATTATAATCGTTTTGAGTTGACAGGTTATTTTGAAAATTTGAAATTTCAACACATTGATTCTACTAGTATTGCATCATTAACGGATAAAAAAATGCAAATTCAAACGGTTACGTATTTGAATACCATTGCAAGTCAAATTAAGAAGCAAATTTTAGTATATACTCTTGTAGATGCGGATACCAATAAAGACGGTGAAATAAATCAGAATGATATAAAATCATTGTATTTAAGTAGTGTTGATGGTACGCGATTTACTAAAATTTCAGAACCTCTTCAAGAACTTATCGATTGGAATATTGTAGAAGCGCAAAATCGTTTGTATTTGCGTTGTATAGAAGATATTAACAAAAATGGAGCTTTTGATAAAAATGATAAAGTGCATTATCATTTTGTAAATTTAGCATCAGAAGAGTGGAAAGTAGAAGAGTATATGCCGATTTAATTTTTTTTTAAATCAATATATCACTTTCTAAATCCGATTTTTCTATTTCAATAGTATAACCTAGTCGGTGTACCATTTCAATTACAAGATTTTTGTACCAATTCTCACTTTTAGGATGAATGTATATTTTTTTGATGAGTTTTTCGATATCCACATCAATTTTTAAACCATCTCTAAGTTTTAAATTTTGCTCACTCACATCTGAAATAATACGGATTTCATGTTCGTACTGAAAACTTTTTCTTTTGAAAAGAAAAGGGAAAAACATGTCTTCAAACGGAATATGTTCCTTTTTATAATCGATGTAATTAACCTCTCCTATGTATTGCTTGAACTTCGTTTCGGGTTGTAAAGCTTCTTTTAAACGACCTGTTGTGGATTGAATGGCAATTCCTTCGTTGTTTTTGGTAAATATTTGCCACATGGCAAAGGATTCGTATTCATTTGCGTGCCAACTACTGATGACTACTTTCTCGCGATGTGATTTGTAGTAATCTAAAAATTCAGGATTGTTAATGGCTATTTTTTTAATTTCCTCATAAGTAGGCTCACTAAAAGTACCTTCATATTGATCTTCAAATTTATCAGAACGCGACATGAATAATTTTTTCGATAACAACATGTCGAGGAATTTCGATAAATCGAGGTATTTCCAAACAATAGTTTCGTTGTCTTCTGTTAAATTGATGTTGGAACTGTTTTCAAACATGTATGATGAAATAAAAAATCTCCATCAAATTTAAGCATTTTTGATGGAGATTTTTCTTAAATTGGTGTAATGTTTACTCAAATGACTGTAATGAAACTAACTTAGCATAAGTACCGTTTTTAGCCATAAGTTCGCTATGATTTCCTTTTTCAATGATTTCACCCTTTTGCATCACTACTATAGTGTCTGCTTTTTGAATAGTTGATAAGCGGTGCGCAATAACAACTGAAGTGCGGTTTTGCATCATTTTTTCTAGAGCGTCTTGTACTAATTTTTCACTTTCAGTATCCAAAGCTGAAGTTGCTTCATCCAAAATCATAATTGGAGGGTTTTTAAGAACAGCTCTCGCGATGGATAAACGTTGCTTTTGTCCACCGGATAATTTTCCTCCCGCATCACCAATATTGGTATTGATGCCATGAGGTAGATCTTTTATGAACTCATAAGCATTGGCAATTTTTAAAGCTGCAATAATTTCTTCATCTGTAGCGTTTGGTTTACCAATTAATAGGTTATTTTTAATGGTATCGTTGAACAAAATAGAATCTTGTGTAACCAAGCCCATCAATGCACGTAGAGAATGGATATTCATATCCTTTATATTAACTCCGTCTATTTTAATAGCACCTTCTTGAACATCATAGAAACGTGTTAACAAATTGGCAATAGTACTTTTTCCAGAACCAGATTGACCAACAAGAGCAACTGTTTTACCTATAGGTACTTCAATTGAAAAGTTCTTTAAAACATTTTCTTCTCCATATCTAAAATTAATATTTTCGATAGAGATTTTATGGGTGAAATCTGATTTTACAACAGCATCTGGTTTTGTGTCAATAGTGTTTTCTTGTTCTAAAATTTCAAAGACACGATCTGCAGCAGCAATACCGTTTTTTACAGCATAAGAGGCTTTAGAGATCGCTTTCGCTGGGGTTAATATATTGTAGGCTAATCCCATGAAAACTAAAAAAATAGCACCATCTAAAGATTTATCTACTAATACTAAACTTCCACCATAAAACAGTAAAATAGCAATTGTTACAATACCCATTACTTCACTTAAAGGCCCTGCTAAATTATTTTTTTTGCCTATTTTATTTGAAAGTTTTAATAAACGATCAATAGAGTTTGCAAATTTGTTTTTAAACGTTGGCTCTGCATTGTAGCTTTTTACTACTTTTAACCCTGTTAAAGTTTCTTCAACCAAAGAAATCATATAGCCTCCTTCGTTTTGAGCGCGTAGCGACTGTGATTTCAGATTCTTACCAATTCTTGAAATAATCAAACCAGAAATAGGAATGAATATAAAAACGAAAAGTGTAAGTTTCCAGCTATAAGCAAACATCATTGCTATTGAGAAAATTATGGTAAAAGGTTCTTTTACGATAAGTTCAAGAAGCATGAAAAATGAATTTTGTACTTCTCCAACATCTCCAAGCATTCGCGCCATAACATCTCCTTTACGTTTTTCAGAATAAAATGAAACCGGTAGGCTAATTACTTTGTTATACATTACATTACGTAATTTTGCCGTAACGCCATTTCGCAAGTGCATCATATGATACGAGGCTAAGTAACCGGCAATATTTTTTAACAGGAAAGTTATAATTACGATTGAAACAACTAAAAGCAGTGATTTTTGTGGTGTACCACTATCGCTAAATAGTGTTACTCTGTAATACATTAAATTTTCTAAGTAATCTTTTAAGTGAAAAATATCTTTATAAACAGGTTCAGTTGTAACCCTTTTAGTTTTATCGAATAATACATTCATCATAGGTAACAATGTCACATATGATAAGGTGCTAAATAAAGCGTATAAAATATTGTAGAAGACATTCCAACCAATGTGATTTCTGAATGGTTTTAAATAAGGTCTTAATTTGTCAATAATTTTTTTCATTAGTTCAATTGCATTTCTGCGATTATATTTTTGATTTTTGTGTTTAAGAATTCTTCAGTTTTAGCAAAATCATTTATAGCATTCAATTCTGTGTTCACACTAAAATAAAATTTAATTTTAGGTTCTGTACCACTTGGTCTTGCACAGATTTTAGTACCATCTTCTAGGTAATAAATTAATACATTTGATTTAGGAATGTTAATGTCGAATATAACATTATTCATTAAATCTTTACCTTTTGAAAGTTGGTAATCTTCAATACATACTACGCGTTGTCCGTTGATTTCTTTTAATGGGTTTTCACGAAGGGTAATCATCATTTGTTTGATTTCATTAGCGCCGTCAATTCCTTTTTTGGTAATTGAAATTAAATCTTCTTTATAGAAACCAAAATCCATGTATAAGTGTAATAACTCTTTAAATAAACTGCTTCCAGCAGCTTTAGCTTGTGCAGCGATTTCACAAATTAATAAGATAGCACCTACTGCATCTTTATCGCGAACAGCATCTCCGACCATGAAACCAAAACTTTCTTCACCTCCTCCAATAAATTGTTGTTGAGGAAAATCTTTGATAAACTTGGCAATCCATTTAAAACCTGTTAATCCAACTTTGCATTCAACGTCATATGCTGCAGCTAATTCCAGCATCATCGGAGTTGATACAATAGTTGAGCCAATAAACTCATTACCGGTTAACTTGCCATTTCTTTTCCACTTTTCAAGTAGAAAGGCTGTCATAATGACCATTGACTGATTACCGTTCAGTAATTTTATTTTACCATCCATATCACGGACTGCAATACCCAAACGGTCAGAATCTGGATCGGTACCAATAACGATATCCGCATTTGTTTTTTCTGCTAATGCTATGGCCATTTCTAAAGCTTCTGGTTCTTCTGGATTTGGCGATTTTACTGTTGGGAAATTTCCATCAGGGATTGCTTGTTCGGTAACTATATGGAGATCGTTATAACCAGCCATTTCTAAAACTTGGGGAACTGCTTTAATAGAAGTACCGTGTAAAGAAGTATAAACAATTTTTAGATTGTCTTTAGCTGATTGTGGTGTATTGAAGCTTGCATTTGCAATAGTAGATTTGAAAAATGCTTCATCAATAGTAGAATCGATGTATTCAATTAAACTTTCATTAGGTTCAAATAAAATATCGCTGTATTCAAGGCTTTCGATAACTTGAATAACTTCTGAATCTTGAGGTGGAACCAATTGCCCTCCGTCTTTCCAATACACTTTGTAACCATTGTATTCTGGTGGATTATGGGAAGCTGTTAATACAATTCCTGTGTGGCAGCCCAATTCGCGAACAGCAAACGATAATTCAGGAGTAGGACGTAATTCTGAGAATAAATATACTTTGATTCCGTTAGCTGAAAATACATTGGCAACTACTTTTGCTAATGTATCACTATTGTGACGACAATCGTAAGCAATAGCAACTTTAATTTCCTCACCAGCAAATACTTTTTTAAGGTAGTTTGATAATCCTTGAGTGTTTTTTCCTAGCGTATATTGATTAATTCGGTTTGTTCCTACACCCATTACTCCACGCATACCTCCGGTTCCAAACTCTAGATTTTTATAAAAAGAATCTTCCAGTTCTTTTGGAGAAGAAGTCATTAATTCCTTAATAGCTTCTTGTGTAGTCATGTCAAATGTAGGGGTTAGCCACTCATTAACTTTGTTCAGTATCTCTTTTTCGATATGCATAATGTGTATTTTGTGTCAGCGTTTTTTAACTGATATTAAAAACCTTCTGAAATTTTATAACGTTCTTCGTTGTTTTTGGTGCGTAAAATAATTTCTCCTAAAAATCCTGCTAGGAAAAGTTGAGTACCAATAATCATAGTTGCTAAAGCAATGTAAAACCAAGGATTATTGGTTACTAAAATAGTAGGCTCATGGTGGTATAATTTCCAAAGTTTCATCAAGCCGATTATGCCAGCCGACATAAATCCAATTAAAAACATTAGTACACCTAGTGCACCAAATAGGTGCATGGGTTGTTTGCCAAACTTAGAAAGAAACCAAATGGTAATTAAATCTAAAAAGCCGTTGATGAAGCGTTCCATTCCGAATTTGGTAGAACCGTATTTTCGGGCTTGATGGATTACTACTTTTTCACCTATTTTGGAAAAGCCCGCATTTTTAGCTAAAACGGGTATGTAGCGGTGCATTTCACCTGATACTTCTATATTTTTAACAACTTCTTTTTTGTAGGCTTTTAAACCACAGTTAAAGTCGTTTAGTTTTACTCTAGAAGTTTTTCGAGCAGCCCAATTGAACAATTTTGAAGGAATATTTTTGAATATAACCGAATCGTATCGTTTTTTCTTCCATCCCGAAATTAAATCATAATTCTCTTTTGTAATCATGTTGTATAATTCTGGGATTTCATCTGGACTGTCTTGTAAGTCCGCGTCCATTGTTATGATAACGTCACCTTGAGCTTTTGCAAATCCAGCATGTAATGCTTGACTTTTACCATAATTGCGTAAAAAGCGAATACCTTTTACATTAGGGTTTTCTTTTGATAGTTGGGTTATCGTATTCCACGAACCATCGGTACTTCCATCATCAATAAATAGTAATTCATAAGAAAAGTTATGAGAAGTCATAACTTTTACAATCCATTGGTGCAATTCTGGTAACGATTCTTGTTCGTTTAATAATGGGATAACTATGGATATATTCATTGAATTAAAATACAGGTTTGTCTTTTTTGAAAATTGCGGCTAGGATAACACCGTAAATAGCACCGAATAAAAGGTTAATACCATATCCCATAATTTGGCTACCAACGGCAAATTGGTCTTGTTCCTCCATTTTTGTAGCCATTTCTTTTAATTGAGCATTAGGTGTTCCAAATTTTCTCATCATATTTACAAAGGCTTCAATTCCTAATTCTTTTATTGTTTCTTTGGCTTCAGGGTCAATTAAATTGAAAAGGATAATATTAAAGCTAATTGAGATTGCGAAACCTATTACAATAGATAAAAAATATGCTGTAAATCCTTCCTTTAGGGAAATAAATCCTCCTAAATCTTTTTTTGTTTGTATAAATACCAGTAATGAGATTATAAAGTAGAATAAAAAAAGTCCAGCACTTATCCAAGTAGAAATAAAAAGTTTTAAATCGATTAGGTATAACATCAGATTTATAAGTAGTACCACAATTCCTGTTATCAAACCGAATTTAACTCCGTTTTTCTTAATGATTTCATTCATAATTTTGTCGAATTTTATAGTTTACAAATATAGAAATAATATAGTTTACACTATTAGTGAAAAAAAACAAAAAAATGTTACGCAAGTAGTTGTAATTCCAAAATTAAATGTAAATTTGCACTCTGAAATTAAAAAGATTAAAAATTAAAAGGTTGTAAAAGTGTTTACACCTTTCTTTTCAAAAAGAAGGAAGCCGCAAAACAATTTTATAATCACTAATAAAAAAGATTTACAAGATGAAAAAAGGAATCCACCCAGAAAATTACAGATTAGTAGCTTTCAAAGACATGTCAAATGAAGACGTATTTATTACAAAATCAACAGTAGAAACAAAAGAAACTATCGAAGTTGATGGTGTTGAGTATCCAGTATTTAAAATGGAGATTTCTCGTACTTCTCACCCTTTTTACACAGGTAAATCGAAACTTATTGATACTGCAGGACGTATCGATAAATTCAAAACGAAATACGCGAAATTCAGTAAATAATAAATTGAATTCAAAATATAGAAATCCCGGCATTGTTCGGGATTTTTTTATGGAAAAAAGCGTACTTTTGAAGTGTATGCTCTTTATGAGCAGTTCAATTTAAAATCTTTTGTAATGAACTATATTCTTTTTGATGGAACGGTTCGCAATGCGTTGCTTCCATTTACATTTACTCGTCCAGTTGCTGATATTAGAGTAGGAATTTTAACCATTAGAGAAAAATGGGAAAAATATTTGGGCTATACTACTACTACTTTAACAGAAGAATACTTGATGGAAAAATTTCCAATGGTGGAAATGGAACACAATGTTATGATTAATGCTTCTTTTTTTCCAAATGAAGTATTGGTGGAAATGATAATGAATTTGGAGGAGAATCAAGCTATTATTTCAGGGGAAGAAATTATTGCTTTTTATTCAAATGATACACAAGAAGAAGTAGATTTTGACGTGTATGAATTGATTGATTACGAAGAAGAAGTACTTCGTATTGAAAACACTTGGGATATTTTTGCTATTAACGATGCTGCTATACGAGAGGATTTTCAGTTGATTACAGAAGATAGGCAATCGCAACCTATTCCGAAAAGTGTAAATGTTATTGGAGCTGAAAACATATTTATTGAAGAAGGTGCGAAGTTGGAGTTTGTAACTCTAAATGCTTCAACTGGACCTATTTATATTGGGAAAAATGCAGAAATTATGGAAGGTTCTGTAATTCGTGGTCCGTTTGCGTTGTGTGAAGAAGCTCAAGTGAAATTGGCGACCAAAATTTATGGAGCAACGACAATTGGTCCACATTGTAGAGTAGGGGGTGAAGTGAATAATTCTGTGATGTTTGGATATTCAAACAAAGGGCATGATGGTTTCTTAGGAAATGCTGTATTAGGCGAATGGTGTAACATTGGAGCTGATTCTAATAATTCAAATTTGAAGAATAATTATGAAGAAGTGCGTTTATGGAGTTATGAGACCGAAGGTTTTGCAAGAACTGGATTGCAGTTTTGTGGGTTAATGATGGGAGATCATAGTAAATGTGGTATTAATACGATGTTTAACACGGGGACTGTAGTTGGTGTTTCGGCAAATATATTTGGTAGTGGTTTTCCAAGAAATTTTGTACCAAGTTTTTCGTGGGGAGGTGCTTCTGGTTTTACAACATATATTACCAAAAAGGCTTTTGAAGTTGCAAAAGTGGTAATGAGTCGTCGTCATGTAGAATTTACAGAGCAAGATGCTCGTATTCTGGAACATGTGTTTGAAGAAACAAAAAAATGGCGTAAAGAGTAATTTGCAAAATTTAGTAGATAAAAAAGGGATGTAGAAGCGCATCCCTTTCTTTTTTAAATCTGTTTTAATGTTTGTATTTTGGAATAAAATTGTTTCTTTTAGGTTTGTTTTTTCTGCTTTTTTTATGTTATGTAGATTATTATTTTAATTTAATGATTTGTTGTAGTTTTTTAGTTTTTTAAAAGTACTTTTGCAAAAAATAATATACCCAAAATGAACACCCAAACATTATCGGTACAAGATCTTGCTAGACTTGATGAATTGCAGAAAAACATTGAAAATGCGAGGGATAATTTTTTAGGTTATCCAGTGTCAAAAGATTTCGATTATTCAGAGATTGCACATTTTTTGCAATACCCTATTAATAATCTTGGTGATCCTTTTGAAGATGGTACTTATAAAGTACAAACGCATGAGCTAGAAAAAGAAGTAGTTGCTTTTTTTGCAAAACTGTTTCGTGCTAATCCAAATGATTATTGGGGGTATGTAACAAATGGTGGTTCTGAAAGTAATTTGTATGGTTTGTATTTGGCACGCGAATTATTTTCCAATGCAATGGTGTATTATTCTGAAACGACACATTATAGTGTAAAAAAGAACATCCAGTTATTAAATATTCCAAGTATTGTAATCCGTTCACAGCCAAATGGTGAAATTGATTACGAAGATTTTGAAAATACCGTTCGATTGAATCGTCATAAACCAGCTATAGTGCTAGCGACATTCGGGACAACTATGAAAGAAGCGAAAGATGATGTGTCGCGTTTAAGAGCTATTTTGAGAAATTTAGCGATTCAAGATTGTTACATTCATTGTGATGCCGCTTTATCTGGGACTTACGGTGCTTTTATGGAACCAAGATTACCATTCGATTTCTTTGATGGTGCCGATAGTATTTCAATTAGTGGGCATAAATTTATAGGATCTCCAATTCCATGTGGTGTAATTATTACCAAAAGGTCAAATAGAGATAGAATCTCAAAAGGGGTGTCTTATATAGGTTCGTTAGATACTACTATTACAGGTTCACGTAACGGTCATAGTCCTTTGTTTTTGTGGTATGCTTTAAAGAAAATGAATGTTGAAGGGCTTCGTAATCGCTATTTAAAAAGTTTGGAAGTTGCTGAATATTGTGAAATGCGTTTAAGAGCAATAGGGGTGGCTGCATGGAGAAATCCTAATGCGCTTACAGTTGTTTTTCCTAAAACTTCAGCGGAAATAAAGCTAAAATGGCAATTGGCAACAGAAGGGGATATAGCCCATATTATATGTATGCCAAATGTTACCAAAGAACAAATAGATAACTTTATAGAGGATATGGAAAAATCAGTTTTAGTTGAAGAAGATGCTTTCGAATTCTCTTTTTAAAGGTGATTTAAAAAATTAAATAAAGCTAATAAGATTACTAAAGAAAGAAACACCAATATTATTTGTTGTTTCTTTCTTTTTTTATTTTCAGCTTGTAAACGTTCACGAATAGCTTTTAATTGTTCGGGTGTAGCTTTTTTAGTATTATGATGGGTTCTTGTGTTTTGGAATTTACTCGTAGTTGTTTGACTGAATTTTTCCAGTTTTGAGCCTTTTTTTCTTCTGTTGTTTTTTAAAATTGTAATGCTGCTAAGTATTGAACCAATTCCTGGCATACTTCACTTTTTTATTGTACGAAAAAAGTGAAAGAAATGTTACATATTGAAAGTGTTTGTGTTATAAACTTTTTATTTTCAAAGTTTTGTGCTTAACTTTGCACCCTCAATTTTTTGACAACGATTTCATGAATTGAGTTTTTACTTATGGAAAATAAAAAAAAGGTCGCTTTTTACACATTAGGTTGTAAATTAAATTTCTCGGAAACTTCTACAATTGCGAGAAATATTCAAGAAGAAGGTTTTGAAAGAGTTGGTTTTGAGGAGGTTGCGGATATGTATGTAATTAATACCTGTTCGGTGACTGAAAATGCCGATAAGCAATTCAAGCAAATTGTAAAAAAGGCAATGAAGCTTAATGATAAAGCATTTGTTGCAGCTGTAGGGTGTTATGCACAATTAAAACCAGAAGAGTTGGCGGCAGTTGATGGTGTTGATTTGGTTTTGGGTGCAACTGAAAAGTTTAACATTACCGATTATATCAACGATTTGACTAAAAATGATATGGGTGAAGTGCATTCTTGCGAAATTGAGGATGCTGATTTTTATGTGGGAAGTTATTCTATTGGAGATCGCACTCGTGCGTTTTTAAAAGTTCAAGATGGTTGTGATTATAAATGTACTTATTGTACTATTCCATTAGCTCGTGGAATTTCTCGAAGTGATACTATGGAAGGTGTTTTAAAAAATGCCAAAGAAATTTCTGAAAAAGGTATTAAAGAAATTGTATTGACAGGAGTAAATATAGGTGATTACGGTAAAGGGGAGTTTGGAAATAAAAAACACGAACATACTTTTCTAGATTTAGTAACAGAATTGGATAAGGTAGAAGGTATAGAGCGTTTGCGTATTTCTTCTATTGAGCCCAACTTGTTAAAAAATGAAACGATTGATTTGGTTTCAAAATCACGTGCTTTTGTGCCCCATTTCCATATACCGTTGCAGAGCGGAAGTAATGATATTTTAAAGAAAATGAAGCGTCGTTATTTACGCGAGTTGTACGTAGATAGAGTGGCTAAAATTCGCGAAGTAATGCCGCATGCTTGTATTGGTGTTGATGTTATCGTTGGGTTTCCTGGTGAAACAGACGAACATTTTTTAGAAACGTATCATTTTTTAAATGATTTGGATATTTCATATTTGCATGTGTTTACTTATTCGGAACGTGATAATACGGAAGCGGCTGAAATGGACGGTGTAGTGCCAATGAATGTACGTTCAAAAAGAAGTAAAATGTTGCGTGGACTTTCTGTTAAAAAACGCCGTTCGTTCTATGAAAAACAAATTGGGACCAATAGAACTGTTTTGTTTGAAAGTGAAAATAAAGAAGGGTATATTCATGGATTTACAGAAAATTACGTAAAAGTAAAAACACCTTGGAATCCTGAATTGGTGAATACATTGCATGATATTCATTTGACTAAAATTGATGAAGACGGAGCTGTTCGTTTCGATTTTATAAATACATAACGTTATAAAAAAATCCCATTCTTTTCAGAATGGGATTTTTTTATATTTTAATTCCTGGAGGAAGCATTTCTTGATAGCGTCTGTTTTTTCTAAAAAACTTGATAAGCTTGATATGTGTAGGTACTACCTTTAATTTGCGTTCTTGTGCAATTTCAAGTACATTTTTTATAAACTCATCTTGATACTCTTCATCTGTATTGTCATTTTCGATGAACTTAGTCAAGAAAATTTTACGTTCTTGTACTGAGTATTCTATTGAGAGTAGTCCTGTATTTGTGTCAGTTTCGAATTGGCGTAATAATTCGTTATCTTTTATTTCCATTATGCGAAGTCTTTAAAAAAGAAATTAACCTTAAAAAAAGGAATAGTATATTTTTTGTGTTAAAAATGAAATGCAAATTTACAAAATACCTTTTTAAGTTCAAATGTTTTTAACGTTTACTTCAATTTAATAACAACTTTGCTTAAAATTCAGATAATATTAATGTTTTCTGAAAGAAAATGATACTTAAAATAAGTACATTTATAATTATAAGTTTGTTTTATCATGACTAAAATTCCAGTGTATTTTATGCCCGGTTTAGCAGCCGGAACGAGTATTTTTGAAAATATTGATTTACCTGCTCAACAATTTGAGATTTTTTTCTTAGAGTGGTTTGTTCCTAATGAGAGAGAGTCATTGCAAGAATATGCAAAAAGAATGACAGAGAAGATAGAACATGAAAACCCGGTGTTAGTTGGAGTTTCGTTTGGAGGGATATTAGTTCAAGAAATGGCAAAGTTTATCAAGGTGCGAAAATTGATAATTGTTTCAAGTGTTAAGTCGAATAAAGAGTTTCCGAGAAGAATGAAGTTTGCTAAAAAAACATTGGCATATAAGTTGATGCCTACTTCATTGTTGGCTAATGTTGCAGCTTTGGAGAAATTATCTTTTGGAGAGACTTTTAAAAAGCGCATTCGACTTTATGAAAAATATTTGAACATGCGTGACAAGAAATATTTGGATTGGGCAATAGAAAATGTAATTTTATGGTCGAGAACAGAGCCTGATGAAAATGTGATTCATATTCATGGCGATAAAGATGAGGTTTTTCCAGTACAATATATTGATAATTATATTCCTGTAGCTGGAGCAACTCATATTCTGATTATTAATAAATACAAATGGTTAAATGAAAATTTACCAAAATTGATTTTAGAAAATTAAAAAACAAAACAAAATGAAAAAGATTGTAGTGATGCTCGGGGTGGTTTTGGTGAGTGGTATCTTTATTTATGCTACCTCAAGTCCGGTAAAGGAGTCAACACATGTTGATTACCCAAAAGAAATGAATTTTGCAGGGGAAGTCGTTCCTTATCATATAGTGGATGTGCAAGAACGTTTGGATCGAGAGATGGTTACCAATATGAACTATCATACCAATACCACTTTGGTAATCAAACGTGCCAACAAAGTCTTTCCTATTATTGAGCCTATTTTGGCTAAAAATGGAATACCAGACGATTTTAAATATTTAGCTGTTATTGAAAGTAGTTTGGTAAATGCGGTTTCGCCTGCAGGTGCTAGAGGAGTTTGGCAATTTATGCCATCAACAGCAAAAGAAAATGGTATGGAGGTTAATGATTATGTTGATGAACGTTATGATTTAGAAAAATCAACACAAGCGGCTTGTAATTATTTAAATGAAGCAAAAGCAAAATTTGGTAATTGGACTGCTGCTGCTGCGTCTTATAATGGCGGGATGAATGGAATTTCTCGTAAACTGGAAGAACAGCAAGTGGGGAGTTATTATGATTTGTTGTTAACGGAGGAAACATCACGTTATGTGTTTCGAATTTTGGCTCTGAAAGAAATTATGAAAAATCCTAAAAAGTATGGGTTTGATATCCCGGAAGCAATGCTGTATAAAAGAGTACCGGTGAAAACTATAGAAGTGGACTCAACAATCAACGATTTGGCTACTTTTGCTAAAACACAAGGTATTAATTATAAAATATTAAAATTGCATAATCCTTGGTTACGTGATAGAAAATTAATTAATAAAGAAGGTAAAAAATACGAAATCGAAATTCCTACTACTGGGTATTTTATTAACTAAAAGATGAAAGAAAAGATGACACTACAAATAGTGCTAATGTTGATTGCGATTGGAATATCAGCGGGTGTTTTAAGTGGTTTGATTGGCATAGGAGGAGGAATAATAATGGTGCCGATGTTGTTGCTTTTAGGATTTTCTCAGCAGCAAGCACAGGGGACAAGTTTGGCGGCTTTATTACCACCAGTTACACTTCTTGCGGTAATTAATTATCACAAAGAAGGGTTTATCGATTGGCGTTATGCGCTTACAATTTCACTTTTTTTTATCGTTGGTGGATTTTTAGGCAGTAAAATTGCAATAAGTATTGATCAAAAAATATTGAAAAAAATATTTGGTGTTGTGTTGTTAATTGTGGCGGGCAAGATGATATTTTCAAAATAAAAAAAGCACCAATTTGGTGCTTTTTTTATAGTATTTAAGACGAAGATTAAATTTTCTTCATTTGATCTTTCATCATTTTTATTTGGTCTTTCAACATATTGTGTTTGTCAAGTTTTTTGGCTTCGTTTAACAATGTTGTAGCTTCCATTTTTCTTCTTCTAGTCATGGCAATACCAGCAAGTTGAAGTTTTGCAAGCGCTAAATCTTGATCCATTGATAAGCCTAGTTCAATGGCCTTTTTGAAAAATTTTTCAGCTTGAGATAAGTTGGTTTGAGAAACCATTATTCCGTTTAGATAGTTGTAATATCCTTGTTGTTTTCTTACCAATGCTCCTTCAGGATTTTTAATTTTATCAAGCCAAACTTTTGCGCCTTCTAAATCTTGTTTTCTTAATTTAAGAAAAGCTAATAATATCATTTCGTTTTTAAAATAGAGGAAAACGAATATTGAAGCAAAAAGCAGTAAAAATATACCATTCCCTATATTTCCTTCTGTAAATTGGTAAATGGCAAAAGCGGTTATTAATGCAGTTAAAACTAATTTAATATTTTTGTTAAACATAATATTGTTTTTTTTGGTGTTGCAAAGGTAGTAAAATCAATTAAAAATATTTTTAAAAAAGTACTTGCTAATGAAAAAACTCTTTGTATATTTGCACTCGGTTTTCAGGTAGTGATAGCCAGAGTTAAAAAATTGATTTTATTTATAGAATTTAAAAATACAAGCAATGAGTAAGAGAACATTTCAACCATCAAAAAGAAAAAGAAGAAACAAGCACGGTT
The DNA here is from genome assembly GCF_042686145.1 of Flavobacterium chuncheonense. Classification (NCBI taxonomy): domain Bacteria; kingdom Pseudomonadati; phylum Bacteroidota; class Flavobacteriia; order Flavobacteriales; family Flavobacteriaceae; genus Flavobacterium; species Flavobacterium chuncheonense. The sequence goes on along the minus strand of NZ_JBHUPC010000010.1, from coordinate 46,294 downwards.
TCATGGATAGAATGGCTTCTGCAAACGGAAGAAAAGTGCTTGCTCGTAGAAGAGCTAAAGGAAGACACAAATTGACTGTTTCTAGCGAACCTAGACATAAAAAATAATGTTCTTTTACTAAGCAATATAAGGTGTTACTATTTCGTTAGTAACACCTTTTTTTATAAATTTGAGAATCTAACTGCAACGACAACAATTACATAATGCCAAAAGACAATTCAATTAAATCCGTATTGATCATAGGTTCAGGTCCCATCGTAATTGGGCAAGCCTGTGAATTTGACTACGCAGGATCACAATCTGCAAGATCATTAAGAGAAGAAGGAATTGAAGTTATATTAATTAACTCCAATCCAGCAACTATTATGACTGATCCTTCAATGGCGGATCATGTTTATTTAAAACCTTTGACAACAAAATCGATTGTTGAAATTTTAAAAGCTCATCCTCAAATTGATGCTGTATTGCCTACAATGGGAGGACAAACGGCTTTGAATCTTTGTATTGAAGCTGATGAAAAGGGAATTTGGAATGATTTCGGTGTACGCTTGATAGGTGTTGATATCAACGCAATCAATATCACTGAAGACCGAGAGCAATTTAAACAGTTATTAGCTAAAATTGACGTGCCTGTAGCGCCTGCAAAAACAGCTAATTCTTTCTTAAAAGGAAAAGAAATTGCACAAGAGTTTGGCTTTCCACTAGTTATCCGTCCATCGTTTACTTTAGGAGGTACTGGAGCTGCTTTTGTACATACAAAAGAGGAGTTTGATGAGAAATTAACCTATGGTTTGGAAATGTCTCCAATTCACGAAGTACTTATTGATAAGGCACTTTTAGGTTGGAAAGAATATGAATTAGAATTATTACGTGATGCTAATGATAACGTAGTAATTATTTGTACTATTGAAAATATGGACCCAATGGGTATCCACACTGGAGATAGTATTACAGTAGCGCCTGCAATGACTTTATCGGATACTACTTTCCAAAAAATGCGTGATATGGCCATCTTAATGATGCGTTCTATCGGTAATTTTGCTGGAGGATGTAACGTACAGTTTGCAGTTTCACCTGATGATAAAGAAGATATTGTGGCAATTGAGATTAACCCTCGTGTATCGCGTTCTTCTGCTTTAGCATCAAAAGCTACCGGTTACCCAATTGCTAAAATTGCAACTAAATTAGCTTTAGGATACAACTTAGATGAATTACAAAATCAAATTACAAAATCTACTTCAGCTTTATTCGAGCCAACATTAGATTATGTAATTGTGAAAATACCACGTTGGAACTTTGATAAGTTTGAAGGTTCTGATAGAACTTTAGGACTTCAAATGAAATCGGTAGGTGAGGTAATGGGTATTGGACGTTCATTCCAGGAAGCGTTACACAAAGCGACTCAATCATTAGAAATTAAACGTAATGGTTTAGGAGCTGATGGTAAAGGTTATACAAACTACGAGCAAATAATTGAGAAATTAACTTATGCTAGTTGGGATCGCGTATTTGTAATTTACGATGCTATTGCAATGGGTATTCCATTGAGTCGTATTCATGAAATTACGAGAATCGATATGTGGTTCTTAAAACAATACGAGGAATTATTCCATTTAGAAAGAGAAATTTCAAATCACAAAGTTGATACATTACCTAGAGAATTACTTTTAGAAGCAAAACAAAAAGGATATGGTGACCGTCAAATTGCTCACATGATGGGTTGTTTGGAAAGTCAAGTTTACAACTTACGTAAAGAGCAAAAAATAAACAGAGTTTACAAACTAGTAGATACTTGTGCTGCTGAGTTTAAAGCTTTGACACCATACTACTATTCAACTTTTGAAGCAGAAATTGAAAAAGCTGATGGAACACGTTATGTGGATAATGAAAGCATTGTAACAGACAAGAAAAAAGTAATTGTATTAGGTTCTGGGCCAAACAGAATTGGTCAAGGAATTGAGTTCGATTATTCTTGTGTTCACGGTGTTCTAGCCGCAAAAGAGTGTGGTTATGAAACAATCATGATTAACTGTAACCCTGAGACGGTTTCAACTGATTTTGATACAGCTGACAAGTTATACTTTGAGCCAGTTTTCTGGGAGCACATTTACGATATTATCCAACATGAAAAACCAGAAGGTGTTATTGTTCAGTTGGGTGGACAAACCGCTTTAAAACTTGCTGAGAAATTATCGAAATATGGAATTAAGATCTTAGGAACATCTTTTGACGCGTTAGATTTAGCTGAGGATAGAGGTCGTTTCTCTGATTTGTTAACAGAATTAAATATTCCTTTCCCGAAATTCGGAATTGCTGAAAGTGCAGAAGAAGCTTCACAATTAGCAGATTCGTTAGACTTCCCATTATTAGTACGTCCTTCGTATGTGTTAGGTGGTCAGGGAATGAAGATTGTAATCAACAAGCAAGAATTAGAAGAGCACGTAATTGATTTGTTAAAATCAATTCCAGGCAATAAATTATTATTAGACCACTATTTAGACGGAGCAATTGAAGCAGAGGCAGATGCAATTTGTGATGCAGATGGTAATGTTTACATTATCGGAATCATGGAGCACATTGAGCCTTGTGGTGTTCACTCTGGGGATAGTAATGCAACATTGCCTCCTTTCAACTTAGGAGAATTTGTAATGCAACAAATTAAAGAGCATACCCATAAGATTGCAAAAGCTTTAAAAACTGTTGGTTTAATCAACATTCAGTTTGCAATTAAAGATGATACTGTTTACATTATTGAGGCAAATCCTAGAGCTTCTCGTACAGTACCATTTATTGCTAAAGCTTACAAAGAGCCTTATGTAAATTATGCGACTAAAGTGATGTTGGGGCATAATAAAGTAACTGACTTTAATTTCAATCCACAGTTAGACGGATTTGCAATTAAACAACCAGTATTCTCTTTCAGTAAGTTTAAAAACGTAAATAAAGCTTTAGGGCCAGAGATGAAATCGACTGGAGAAAGCATTTTATTTATCGATGACTTAAAAGATGATCAATTCTACGAATTGTACTCAAGAAGAAAAATGTACTTAAGTAAGTAATACTAAAAATCCCAATCGAATGATTGGGATTTTTTATTTTAATTCTTTTTTAATAAAATTTTCTCTTGGTTGAACTGATAGGATAGCTCTAAAAAGGCTACAATTTGAGACCACTTATTTTGAGGTTGAAAATAGCCTTTGTAATATTTTAGAGCGTTTATTTTTAAAATATTACCTTCTACTTTTGCTGTTGCAATAAAACCACCAGTTTCATTTTCTATTTTTGTGTTTAGCTTTTCGATACCCGATACTGTATAACCATCTGGGATTTTCAATAATATTTCGTTTTCAAATGATCGTGGATATGAATAATACACATTATTGGTTCTATTTTTCTCTTTTTGACTTACTTCTACTTGAGCGCCAATAAACTTACCAATTTCTACAATGTAATTATTGCCTGCTTTTTTTAGTAAATTGTTTTTTATAGAGAATTTCTCATCATATACAAATGGAGTTTCTTTTCCGAATCGCCCAGTATTGACAATTTTATAGGTATGATCTTCAATTTCTACTTGGTATTCCCTTGAAGTTGTAAATTTTAATTCTTCTTTTTGTTTGTCTTTTAATTTATTGATGAAGGCTTCAAACTCATTTGTATATTGTTCTTTTCGCTTTTTGTTTTTAATGCGGTCTAATAATGGAGTGGTTCCATACTTTTCATAATCTTCTCCTATATAATCAAAGAAGTATAGTTTTTCCGCTTGTTCGCTTTCTTTGGTATGTCCATTCAAGGAAGTTCTTCGGTCAATATTTAAACTATTAAAATCAGGAGCTATAGTAATATTTGTGACTTGTTTTGAAGTGTTGTCCTTGAAGGTTGAAGCGGGTAGTTTAATTTCTTCCACATTATCTACTTTTTTGAGTTTGCTCACTTTCAAAGCATAAGCCTCTGTATTTTCAATTTGTGAAGCTATTTGATCCACATCGGAGAAAGGTGTGAAATACTCAATATAAAAAGGGTTCTCCGTATTTATGCGAAGTAAAACAGAAGCGTTTTTTTGTATGAGTATATCCTTGATTGGTCCATTATTACGATTGGTCGCTACTATGATGTCATATTCTATTTTATTTTCCTTTAGAAATGCCATAAAGTGATTGATAAACGCTTTTTCGGTTTTAAAGAATACCGGGTTGGCACCGTAAAGTTCAAATGGATTCATGATATTGACTTCATTAATTACAAATGCCTCAATATACATGGTGTAATAGTAATGACGGGTGAAATAGTATACCGCTCTTACTTTTTCCTCTGTAGTTTTAAAAGTTTTATCTTTTAAAAAGTCATCAATGTCTTTTAGGTTTCCTAGAGGTCTAAACTTGTTAATGTAAAAGTCTAAGATGTCTTCTTTTGATACTGTTTTTTTGACACTGTTTTCTTTTTCAGAAAGAAAGGCTTCTGCACGCTCTTCAAATTTTCCTGATCGTGCAAAAAATACTTGGAACTTATAACATGGTAATTCGGCAAGAGGATAAAACCAATTTGGGAAATCATTTTTATCAATGTCTTTTACAACAATTTCATATTTTCTTTCATTGTTATTTTTAAGTGGAATTTGTTTTAATTCTGGTCCACCGTTGTAAGTGTTGAAGTTTACAAAAAAATCATTTTCCGTTTGAAAAGTTAGTTTGTAATTCATAATCGGATAATTATCTCCAAAAGTTCTTTCTACTTCATCAAAACCATATTCGTAAAACGACTGAAATGATTCTGTGGAGTAGTGGTAGATGTCAATGATATCGTTTACTTCCAAATTTGGAATTGCTATTTTTTTGTTTTGGTCTAAGGCTACCGATTCCTTTTCAACATCAATTTCAATTTCTTTACCATTTGTTTTTAAGACTTTTATTCCAATAGTTGTTTTTTCTGCGATTCCATATTTTACATCGCTTTTATTATCGTAGGTTAATTCAGAGAATTCATTTACCGCTGCTTGATCTTGTAGCTTGATTCTTTTTCGAAAAGCAGCTCTATACGTAACATTCTTCCCGAACTTATGAAAATCATAATCTTCATATTTATAAATGATAACTGCGGATTCATTTTTAAATTTTTCAGGGATCTCTGCTTGCCCTTTGTAAGTGTCGTTATCACCCCAAAAGAAAGCATTGAGTTCTTCTTTTTTTTGGGCAATAGCGGTAAGTGTTGTACAAAAGTATACAAGTAAGAAGTAATGTATTTTCATGGTTTATTTTTTAGATAAAACAATTTGTTCGGTATATAATTTGTTGATTTCTGCCAAATGTTTGGACCAATTTTCAAAGTTTTGCTTGGTTATAAAGCCTGTTTTAAAATCAAATATTTTATGATAAACAATTTGATTGCCTTTGTTCTCATATGTAATTGTAATGTTATAATCAGAAGTTTCTACCTGAAGGTTTTTAGGCAAAGTAGTTACATGATAATCTTGTGGGATGTCTAATTTTACTAGGATATCTTCAAGTGTTTTATAATGAAAAACAAAATCTTCTTTGCGTTTTGTAAAGTCGTATGATTTGTATTCTTTGTAATAATCCAAATCAACATAAATTTCATCATCAAAACTTGAAACTTGATTTTTAATAGCAACATCAAAGTTGAGATTAAGCTGGGTGTCGCGATTCAGTAAATCTGATGTTTTAATGTTTGAAATAGTATAATTGATGTCATCTAATGTAAGATAGCGCATTATAGCATCTTCTTTTTTGTCATTTTTTATTGTATTGTAATGCTGTAGAAATGAAGTTCTACTTTCACCACTGAAATTTTTTATGACATTCCCTCTCAAAGTTTCACCATCAATATTGTAATGGTAAACTGAAGTTTCAATATTGAATTTTGAATCAACAGATGGAACTTTTTCAATCAAATAGGTATCACCATTTTCTATTAATACTTCTTTCCCTTGAATGCGATTGGCATATTCACTTAATGAGTTGTATTTTTCAGTGGCATCTAAGAATATTTTTTTGTTTCCTTTGATAACCGCACAAATCATATGGTTGTCAACAGAAAGGGATGGGATACTATAGTCGTAAGCAATATGTTTGGTCCCAATCCAACATAAGCGAGCGTCGAAACCAGCTAGTTTTAGCATTTGTTTGGTTAAGTTAGCCATGCCTTTACAATCGCCATATCGTTTGGAGTATACACTCTGCGAGTCGTCTGGTTTGAAGCCCGCAATTCCATCTTCAAAAGCGATATATCGAATGTTGTCTTGAACCCAATAAAAGATATTCTTTATTTTTTCATCATCTGTTTTAGCATTTTTTGTAAGCTCGGTTACTTTTTCAGTAAAAACGGATGTGTCATCATTCATTAGATCAATTAACGATTTGTACCATTGGTATTGATCAGCAGTATTGCCAAACAAATTAATGGTGTTATTTTTATCAGTAAATGATTTTGCAACAAATAAAATATGTGGATAAATGTAACTTGCCCCCGGTTTCATCTGATCTTGCGATATAGGAGGGATGTTTTTTATGATATAAGTAATAGTCGTACTTTCTTCCGATTTACTTTCTTTTTTAGAAATCTCAAAGTTTTCAAAATTGAATTCTTTTATGTCTAAGTCAAACCAATTCGGGATAGTAACCGTTACTTCTTTTTGAATTACAGGAAACTCATCATTAAAATAAATGGTAGTAAAATATTTTACATCCTTTGTCTTTTTCTCTAATTCATAGAGATACGTATAACCTTGAACAGGGAAATCCAATGTAAAGTATTTCACACGGGCATCGTTGTAAAAAAGGTCATCACTTTTGTAAAATTCGTCTTTTGAATTAAAATTGGTAGCTTTATTGTTCTTGTATTTAATGGCAAAAGTATTGATTGATGATTGACTATCGTAAAATTCGTATTTGTGAATGTCTGCGCGGTGATTAATATTGAGTAACTCTTCTTTCACACTGTGGTTTACTTCAACATTGGTTCTGTCGCTAGACTTTTTAAATTCAATTTTCTCAAGACTATTTAAAATAGCAATATCAGAAGTGTTGTATTGCTGTCTGATTTCTTTTGCTTTTTCTATTTCTTGAGGGGATGGATCTACATTTTTTTGCCCCCATAAAGCAATGGATAAACAAAAAAGTGTTACTGTGTATAGTTTTTTCATTCAAATGACTTCAAAAATGGATCGTTAGTTAAAAATCAATTATTTTTATTATAAATTTAAGGTTTTTAGATGATTTATAATAAAAACATTTTCATTTATTTACATACTTCATAATGGGACTTTTTAAGCGTATAGATGTTCAAGCAAAAATCGATAATGAAACGGGTTTTGGTACTACAACTTCCTACTCTGGGAATCGATTGATTCATAAAGATGGTTCGGCTAATGTTAAAAAGAAGGGTATTGGTTTTTTAGAGCATATTAGTTGGTACCATTGGATGCTAACTATTTCCAGTTTGAAATTTTGGTGTATTGTGTTAACTTTTTACTTATTGGTGAATTTAGTTTTCGCTGTGCTTTATTATTCTATTGGTGTAGAAAATTTGAATGGAATTGTAGCAACAACAGAATTGGATAAGTTTGGACAAGCTTTCTTTTTTAGTGTGCAAACTTTTACAACGGTGGGTTATGGTCATATTAATCCAACAGGATTTGTAACCAGTTTTGTATCTTCAATAGAGGCATTAGTAGGTTTATTGACTTTTGCAATTGCTACTGGTTTGTTTTTTGGAAGGTTTAGTAAGCCAAGAGCTTATGTTCGTTTTTCAAAAAAAGCACTTATTGCGCCGTATAAAGATGGACGTGCCTTAATGATAAGAGTGGCGCCTTATAAAAACACCAATTTAATTGATGCAGTTACGCGTTTAACCCTTGGAATTAGTACTGAGGAAGATGGCAAGGCTACCAATAAATTCTATTCTTTGGATTTAGAGTTAGAAAGAATTAATGCATTAACACTTAGTTGGACAATTGTGCATCCTATTACTGAAGATAGTCCTTTGTATCATTTTACTGAAGATGATTTCAAAAGTATAAGAGGGGAATTTGTTGCTTTTTTTAAGACTTTTGATGATATGTACAGTGCCTCTGTTATCAAAAGAACATCGTATACATTTGATGAAATTGTTTATGGAGCAAAGTTTTTACCTATGTTTTCTGCTGATACTAATAAAAAAACAATGCTTTTGCATTTGGATAAACTGAGTGACTATGAAAAGGTGTCACTTTAAACTATTTCAATTTTAAAATAACATTGAAATGGTTTAGCTTTTCTAATGCACTTTCCGATTGATGGTCGAAAATTTCTTCTAGCATTTTATATTTTTTCTTGTGATTGATACGGCGTACACAATCGTAAAAACGTCTTACTTCTTCAAAAGTGCTAAGTTCTAATTTTGGTACGGTGACATTTTCACCTTTTTCATTTTTAGCCACCATGGTAAAGTAACTTGAATTACAATGCTTTTTAGTGCCCGTTTGAATGTTTTCGGCATCAACACGTATACCAACTATCATAGAGCTATTCCCAACATAGTTTACACTCGCTTTCAGAGTCACTAAAGAGCCTATTTCAACAGGATTTAAAAAATCTACAGTATCAACTGAAGCCGTTACACAATAACTACCAGAGTATTTTGAAGCGGAAGCAAATGCAATTTGATCCATCAATTGTAACAAATAGCCACCATGAATTTTTCCACTAAAGTTGGAATGTGAGGGTAACATTAATTCACTTAATGTCACTTTTGATGCCGCTACGGAGTTACTCTTTTTCATCTTCTCCTGCATTTAAAAAATGTGGTGATCTTTCTTTTTCTACTTTCTTTATGAAATAGCGGGTATCTCCCCACCATGAAAAAGTACGGTAACGTTCAACATACTCCACCTTAACATATTTTCCTTGTAGGTCTTTCAATTGTTGAATAATTGCGTCATCTCCATCTTCTACTGAAAAATGAAAAATTTGCGCTCCTGAAATACCTTGACTAATTTCACCTTCCCAAGTTTTCATTACATAACCTTTGTGACTAATTTTAATTAATTCACCAGATCGAACACCTTCACTATAAGGAACATAATAAACAAAGGCCATATAAGCCGATGTTCCAATGATTAAAAACAACAAGGTGTAAAGCAATACTTTTTTGAATTTAGACATAGGATTTAGTTTTTAAAGTTAGCTGTTAATTTCGCTTTCGGTTGCTCTTTTTATAATACTTTCAGGAAGCGCTTTTTTGGCTTTAGCTCCCATTTTTTTCAATTTTTCAGCGCTACGAACAAGATTACCTTTTCCTTCAACAAGCTTGTTCATCGCATTTCCGTATTCCGATTTGGCTTCATCCATTTTCTTACCAATTTTAATCAAATCGGTTACAAAACCTTCAAATTTATCGTATAATGCGCCTGCCTGACGTGCAATTTCAATAGCATTTTCTTGTTGTTTTTGGTTGGTCCACATACTGTCAATAGTACGTAAAGTAGCCAAAAGTGTTGAAGGCGTTACGATGACAATATTTTTTTCGAATGCCTTGTTGTAAAGTGTATTGTCTTCATTTAATGCTAAAGCAAATGCAGGTTCTATAGGAACAAAAAGCAGCACAAAATCGGGACTTTCCATATGGTAAATATCCTGATAGTTTTTGTCGCTTAATTGGTCTACGTGACGTTTTAAAGAATTAACGTGTTCTTTTAAATACGTAGCTTTTAAAGTATCATCTTCCTCGTTTACAAAACGCTCATAAGCGGTAAGTGATACTTTTGAATCGACAATCATTTTTTTACCATCAGGCAAGTTGATAATAACATCGGGTAAAATTCTGTTTCCAGCTTCGTTTGTAAAACTTTGCTGCACTTCATATTCGCGCCCTTTTTCTAATCCTGACTTTTCTAATACGCGTTCTAGCACCAATTCACCCCAATTTCCTTGCATTTTACTGTCACCTTTTAAAGCTTTAGTAAGATTTACGGTTTCCTTACTCATTTGCTCGTTCATCTCACGAAGCCCTAAAATTTGTTGGCGTAAAGCTGCATGATAGTCGATACTCTCTTTGTGTGTGTCATCGACTTTCTTTTCAAACAATTGAATTTTTTCCTGAAGTGGATTCAGGATGTTTTTCATGTTTTCTTTATTTTGTTCCGTGAATTTGGTTGTTTTTTCTTCCAATATTTTATTGGCTAAATTTTCAAATTCTTTGGTGAACTTTTCTTGTAGTTGTTCTACTTCTAGTTTTTGCTCTTTATTACGTTCTAACAAATTGTCAAAATCATTTTCCTTTTTGGCTAAATGAATGGATAAGCTTTCTTTTTCTTTTTGAAGATTTTCTTTTTCAGAAGCAAGTTGATTGAAATTTTTTTCAAACTGATTGCGTTCCTGCTGAAATTGTTGTTTCAGTTGCTCTATTTGGTTCAATAACCCATTAATGCGTTCTTCTAAACCCGAAGTAGTAGATTGTGATTGTGTTTTAGAAAGGAGTTTGCCAAGATAAAATCCTATAGCTAAGGCTACTAAAAATACGGCTAATACTAATAATGTTTGCGACATATAAAATTAATTTCAATTGTAAATTTACGGAAATTAATCAATTTTAAGAATTACAAATAGCATAAATTGAAAAGTGTATTTTTGTGAAAATTTACGTATGCCACACCAACATTTTATATTACACAAACCACATGGTTTTTTAAGTCAGTTTGTTTACGAATTAAAGCGTAAGAAACGTTTGTTGGGGGAGTTGTATCCTTTTCCTGAAGGAACTATGGCAATAGGGCGTTTGGACGAAGATTCTGAGGGATTGTTGCTATTGACTACCGATGGGATGATGAGCGAAATAGTTCGTGGAAAAGCAGTTGAGAAAGAATATTATGCTCAAGTTGATGGACTAATTACCGAAGACGCTTTGCAGCAATTGCGAAATGGAGTTGAAATAGGTTTTAAAGGAATTCGTTATGTAACTCAACCGTGTAAAGCTGAAGCAATTAATAAGTTGCCTTCTTGTATAGGTGTGGGAAGGCGTATTCGAGATGAACGACATGGACCTACGAGTTGGGTATCCATTACAGTAACTGAAGGGAAATTTCGTCAAGTTCGAAAAATGACTGCCGCAGTTGGATTACCAACCTTACGTTTGGTACGTGTTCGTATTGGAAATACAGTTTTAGAGGGTTTAGAAACTGGGGCAGTGAAAGAAGTGGCTTCTTTTGATTTATAATTAAAAACCCATTCTGTACAGAATGGGTTTTACATTTTTAGTTGAAAATTTCATTGAAAAAATCCTGCATGGCAATCCAACTTCTTTTATCGGCCAATTCGTTATAAGCAGCTCCATTACTATTATCGGTGTCCAAATCTTTATGGGTAAAAGCATGAACAGCGTTAGCATAATAGAACATTTGCCAATCTGCTTTTGCAGTACGCATTTCTTCTTGAAAAGCAGTTATGTCTTTTTGTGGAACAAAAGGATCATCTGCTCCGTGAAGGATCAAAACTTTTGGTGTTATCGTCTGAGTTTCTCTTTTAGGATCTTTTCCTAAGCCACCATGAAACGACACTATTCCTTTAATTTTTAAATTGCCACGAGCTGCTTCGATAGCACCTGTGCCGCCAAAGCAATAACCAATAACAGCAATTTCATTTGGATTTGCACCTTGTTTTACTAATTGTTCAATTGCCAATTGGATACGACGCTGGTAATCTAAAAAATTATTTTTGTAGTACCCTGATAGTTTTCCAGCTTGTTCACGGTCTTGTGGATTATTACCCATTCCATAGATGTCTGCTACAAATGCATGGTAACCTAGTTGTGACAATTTTTCAGCTGATTCTTTTGCATGATTGTCAATCCCCATCCAAGCGGGTAAGATAACTACTCCTTTGTTTTTAGAGTTTACCTTTTCAGATTTTGCAAAATAACCTTCTAATTTTTGAGAACCATCAGTGTAGTCTACTTTTTTTAGTTGTGCAAAACCAGTCATAGTCGAAAGGATTAAAATGAATATTACGTTTTTCATAATGCTAAATTTTAGTAAAGTTAGGCATAAAAAAAACGTAAGAAAATAGGTTAAATTATTTTACTTTAAATTTCCCAATTAGAGGATCAAAATAAATCGATTCGTTTTGAAAAAGTAAATTGAAAACACCATCAGCAATCAAGTTACACGGTTGATCTTTTACCAATTTATTGGGTGTTAATACAATCATTTCATCGGACATTTGAATTGCCAAATCAATATCGTGCGTTGAGTACAAAAAAGTTTTTTCAGTTTCGTGAGCTAATTTTTGGAGTAACTTTATCAGTGAAACTTTGTGTAGTAAATCCAAGTGAGTTGTTGGTTCGTCCAAAATAACCAAATTAGTATCTTGTGCTAAGGCTCTTGCAATAAGTGCTTTTTGAAGTTGTCCATCACTTATTTCGTAATGGCGTTTGTGTTGCCAATCTTGAATACCTGTAAGCTCGATAGCTTCTTTTACCTTGGTTTTATCTTCTTCTGTTAGTGTTCCAAGCCAATTGGTATACGGTTGTCTCCCTAACGCAATAATTTCGTAAACGGTTAAATTGCTAGGAGGAAGGCTGTCGGTTAATACGATGCTTAATTCTTGTGCTAACTCTTTTGGAGTGTAAGAATTTAAGTTTTTATCGTTAATATAAATAGAACCTTTTATGGCAGGAATGATTCCCGTAATCGTTTTTAAAAGGGTTGATTTTCCAATACCGTTAGCACCTACCAATGCAATTAGTTTTCCTTTTTCTAAAGTAATATCACTACTTTCAATTATAGTTCGTGCACTAGTTTTGGAGTGATATCCAATAGAAAGGTTTTGGGTATGTAAAATGATGTTTTCCATTGCTATCCTATTTTTCGTTTACGAACCAATAACCAAATTACAACTGGAGCTCCTATAATGGATGTGATGGCATTTATGGGTAAAGTTACATCACTTCCTGGTAATTGTGCAACGATATCACATAGTAATAATGTTATGGCTCCAATTAAAGCAGTACTCCAAAATAAAATAAAGTGATTGCTAGTTTGAAATATTAATTTAGCCATATGCGGCACTGCTAACCCGATGAAAGCAATAGGGCCTACAAAGGCAGTAATACTTCCAGCTAAAAGACTCGTGGCAATTAAAATAATGTAACGTGTGCGTTTGAAATTAATTCCTAAGCTATTCGCATAGCGCTCTCCTAATAATAAGGCATCTAAGGGTTTTATTACCAAAAAGCTTAGCCCTAATCCAATGATTGTGATGATGGTTAAAAAGGTAACGTTGTGCCAACTTAAATTACCCAAACTGCCCATTTGCCAGAAAGTATATTTTTGTAGTTGTTCAGCTGTTGTGAAATAGGATAGAACAGAAACTATAGCACTAGTCAAACTACCAAACATTAATCCTACAATAAGGATAGACATGGTGTCTTTTAAACGTTGCGATACAAATAGTACGGCAAACAAGACTAAGGCACTGCCAATTCCAGAGGCAAAAACTAGTCCGTAAGATGAGGTGAAAATTTGAGATAGTGCAGTAGGAACAATACCAGCTCCTAATAAAACTATAGCTACTCCCAAACTCGCTCCAGAGCTTAATCCTAAAACATAAGGTCCTGCTAATGGATTGCGAAATAAAGTTTGCATCAGCAAACCGCTTATGGATAAAGCAATACCAACTAATACAGCAGTGAAAGCTTTTGGAAGTCTAAAGTTGAGGATTATGTATTCCCATGAAGTTTTAGAAGCTTCATTACCCATTAGACAATTAATGACCTCGTTGAATGGAATTTTAATGGATCCTAAACTAATATTAAGTAGCATAAGAAACAGTAATAAGCCACTTAAAAAGAAAAATAGTATGTAAAGTTTTTTAGTCACTTTAATCTAATTTTTTTGCAAAAGTAAATTGGTAATCGGGTAATAATTCTGGATGAAAAATTTTAATATAATCTTTCAAAACTAAATCGGGTCTACTAGGAGCTGTTTCGTAGTAAATAGTTCCTCCGGTTTCTCCTTTTTGGCTTTCAAAGGAGTAAATTTCCTTATTTTGAAAAGCATCAAATTTTGCATAATGATGGTTTTCTTCTAAAAGTTGTGTTAAGTTTTCTATAGCACCGTTGGTTATCCAAATGTTAGCATGTTGGGCTTTGTCAAAAACAGATTCAAAACTTAAGGCTTCACTACCTACACCTGGAAGGTCTTTCCATAAGTAGTCTGTTTTAGCATCTTTCAAAAACTGAGCAATCCAGCTATTACCTCTAGCCACAAACCATTTGTCTTTATACATTGATCCATACAATACCGTTTGATTGGCTTCTTTTTTATTAACCAGTTCTAAAGCATTGTTGTAATTGGATTCAATGGTTTTAAAAATACTATCGGCTTCTTTTTCTTTTCCTAGTAACAGTCCGTAAAATTTTATCCATTCTGCTTTTCCAAGTGGCGATTGTTCCATCCAATCGGCTTGAAACATTACTTTTAGTCCGTTTTGAGTTAATTTGTTAACCGTTTTATTGGTGTTATCAACCCCAAATGTTACCACTACATCAGGTTGCATGTCAAAAAGTAATTCGATATTTAGATTTTCATTTTGTCCTAAGTCTTTAACAGCACCTTTTGCAATCAAGGCTCTAGTTTTTTGTGATGAGATATAATTTGTATGTGGGAAACCTGTTAGTTTTTCTTCACTCTCAAGCATTTCTAAGAAGGGGATAATAGTGGTTGAAGTAACAACTAACTTTTGTACAGGAACATCTACTGTGATATAATTTTGTAAACTATCAGGAATAACACCATTTTTTTCTTTTAAAACATAGGTAAACGATTGTAAGGCTTCAGGCCATGGATTGATTATTTTTACAATTGAATATCCTTCATATTTATGAATAGAAAATGCTGTAGCATGTTGAATTTGATTTTTTGGAAGCGTAACTACTTTTGGTTGATTTGTAGCTTTTTCTTTACAGCTATTGAGGGTTAAAAAGGCTAAAAAAAGTAACTTAAAAAGCAATTTCATAGGTTCGATTGATTTGCACAAATGTATGAAAAATTATAAGCTTCAATTTTATTAAAGTTTAAAAATGCTATCTTTACCCAATGAATACGGTTAGAGAAAAGACGTGTGTAGTCTGCAAATCAGCGTTTGGATGCGGTAACCAATCGGAAGAAGTAAGATGTTGGTGTAACGAGTTACCACCAATATTTTCATTGGATCAAATTACAGATTGTTTATGTCCGAAATGTTTAAAATTGGCAACTATTCAAAAAATTGAAGAATATGTTGCTACTGTAACTCCAGAAAATAGTCTTACTAACAAAGCAAAAGATTTACCAAAAACAACTCATTTTATTGAAGATATCGATTACTATATCGAAGATGGAAAGTATGTTTTTACCAAATGGTTTCATTTAAAAAGAGGTGAATGTTGTGGTAATGGATGCAGACACTGCCCATACAATTAATTAAAAGAAAAACATGGTTTACTTAATAACAGGAGGAGAACGCTCTGGTAAAAGTGGTTACGGACAAAATTTAGCTTTGTCTTTGTCAAACAATCCAATGTATGTGGCAACAGCCCGCAATTGGGATGGTGATTTTGAAAAGCGAATTGATCGTCATCAAAAAGATAGAGATGAAAACTGGATTAACGTTGAAAAAGAGAAGTACTTAAGTGAAATTGATTTTTCGGGTAAAGTAGCTATGGTAGATTGTGTTACCCTTTGGTTAACTAACTTTTTTGTTGATACCAAGAACGATGTAGAGTTATGTTTGGAACAAGCAAAAAAGGAACTTGACACAGTATTAGAACAAAAAGATATTACCTTGATTATTATTACAAATGAAATAGGGATGGGGGTTCATGCTTCAACTCATATAGGCCGTAAGTTTACAGAGTTACAAGGATGGATGAATCAATATATCGCTCAAAAAGCAGATAAGGTAGTGTTAATGGTTTCAGGTATTCCAGTACCAATTAAATAATATACATGAAAGTATTAAGTTCTTGGAGTGGTGGTAAAGACAGTTGCTTTGCTTTAATGAAAGCAGTAGCCGAAGGGTTGCAACCAGCAGTTTTGTTAAACATGATGAATGAAAATGGTAAAGTGTCTCGTTCTCATGGAATACCACTGCAAATTTTAGAACAACAAGCATTCCAAATTGGAGTTCCATTAATTGGAGTTCCAGCAACTTGGTCACAATACGAAGAGCATTATATTGCAACCTTGCATACAATTAAGGGAAATTATCAAATTGAAGGAGTAGTTTTTGGCGATATTGATCTAGAGGCGCATCGAGAATGGGAGGAGAAAGTTTGTCGAGCAGCAGGTTTAGAAGCCATTCTACCATTGTGGCAACAAAATAGAGTTGCATTGGTAAATCAAATGATTGATGAAGGTATTGAAACAATGATTGTATCTTGTAATCTTGAAATGGGACAAGATTATTTGGGAAAAATAGTAACCAAAGAACTTGCATTAGAATTAGAAGCTAAAGGAATTGATCCCTGCGGTGAAAATGGAGAATTCCATACTTTGGTAGTGAATTGTCCTCTTTTTAAAAGTAGTATTCAATTACCAAGTTATGAAGTTAAAACTTACGATAATTACTGTTTTATCGTTTGGCAATAAACCTAAAAAACTTTGCTGATAGGCTATGAATGACTTATATCAAATAATTTCATCACGACGCGATACGCGGCATTTTACAGCAGAACCTGTACCGGAAAAGGTGTTAGAAAAAGCACTTAAAGCAGGACATTACGCTCCTTCAGTAGGTTTAACAGATGCTACTCGTTATTACATTATTGAGTCTGCAGAAATTAAAAGTCAAATTAAAAAGTTGTTTTTAGCTTATCATGAAAAAGCGGCTTCTGCAACTGATAATACTGCGCAAAAAGCAGCTTATTCCAAACTAAAATTGGAGGCTATTGAAGAAGCGCCCATCGGTATGGTTATAGCTTACGATCGTTCAGTATTAGATTCATTTACTATTGGAACAGTTGGAAGTAACGAAGCGATAAAATTTAGTGCGGTATGTGCTGCTCAGAATATTTGGTTATCACTTACGGAACAGGGTTTTTCTATGGGATGGGTTTCGATTTTAAACTATCACGATTTTAAAGCGATACTAGATATTCCAGAACATATTGAGCCTTTGGGATATTTTTGTATAGGAAAGCCAGCGACTGATTATGGAAATCAACCTATGTTACAGCAACTGAATTGGAGGCAAAAGGCAACAACTCCGAATGTGACAAAGATTACAACGGGGCATATAATTGAGAATATAGAAAAAACTACAAAAGCTCCTTTTTCAGAAAGTAATACCGACTTAAAACAAAAGCTACAATATAAAATTGATCATAAAACAAAACCTGAAGGGGCTTTAGGGATTTTAGAAAAATTAGCACTTCAAATAGGGTTAGTTTTTCAAACGGAATTGCCTAAAATATTAAATCCTCACATTGTTGTTTTTGCAGCAGATCATGGAATTGCCAATCATGGTGTAAGTGCTTATCCGCAAGAAGTGACGCGACAAATGATTACTAATTTTTTAGAAGGAGGAGCCGCAATCAATGTTTTTTGTAATCAAAACCATATTCAACTGGAAATTGTTGATGCTGGGGTAAATTATGATTTTCCTACCAATACAAAATTGATTCATAAAAAGGTTGGAAAAGGAACACAGTCGTTCTTGCATACGGCAGCAATGAGTGCTACAGAGTTAGAGTTGTGTTTGTCATATGGAGCTGAAATAGTGAATGCTATTTATGAAAAAGGTTCAAATTGTGTAGGATTTGGAGAAATGGGAATAGGAAATACATCAACCGCTTCTGTTTTAATGAGTATGTTGACACCATTTTCTATTGCGGAATGTGTAGGCAAAGGGACTGGTGTTGAAAATGAAAAATTAGATAAGAAAATTGCCATTCTTTCTCAAGCTATTTCAAACTATAATGGAAATACTGATTTGGATGAGGTTTTGGTTCATTTTGGAGGATTTGAAATTTTACAGATGGCTGGAGGAATGTTACATGCGTTTGAAAAGAATATGTTGATTTTAGTTGATGGATTTATTTCAAGTGTGGCCTTTTTAATAGCGTTCAAAAAGAATCCAAAGATTAAGGCAAATGCTGTTTTTTGTCATTGTTCAGAAGAAAAAGCGCATAAGTTACTCTTGGAATATTTAGAAGTAGAACCTGTGATGCATTTAAGGATGCGTTTGGGTGAGGGTAGTGGTTGTGCTGTTGCATTTCCCGTAATTCAATCCGCTGTTGCCTTTTTAAATGAAATGTCGAGTTTTGAAAGTGCAGGTGTAAGTAATAAATAAAAGATGAAAAAAGAAGTTGCTATTTTTTTTACGGCCTTGATGTTTTATTCGCGTATTCCGTGTCCAAAAAATATTACCCATGATCCTGATTATCTGAATAAAGCTACACGTTATTTCCCACTAATAGGTTGGATTGTAGGATTAATTTCAGGAACAACTTATTTTTTGATGGCACCATTATTAGGTACTGAAATAGCAGTTGTTTTAAGCATGGTTGCTGGAATTCTGACAACCGGTGCGTTTCACGAAGATGGATTTGCAGATGTTTGTGATGGATTTGGGGGTGGCTGGACCAAAGAAAAGATATTAAAAATAATGAAGGATAGCGCTATAGGTGCATACGGTGCTATTGGAATTCTACTTTTGTTGTTATTAAAGTTTGCAGCGTTAGTTCAACTTCTAGATAATTACGCCTCTTTTTTTGATGTTATAGTAGTATTTATTACAGCTTATGCTATAAGTAGATGGATAGCCTCTACTATTATTTTTACGAGTGAGTATGTGCGTGAAGACGAATTGAGTAAAAGCAAACCTATAGCCAAAGCATATACTTGGCGAGAAGTAGTAGGTACAGGCTTTTTTGGGTTGTTACCATTTGTGTATTTTGTAGCCCAAGATGTAAAATTTAGTATTGCTATATTACCCGTTTTTTTAATTCGTTTGTACATGGAGCGCTATTTTAAAAAATGGATAGGAGGTTACACGGGTGATTGTTTAGGAGCTACTCAACAAGTTTGTGAGGTTGTGTTTTATTTGAGTATTATCGGGATATGGAAGTTTATTTAGTAAGGCATACTGAAACGGTTTGTGAGAAAGGAATTTGCTATGGACAAGCGGATGTATCGATTAACGAACCTTATGAGCCTTTATTTGAAGAAATCAAATTGGCATTACCAAAAGAGACTTTGGTTGTTTCAAGTCCATTACAACGATGTACGCGTTTAGCTCATTATATTACGGGGCAACCCATTAAAACGGATTCTCGTTTGATGGAAATGAATTTTGGTAGTTGGGAATTGCAAAACTGGAATGATATTCCGGAGTTTGAACTCACACCGTGGATGCAAGATTTTGTATCAGTACAGGTGCCAAATGGGGAATCATTTACACAATTGTATCAACGTGTAGTTTCTTTTATCAACGATTTAAAAGCGTTAACAAATGACAAGGTAATCTTGATTACCCATGCAGGTGTGATTAGAAGTTTTTTATGCTATCATCAAAATTTACCTTTAAAAGATGCTTTTCAAAATAAAGTAGCTTTTGGAGAAATAATAAAAATTACAATTTAAAAATATGAATACAGGTTCAAAAGAGTTTATGGCAGCCGTTTATACTATAATTGCATTTCATGTAATTATAGGTTTAATAATCCTTTACCGAAGAACTCGTAAAAAGAAATAGCTACTGCTTGATTATTTTTTTAACGATTTTAGAATTGTTGCTATCTGATATTTCTAGGAAATAAGTGCCTTGTTGTAATGCCGGTAAAGCGGAGTTCATTTCGTTTGTAGAATTAAAAGTGCCAACAAGCTTACCATCTACTGCAAAGATTGCTATTTTAGCGATGTTTTCTTCAGATGAAAAGTTAATCTTCTCTGTGAAAGGATTGGGATAAACTGTGAAATCAGTTGTATTAAATGAAGGGCTATTAAGAAGTTCTATTACTCCAAATAGCTGAACACTGTCAATTACTGTAGTGTAATTTTCTAATGCATTTTTTAAATCATTACAATTTCCCTCAAAAGTAATAATGCTTACTGGTATATTCCAAATTTGTTCAATCATTTCGGTTACTTGATAGTTTTGGAAAATGGTGTTTAAGCCAGCATCATTGGTAATTACAATCCCGTTTGAGTCGTAGCCGACAAAAGTACCAACACCTGAATTAACTAAATTTAAATCTAATGTATCAGCAAAGAAATGAGGTTCACAACAAATACTAACTTTGCTTATAGTAGTGTTATAATTTTCTAAATCGGCTATAAAGCTTGAAATATTGGTTCCGTTATATCTGAAAAATAAAGCATCTTCACCAGTAATTTCTAAATCACCACCATTTCCTAAATAGCAAATATTTACATTGTGGTTTTGAAGAATTGTGTTTAAATAAGCATCAGTAGTTTCATAACCGTAATTATTATAAAAAGGGTATGGGGCAGTCACAATATTTATAGGTGATGTTCCACTAACCAAACGTACTTGTACATCGGTTTGCGCACATATCAAAAACGGAAAAATTAAAAAAAGTAAAGTTTTATAATTCATAAGTAAATTCTTTCCATAAAGTTAATAAAATATTTTTAATTTTGCACCCGAATATCGGTTGTGGTTTAATTTTTTTTAAACTGCATTAAAAGGGAATTAGGTGAAATGCCTAAGCTGTACCCGCAACTGTAAGCTACAAAGCTTGAAGTTATCTACAAAACCACTGTTTGTTTTGCAAATGGGAAGGTAAACTTCAAGACGCAAGCCAGGAGACCTGCCCTATTCACAGAGTAACAAACTTTCGGGAAAAAAAGTTTGAGTATGGGTAAATTCTATGCTTTTCTCCCACATTTTTAAATTTTATTTAAACAAAATGAACATTAAGTTTATTAAGTGGAGTGTGTGTGCAGCATTCTTATCAAGCTTGACTTATGCACAAGAAAAAGAATCTCTTCAAACAACTAATTTAGATGAAGTTGTCGTGTCGGACACTAAATTCGAACAGAAAAAAGAATTGTCGGGTAAAGTAATTGAAAAAATTACAGCTAAAGATTTAGAAGCTAAAAAAGGACAAAGTGTAGCTGCTGTTTTAACACAAGTTGCAGGTGTAGAGGTGAATGGTAGTAATAGTTCTGCCGGTAAAGATTTAGGTGTTTATATTCGTGGTGGAAGAAACAACCAAGTATTAATATTGATTGATGGTGTTCCCGTTTCGGATGCTTCAGGAATTAATATTTCATATGATTTACGTTTATTGCCTGTTGAGCAAGTTGAAAGTATTGAAATCATGAAAGGTGCTTCAAGTACATTGTATGGTTCAGGTGCAGCAACGGCAGTAATTAATATTAAGTTGAAACAAACTACAACAAAAGCTGTTTCGGGAAGTGCTTATTTGAATTTAGGAACACAAAATGTTGCTAAAGAAAATAATTTTGATCCAAAATCGGTAAATCAAGGAGGAGCTATTAATGGAAAATTGTCAAAGTTTAATTATTATGCTTCAGTAAACAGAACTGAGACAACTGGAATTTCAGAGGCTCGCCCAGAATCGGATAATGAATCTTTTGAAAAAGATAATTTTTCAAGAGTGAACTCGATGGTTCGTCTTGGATTTACTCCAAACGACAAATTTAAATTTGATATTACAGGGAACTACGATAAAATAAAATCAGAGTTTGATAGTGGTGCCTTTGCCGATAATGATGAGAATTTTTTCTCATCGGAGCAGTTTAGAGTTGCTTTTTTACCAAAGTATAAATACAGAAAAGGAGAGTTGGTATTAAATGCTGGGGCAAATACTATCACTAGAGATTTATTCAATTATGGAGCTTCAACAATTTACAAATCCAATTCTGTAAATGCCGATTTGTTTAATAAGTACAATTTTACAGATAAGCTTTCATTAATTGTTGGAGGTCAGTTTCAATTTTTTGAAATGTCAAACCAAAGTGAGTATGTTGATATAACAGAAGAGATGGCACACTTTAATATGATTGATCCTTATGCTTCGGTAGTGTATAATTCAGATTTTGGTTTGAATGTGAATTTAGGAGGTCGTTTGAATATACATAACCGTTATGGAAACCAAATGGTTTATAATGTGAATCCTTCGTACACCATTCCTAACACAACTGTTAAATTATTAACGTCTGTAAGTACTGCTTATGTGACGCCAAGTTTATACCAATTGTATTCGAGCTATGGTGATGAAGATTTGACACCAGAAGAAAACATGACAGTTGAAGCAGGTGCTGAAGCAACTTTCTTAGATAAAAAAGTACGTTTGAGTATTGTAGGATATCACCGTGAAGAAAAGAATTCTATCGAGTTTGATTATATGATGTATAATTACTTTACGTATGATGGAAAAATTAAAGTACAAGGTGTTGAGGTAAATGCTGATTACGCAATTTTTGATAATTTACAGTTAAAGACAAACTATACTTTTGCTGAATTGGATACTTTTTCACAAGCATACAATCCAAAGCATAAAGTAAATGCTATTGTGTCTTATGTGTATAAAAAGTTAAGTACGAATGTTTCGTATCAGTTTGTTTCAGAACGTACAGCTGAATATATTGTTTACCCAGCACCCAATTACAATGCTACATTTATGACAGAAACGTTGAATGACTATCAGTTGGTAAATGCTAATATTGGTTATAAAATCTTAAAAGATAAAATGAATTTATTTTTAGCGGTTGATAATATTTTAGATAAAGATTTTGTGCAAACAAGAGGGTATTCAACAAGAGGAAGAAACTTTATGTTTGGTTTAGGATTTAATTTTTAATAATTGATTTGTTCTTTATGAAAAAAGGTTCTGAATTATTTCAGAACCTTTTTTGCTTTTATCTTTCAAGGTACATTTCATTACCCATTGGTTGTAGTGCTTTTCGGTCTTTAAAGCTTTTGAAAATTACAGCAGGTACTTGTGGGATTACTCTACCATTAGCATCAATATAGTTTAAAGCGGTATTCAATAAAGGATCAGATACCTCTCCTAATACCCCTAAGTTGCCAATGTCTTCTATTTGTGTTACATCTGGGGTTAATCCGTTTGTATAATCACTAAAACCATCATTGTTTGCAATTTTCAAAACTATAGGTTGCATTGCATATTTATGACTTGGATTTACATTTTCCTTTTGAAATGTTGGAGAATCATATAGCGTGACTGACCCCACATTTTTTCCAACAGTAACATCCCCTATTTGAGTAACATTAATATAAGATTTTAAACCATTGATAATTAATTCACTTGCAGAAGCGGTGTTTTCTGAAGTTAAAATATAGATACTGTTTAGGTTTAAACTATTGATAGTGTTACCATTTCCAAGTGAAGTGGTAAATCGGTTTAATAAATCTTCTGGGTCGTTACTATTTAAATAGTCCTCAATTTTATAGTTCCATTGTTGTTTAGCGAATACTTGATTGTCAAACTGACCTGTAATCATACTTGCTAAGCGCGTTGCAGTATTAACGGAGCCTCCCGAATTATAGCGTAAGTCCAAAATTAAATGGCTTATGTTTTCATTTTGAAAGTATGCAAATGCATCGTTTAATTCGCTCTCATATTGCGACAAAAAGCCGTTGTACATCAAATAACCTACATTTTTTGTTCCTAATGGGAAGGTTTTGACTAAATGTACAGGGTTTTCAGAAAAAGGTTGTTTGGTTAGTGTAACTGAAGTACCATTAGGAATAAGGGTTCCATTGTTGTAATCGGCAAGGTTTAAAGTATAAGTGTCTTGTCCTAATAAACTTCTATAATTATCAACGGTAAGACTAATCCCATTTACTGCGTAAAAAATATCTCCACGGTAAATATTTTTACCAGAAGCATCTGAGTTGGGTAATACATAACGTACCCAACCAAAGATATCGGTTGAACTTCCATTGTAATAACGCAATTCAAAATCAACTCCGTTGTTTTCTTGAGTACCCGATAGTGCTTGTTCTAAAACGGTGTAATCTGAAAATAACAGACTAAAGCGATCAATTTGGTCATCAACAGTTAAATGGTCAAATAGTGCTCTTGGTGACGTAAAATTGTTTAAAAAAGTTTCATATTCACTGTTGTTGGCAAATCGATTATCAGCTAAATCGGGAGAGTCTTCAAGCCAATAATAGTAAAAGTTTAGACCTTTCCAGATAAAATCGTTCACGGATCCACTTTGTGGATTGTCATCAAAATCATCTGAACAACTTATAATACTTATAAGACTAACGCAAGCTAAAAGTGCATAACATAACTTTTTCATAGTAAATAATTTGGTTTCTAAAATTAAAGTAATTTTATGTTGTAACAAAATTAATTTATATTCGTCTTGATTGTAAACGGATACTTTAAGATGCAACAGCAGCAATTTATAAATATTATTAATCCTTTTAAAGATAAGTTATTTCGTTTTGCAAAACGGATGTTAGCAAGTACAGAGGAAGCTGAAGATGCAACGCAGGAGGTATTGGTACGATTGTGGAATAAAAAGGAAGTCCTAGAAGATTATAAAAGTGTTGAAGCACTAGCCATGACCATGACAAAGAATTATTGTTTGGATCAATTGAAATCAAAAAGGGCATCGAATTTGCAATTGGTGCATAGTAATTATAGTGATGTTACAAATCTTTCCAAACAATTGGAAGATAGTGATAGTTTAAATTGGGTGAGTAAAATTATAGATGCTTTACCGGAACAACAAAAGTTAATCATTCAAATGCGTGATGTAGATGAATTTGAATTTAATGAAATAGCCGAAGTGCTGGGTATGAATGAAACTGCGGTTCGAGTAGCATTATCGAGAGCGCGAAAAACAATAAGAGAAAAATTAATTGCGAAACACAATTATGGAATTAAAACAAGTTGAGATACTGTTAGAAAAATATTTTGAAGGAGAAACAAGCCTTTCCGAAGAAAAACAATTAAAGGCCTATTTTACTTCGGATAATATTGCAACACATTTGGAGCAATACAAACCGTTGTTTGTTTCTTTTCAAGAGCAAAAGGAAATACAATTCACAAAATCCCTTCCATTACAACCTAGAAAGCAGAAAAATGTAAAATGGATTGGTATAGCAGCAGGATTTGTAGTTCTATTTGGAATTGCTACGTTTTATAACAAACATTATGTTGAATCTGATTTAGGAACTTTTGAAGATCCTCAAGAGGCTTTTATAGCGACTCAAAAGGCATTGGAGCTAGTTTCGGAACAAGTTAATTATGGTGTTGAAGGTGTGGCGGTTTTACAAGAGTTTGAACAATCAAAAAACAAAATTTTTAAAAAATAAAATCATGAAAAAAATAGCGTTAAGTATAGTTTTTACAATTTTTACAACTTTCCTTTTTGCGCAAAGTCCATTTGATAAATACGAAGGAAATGATAAAGTACAAACTGTAGTGGTTACTAAAAAAATGTTTTCTTTAATGAGTAATATTGAAGTTGATGCAAAAGGAAGCGAGAAGCAATTTTTAGATTTAGCCAAAAAGTTAGATAATTTAAAGGTTTTTATGACGGACAATAAATCAACGGCTAATGAGATGAAAGCTACAGTGAATAGTTATTTAAAGTCAAATCCTTTGGATGAGTTAATGCGTATCAACAACGAAGGGAAAAAAGTGAATATTTATGTAAAGTCTGGTGCTTCTGAAAATATAGTGAAAGAATTATTGATGTTTATTGAATCTCCAAATTCAGGAGATAGTCAAGCTATAGTTTTGTCTTTGACAGGTAATTTTAACCTGGACGAGATTTCTGCTTTAACTGATAAAATGAATTTGCCTGGAGGAGATGAGTTGAAAAAAGCTTCAAAAAAGAAATAATCTTTTAAATTGAATTATGAAACATTTTTTCTGGTTACTATTGCTCAGTTGTTTTTCATTTTTTGGACAAACTACAATTCAAGGTAAAATTATTGATGCAGCTACTTTAGAACCACTCCCATATGTGAATGTTTTTTCTTTAGAAATTCGACAAGGGGTGTATACAAATGAAGATGGTATTTTTCGTTTTGAGATTATGCCCGGTTTAAAAGAGGTAACTATAAGTTGTTTGGGGTATAAAACTTTAGTTGTACCTGTTGGGACTTTTCAAAATGGAGAAAAAGTAATACCATTAGAATTGGATGAATATTTGCTTGATGAGGTAATCTTGACTAGTAAGCCATTACATGAAATCATGTCGGAGTTGATAGATAATTCTAAACAACGATTAGCGCAAAACGTTAAGTTGGAGACCTATTTCCGAGAGTTTTTAATTATCAATAATCAATATTCAAAGTTTTGTGATGGGTTAGTTGATTATTATATCAAACCCAAGCGTAAGGATAAAGTTAAACCTTACGTAATTGTCGATCAAAGTCGCGCTTTTGAATTGACGGCAGCAGATAAAATAGAGTCGAATGGTAAAATGGATATGTCGGCTGTAAACTCATTATCGGATTTTAAAAATAAAGCAAATGATTTTTTTAATCTTGATATTATCGAGAATTATTTGACAAAAGCAAAGGATTCTGAGAAATATGATTTTGAAATGCGCAGTCAAGTGAGTAGTGATGGTAGAACTTTAGAAAAAATTATCATTAAGCCCTTGAAAACAGTGCAGCAACAGCTGATTGAAGGTGAGATTGTTTATGACGCAAAAGATAGAATTATTTTGGATGTTGATTTAAAAACAGCAGCATCACACAGTCAGTATGCAGAACTGCGCAGTATGCTGCTTTTCAAGTTTAAAATTTATGATTTGCAATTAAAAATGTCTTTCTTAAAGGAAGGGGAAAAGTATATTCCGAATTATAAAAAGGAAATTTTTGATTTCTATGTTAAGTTTGGAAAACAAATAAATGATCGATTTAAAGTGGTTAACGATTTGTTAGTGAATCATTATTATGATTTCAATATTAATATACCTGAAGAGGAAGATTTGTATCAAAAGAAATCGATTTATGAAAATGGTATGAACTATACTTCTGAATATTGGAATACCAATATGGCGATGCCGTTGTCTAGCAAAGAGGAGAAAATATTAAAAACATTGCAAAACTTATAGTTATGAAAAAATATATTGTTTTAATAGCTGCAATTTTAATAGCAAGTTGTAGTAGTAAACCTAGTTTACAAAAGTACATTGTTGAAAGGTCAGAATCGCCAGGTTTTGTGGTTTTGGATTTAGGTTCGAGTATTATTAATACTGATAAGGTTGCTTTGTCCGTAGCCGATAAAGAAGCGTTAGAATCATTTGAGAAATTAAATGTTTTGGTTTTTAAGAAAGATACTTTGAATGAAAATAAGTTTGATGATGAAAGTGCAAAAGTAAAAACCATTTTAAATGATGAAGCATATCAAGAATTAATTAAATATGGAGGGGCTGACAAAAGTGCTATTGTTTACTTTGTAGGAAACGAGAATGCGATTGATGAGTTTGTACTTTACGCGGCTCAAAGAGAAACAGGTTTCGCAATTGTAAGGGTAATAGGGGATAATATGAACCCGAATCAAGTGTTGAGGTTAGTTAGCTTACTCCAAAAGTCAAAGTTTGATTTTGAGCAATTAAAACCGCTTCAAGATATTTTAAAATAGAGAGTCCCGAAAGGGACTTATTTATTTTTAAAGTGTTGTTATTGTATATAATTTAGTAAATTAGAGTGTAATTTGCTAGTTATGAATAGAATATATGTCTTTTTGGTTTTGTTATTGCTATTTCATAAAGTGTTAATAGCTCAAGAATCCGATACACTTAAAAAGGTATTTGATGCGCCTAAATACAATTTTTTCAATCGAACAATTTTGGTGTTTAATGAATATCTTGATACTGATTCAGGATCATACAATACTACTGATATCCGATTATTATTGCCAGTTGGAAATAAAGCTTGGAACCTTCGATTGGATGCTCCAATTGTTTCGACAAATAGTTCAGATAATAATAAAACAGGATTGGGTGATTTAGCGGTTTCAATTGCTTATATACCGGTGTTGAATGATCATAACGGATTGTGTGTTCGTGCTAAGGTTGTTGGGAATACTGCTACAAATTCAGCTTTTGGTAGTGGGAAATGGACTTTTATTCCAACTCTTTTTTATGGACATTTCTTTGATGATGCTAAAAAATGGTTGTTAATTTCCCTTTTAGAATATCAAGTAAGTTTTGCAGGGGATGCTAATAGAAATGATATTAATACTACGTTATTTGAGAATGCCTTATACTTCAATTTTAGCAAAAATTGGATAGCAACTGATGTGGCTTTTCGTTACAATGCAACTATTGAAGGTTTTCAAAATAATGCTTACTTAGAGTTTGGTCGAAAGTTAAGTAAATTCAATTGGGTTTACATTCATCCAAGTGTAGGTTTTGGTAAAGATCGTTCTTATGATATCGGGATTGAAGTGGGGATTTTAGCTTTTTTCTAATTTGATTAGTGGTCCTCTGATAGATACTAAAGAATAAAATATTAAAGTTGTATCAAATAAAAAAGGTTAAGCTGAAGCTTAACCTTTTTTGTGACCTGGCTGGGGCTCGAACCCAGGACCCCATCATTAAAAGTGATGTGCTCTACCAACTGAGCTACCAAGTCGATGCTTTTAAAGCTATGTTTGTTTTTTGTGACCTGGCTGGGGCTCGAACCCAGGACCCCATCATTAAAAGTGATGTGCTCTACCAACTGAGCTACCAAGTCAATATTTTAAATTCTGTTCTGGTGACCATGATGGGAGTCGAACCCATACGTCTTGCGACACCACCCCCTCAAGATGGCGAGTCTACCAATTCCTCCACATGGCCTTAAACAAAAAAAAGTTAAGCAGCTAGGCTTAACTTTGTATTTTGTGACCTGGCTGGGGCTCGAACCCAGGACCCCATCATTAAAAGTGATGTGCTCTACCAACTGAGCTACCAAGTCAATGCCTTTAGGAATATGTTATGTTTTTGTGACCTGGCTGGGGCTCGAACCCAGGACCCCATCATTAAAAGTGATGTGCTCTACCAACTGAGCTACCAAGTCATTGTTGTTGTTCCTTCAATGCGGGTGCAAATATAAGACGTATATTTTATTTTCCAAGCGTTTTTTATTATAAATTTGTCTTTTTTTTTGAATTAGTTTTTAACGTATTAATTTTAAAGTGGTTATTGAAATGAAAAAAATTGTGTTAATTGGCTACATGGGATCGGGGAAGTCTAAAATTGGAGAAAATATTTCAAAAAATATAGGAATTCCCTTTTATGATTTGGACGAAATAATCGAAAATGTGGAGCAAGACACGATAAAAAATATTTTTCAAGCAAAAGGAGAGGTCTTTTTTCGTAAAAAAGAAAGTGTTGTTTTTAGAGAATTTTTAAATAATAACGATAATTTTATCTTGGCATTAGGTGGAGGTACGTCTTGTTATGCGAATAATCATGAACTTTTAAATCAAGACGGAGTAGTGTCAATTTATTTAAAAGCTTCAATAGCTACTTTAGTAGAACGTTTGAGTAAGGAGAAAAGTAAACGTCCTCTAATTGCACATTTAAACGATGCGGAATTAGAGGATTATATTCGTAAACATTTATTTGATAGAGGATACTATTATTTACAAGCGAAACACACAGTGGCTGTAGATAATAAGTCTGTTAAAGAAATAAGCGCTGAAATAGAAAATCTATTAGCTTAAATAAGCGTAGCTACTGTTTGCTTCAAACACTACTTGGATGTGTTCTTGTAGAGAAGTAGATAGTGATAAACCTTTAAAATCTGCTTTTACAGGGTATTTTTTATGATTTCGATCGACTAATACGGCTGTTTTGAATTTGCTTAAAGGGACGTCAAGAAAATGCTTTACACCATATATAAGCGTAGTGCCCGAATTTAAAACATCGTCAACTAAGACTAATCCTTTATTTTGGTACTCTTCTGGATTTAGAGAAGTAGTAATAGTTTCTTGAGGATTTTGTTTGTTAATGTGTACTTCGCAAAGGGTAACCTTTAAATCCGATATTTTGTTCAATTCTGCAGCAATTTTCTCGGCAAATGTATACCCGCTATTTGCGATACCAGCAATAATAACTTCTTTCTCATCGACAAAAGTTTCAAAAATTTGATAGCTAATGCGTTTTATTTTATGTTCGATTTCTTGATGATTTAAAATAATATTTTGCATGGTTTTATTTTTTCTCAAAGATAAAAAAGAGTTCTTTATTTGCGCGTGGTTTTATGGAATTATATGCGCGTTCCATTTTTTTTAGTTTGAATAGTGGTTCAAAACGTTCAGTGTATTCATTTTTACTTCCTCCAAAAGGTGGTCCTTCATTTGATAAAGGGAAATCAAAAAGTAATCCAGTAATTTTTCCATTAGGAGCTAAAATTGAATGAACCTTTTTGACATATTGATCTCTCAGATTTGGATCTAAAGCACAAAAGAAGGTTTGCTCTATAATTAAATCGAAAGTATCATCCAATTCAAAAAAATCCCCGTTTAGAATCTGACTTTTATAGTTGGGGTGTTTAGTGAGTAGGTTTTGTATAGGATTTTGAGCAATATCTATGACGTGCACATTGGTAAACCCTTTCTTGATTAAATAACTAAATTCGTAGCTGTTACCAGCGCCAGGAATTAAAATTTTTAAGGATTTGTTTTCAAGTTGGTCAATATACTCTTTTAAAGGTGTGGTGATAGTTCCTGTATCCCAACCTGTTTCATTTGTCTGATAACGGTTTTCCCAATAGTCTTTATTCAATTTCATCTTCAAAAAAGTCTTCGTTAGTGTAATCGTCAATGTCTCTTCGGTCTTTTTTGGTTGGTCTACCTTCTC
Organism: Flavobacterium chuncheonense; assembly: GCF_042686145.1. Classification (NCBI taxonomy): domain Bacteria; kingdom Pseudomonadati; phylum Bacteroidota; class Flavobacteriia; order Flavobacteriales; family Flavobacteriaceae; genus Flavobacterium; species Flavobacterium chuncheonense. Next base: position 15,483 of record NZ_JBHUPC010000010.1, on the reverse strand, counting down.
CTTTGGCGCGGTAATGCTCTTTGCTTAATTTTAAAAGTTCTAAATGAGTAAAAGCTTCTTGAGGTGTTTCGTCCTTTCGATAAATATCAACAAGTTTTGCACCCACACGGTTTTGTGGAATGTCTAAAACCGTAATTTGATAATTGATTTGATCCTTTCGCATCACTATCTTATCAGAAGGAAATACTTCTCTAGAGGGTTTAGCTGTTTGGCCGTTTACACTGATGTGCCCTTTCTTAATCGCTTCGGTAGCAATACTTCTGGTTTTGTAATATCGGGTGCACCATAAAAATTTATCGACGCGCATACTTAAAGTCAAAAATGAATGTTAATATTAATACAAAAATAAAGTAAAATTGTATCTTGCACCTCAAAATTTATGAAAATGAAGAAAATTTATACAATAGGTATTGTTGCTTTTTTATTGACTTTAGTTGCTTGTAAAAAAGATGATGGTACAACTATTACACCTCCTCGTGACAGACAAGAAGTTTATAATGAAAACATTGTTGAGATTGAAAATTATTTGAAAAATAATTATTTAGAGGTAGTAGGAGATGATGCGACTGTAAAAGCTATTGACGCGGATCAAGTGTCCATATGGGATGATGCAGCATATCCATTACAATCTATTACTGTAAAAAATGATTCGCGTACTAGTTTATTAACAGACGGGCGTATTGATGATGCGGTTTCTTATAAGTTGTATTATATTGTATTGAATGAAGGTTTGGGACAGACTCCTACAAGTGTCGATTCTACATTTACTGCTTATAAAGGTTGGAATTTGGATAACGAAATTTTTGACCAAAATAACAACGGTTATTGGTTCTCTTTTCCAGAGTCTTCAATTTCTTCCATTTCAGGTTACCGTCAAATTTTATCAAAGGTTAAAACAAGTCCTAATAATGCGCCTACGTTGAATCCTGACGGTACATTGTCATGGTTTGATTATGGAAATGTAATCGTATTTATTCCTTCTGGATTGGCTTATTTTAATGGTGTTTTAACAAACATTGGACAATATGCACCTATTGTTTTCCAAATAAAATTGTTTACATTAAGAGAAAGAGATCACGATCAAGATTTGATTGCAGATAAATATGAAGATTTGAATGGAGATAATGATTTCTTTAACGATGATACAGATGGAGATGGAGTGCCAGATTTTTTAGATATTGATGATGATGGTGATAATGTGTTAACCAAGACAGAATTGATTGAAACAAATGATGGAAACGGTAATATTACGTATTATGATTTTGATACAGTGCCAACATGCGGAGGAACACTTAAAAAGTATTTAGATCCAAGTTGTCAGTAAAAATAGAAAAGAAATAAAAAAAATCCCAATCTAATGATTGGGATTTTTTTATTGTGGAATTGTATTATTTTCTTTTTAATACTTTTTCAACTGCCTCAACAATGGCTTGGTTGTTTAATTTGTATTTTTCCATTAATTGTGCTGGAGTTCCTGATTCACCGAAACTATCGTTAACGGCAACAAATTCTTGAGGAACAGGATTGTTTGTTACCAATGTTCTTGATACACTTTCGCCCAAACCTCCTAAGATGTTGTGCTCTTCAGCTGTTACAATGCATCCTGTTTTTGCAACTGACTTCAAGATAGCTTCTTCGTCAAGTGGTTTGATAGTGTGAATGTTGATTACTTCAGCTGAGATTCCTTTTGCTTCTAAAGCTTCAGCAGCGATTAGTGCTTCCCATACTAAGTGACCTGTAGCAACAATAGTTACATCAGTACCTTCATTTAACATAACAGCTTTACCAATTACGAATTCTCCGTTTTCAGGAGTAAAGTTTGGAACACTTGGACGTCCGAAACGTAAGTATACTGGTCCGTGGTGTTCTGCAATAGCAATAGTTGCGGCTTTAGTTTGATTATAATCACAAGGATTGATAACAACCATTCCAGGTAACATTTTCATTAATCCGATATCTTCAAGGATTTGGTGTGTAGCACCATCTTCTCCTAAAGTTAAACCTGCGTGTGATGCACAAATTTTAACGTTTTTATCAGAATAAGCGATTGATTGACGAATTTGATCGTAAACACGACCTGTAGAAAAGTTTGCAAAAGTACCCGTGAAAGGAATTTTACCTCCTATTGTCATACCTGCAGCAATTCCCATCATGTTTGCTTCAGCAATACCTACTTGGAAAAAACGCTCTGGGTGATTCTTTTTAAAATTATCCATTTTTAATGAACCAATTAAGTCGGCACAAAGTGCTACAACATTTTCATTTTTTTGTCCAAGTTCTGTTAGTCCAGCACCAAACCCTGAACGTGTATCTTTACTTCCTGTATTTGTATATTTTTTCATTGTTATTTTCAATTGAAGGATTAATAGTCACCTAAAGTTTCTGGGTTTTGTGCTAAAGCCGATGCTAATTGTTCGTCATTAGGAGCTTTACCATGCCAAGCATGTGTATGCATCATAAAATCAACACCATTACCCATTTCAGTATACAATAAAACACAAACCGGTTTTCCTTTTCCAGTTTTAGCTTTAGCTTCTGTCATACCTGCAATAATAGCTTCAATGTTATTTCCTTCTTTGATTTCTAAAACATCCCATCCAAAAGCTTCAAATTTAGCTCTTAAACTTCCCATTGCTAATACTTCGTCGGTGCTACCATCAATTTGTTTACCGTTTACGTCAACAGTTGCAATTAAATTGTCAACATTTTTTGCAGAAGCATACATGATTGCTTCCCAGTTTTGACCTTCTTGTAATTCACCATCTCCGTGTAAAGTATATACTAAAGTTGGGTCATTGTTTAATTTTTTTACTTGTGCAGTACCTAAAGCAACACTAAGTCCTTGACCTAATGAACCTGAAGCCATACGTACACCTGGTAAACCTTCGTGTGTTGTAGGGTGACCTTGAAGTCTTGAATTTAAATGTCTAAATGTAGCCAACTCACTTACAGGGAAATAACCACTGCGTGCTAAAACACTATAGAATACTGGAGAGATATGTCCGTTTGATAAAAAGAATACGTCTTCATTAATTCCATCCATGTCAAATCCTTCTTTACGTGTCATAAGGTTTTGATATAGTGTTACTAAAAATTCAGTACAGCCAAGAGAACCTCCTGGGTGACCAGAATTTACAGCGTGTACCATTCTTAGTATATCTCGTCTTACTTGAATGGTTAAATCTTGTAATTGTTGTGTGTTTGCTTTCATTTAATAAAAAAAATTTTTGCAAAAATACTTTATAATTTTGCTTTCAACAAACCTTTTATCAGGAAGTTATTCGAAATTCTAAAACATTTATTAGTAAAGTAAATTTCCTAAATCTATTTTAAATTTTTGACACACCTTACATTCAAGTGGGGTATTTCAATTATATTTGCCTCTGTAAAAGAAAAGTATGAAGTTCGATTTAGTCAAAAAAGACGAGAAAAGTAAAGCGAGAGCTGGTTTTATTACTACAGATCATGGAGTAATTGAAACCCCTATTTTTATGCCGGTGGGTACGGTGGCTTCTGTAAAAGGAGTGCATCAGCGTGAATTGAAAAACGATATTAATCCTGATATTATTTTAGGAAATACATATCATTTGTATTTACGTCCACAGACGGATATTTTAGAAAAAGCTGGTGGATTGCATAAATTTATGAATTGGGATAGAAATATCTTAACCGATTCTGGAGGATACCAAGTGTATTCGTTATCGTCAAACCGAAAAATTAAGGAAGAAGGAGTTAAATTCAAATCACATATCGATGGATCATACCATTTTTTCTCTCCGGAGAATGTAATGGAAATCCAACGTACAATAGGTGCTGATATTATTATGGCATTTGACGAGTGTACACCTTATCCTTGTGATTATCGTTATGCTAAACGTTCGATGCATATGACACACCGTTGGCTAGACCGTTGTATTTCACATTTGGATAAATTACCATTCAAGTACGGTTACGAACAAACGTTTTTTCCAATTGTTCAAGGGAGTACTTATAAAGATTTACGTGCACAATCGGCGGAATATATTGCAAATGCAGGCGCTCAAGGAAATGCTATTGGTGGGTTATCAGTAGGAGAGCCAGCAGAAGAAATGTATGCTATGACAGAAGTAGTTACTGCAATTCTTCCAGAAGATAAGCCACGTTACTTAATGGGGGTTGGTACACCAATCAATATTTTGGAGAATATTGCTTTGGGTATTGATATGTTTGACTGTGTTATGCCAACACGTAATGCTAGAAACGGAATGTTGTTTACAGCAAATGGTACAATCAATATTAAAAATAAAAAGTGGGAAGCTGATTTTTCTCCTATTGACGAGATGGGGCACACTTTTGTTGATTTAGAATACTCTAAATCATATTTACGTCATTTGTTTGCTGCAAATGAATATTTAGGGAAACAAATTGCAACGATTCATAATCTTGGTTTTTACATGTGGTTAGTTCGTGAAGCAAGACGTCAAATTCTTGCCGGAACTTTCAGAGAATGGAAAGATAGAATGGTGGTGCAAATGAGTCAGAGACTTTAATCAAAGTTATCGAATGAAATTAATAGATAAGTATATTTTAAAACGATATTTAGCAACTTTTTTTACCATGTTGTTGCTATTTATACCGATAGGAATTGTAATCGATGTTTCTGAGAAAGTAAACAAGATGATTGAAAAGAATGTTCCTTTGGATAAAATTCTACTTTATTATGTTGATTTCACAATCTATTTTGCCAATTTACTATTTCCGATATTTTTATTTTTATCGGTTATTTGGTTTACTTCCAAATTGGCTAATAACACTGAAATTATTGCTATTTTAAGTTCGGGGATTTCCTATTATCGCTTTTTAAAACCTTATTTTATTGGGGCTACTATCGTTTCAATTTTTGCATTAATAATGGGATTTTTCCTTGTGCCCAATGCTAGTAAGGGATTTAATGATTTTAGGTACACCTATTTGAAAGGAAATAGTAAAACGCGGGAAACTACAGATATTTATAGACAAATAGGTAAAGACGAGTTTATTTATGTGAGCAATTATAACTATTTGTCAAAAACAGGATTCAATTTTGTTTACGAAAAGTTTAAGGATAATGTTTTAGACCATAGAATTGCGGCTAATCGTATTAAATATGATGAGGAAACCAAGACGTATGCGTTGTATAATTATTCAAAACGTACAGTTGGCCCTTTGAATGATGAGTTGCAGTCGGAAGATAAAAAGTTGATGAAATTTAATTTTGAACCTGACGATTTAACTCCAGTAGTTTATGTGGCGGAAACGATGACGATAGGTGACTTAAATGAATTTATTGACAAAGAACGCAAAAAAGGTAGTGCTAATATTAATACTTATTTGGTAGTATTTTATAAAAAGTTTAGTTTACCAGTTGCAGCTTTTATTCTAACTATTATTGCTGTAGCAGTTTCTTCGATGAAACGAAGAGGAGGGATGGGGGTTAATTTAGCAATTGGTATTGTGATTGCTTTTACTTTTATATTCTTTGATAAAGTATTTGGTACACTTGCTGAAAAATCGAGTGTTTCTCCTTTAATCGCAGTATGGTTGCCTAATTTTGTTTTCGGATTGTTGGCTATTTATTTATTACGTAATGCAAAACGATAATTTTAAAAGTTATCTGCTACTCCATCTTATAGTTTTTATTTGGGGGTTTACGGCAGTTCTTGGAGCTTTAATTTCTTTAGATGCTTTACCGCTTGTTTGGTGGCGTATGATTTTAGCTGTCGTTTTTATTTTTGTTTACATTAGGATAAAAAAGATTCCTATAAATATTCCCAAAAAGACACTAGCTGTATTTTTAATTGCTGGTTTGGTTATTGCTTTACATTGGCTTACTTTTTTCAAAGCAATTAAAGTGTCAAATGTTTCGGTAACCTTAGCCTGTTTGTCAACTGGTGCTTTTTTTACCTCTATTTTAGAGCCTCTTTTATATGGTAGAAAAGTAATTTGGTATGAAGTGCTATTTGGATTGATTGTAGTATCTGGACTTTATATTATTTTTCAGGTCGAGGGTGATTATGTATTAGGTATTGTTTTAGCGCTTACTTCAGCTTTTTTGTCGGCGTTATTTTCGGTTATCAATGGAAGATTCGCCAAGGAGTACGATGCGAGTACTATTTCATTTTATGAACTTTTTGGTGGTGTCTTATTTCTATCTGCTTTTTTGATGTTTTCAAATGGTTTTACCAGTGAATTCTTTCAATTAAAATTATCCGATTTAGCTTGGTTGTTACTACTTTCATCCGTGTGTACTGCTTTTGCTTTCATTGCATCGGTTAAGGTTATGAAATTTTTGAGTCCTTATACTGTAATGTTGACAATTAATCTCGAACCTATTTATGGAATCATACTTGCAGTGCTTATTTTTCAAGAGAAAGAAAAAATGAATCCAAGTTTTTATGTTGGAGCCTTAATCATCTTGTCTACTGTTGTATTAAACGGGATTTTGAAAAATTATCAAAAAAAGAAGAAACTAAAATTAAACTAGTTGAATTGTTTTTCAACTGAAAATTTTATCTTTGCCTTCACAAAACAAACCAAAAGAATAACCCCTATGGAGTATTTAGATTTTGAATTACCTATAAAAGAACTTGAAGATCAGCTAGATAAATGTGTGGTCATAGGTCAAGAATCTGATGTTGACGTAACCAATACGTGCAAACAAATAGAGAAGAAATTAGAAGAAACCAAGAAAAGTATATATGAAAATTTAACGGCATGGCAACGTGTGCAATTATCACGTCACCCAAACCGTCCTTATACAATGGATTATATCAAAGCTTTATGTGGTGATACCTTTTTAGAACTTTTTGGTGATAGAGGTGTTAAGGATGATAAAGCAATGGTTGGTGGTCTTGGTAAAATTGGTGGACAATCGTTCATGATTGTTGGTCAACAAAAAGGTTATAATACAAAAACACGTCAGTACCGTAATTTCGGTATGGCGAATCCAGAAGGATACCGCAAAGCACTTCGTTTGATGAAAATGGCTGAAAAATTCGGAATTCCTGTTGTTACTTTTATTGATACCCCAGGTGCTTATCCAGGACTAGAAGCAGAGGAGAGAGGTCAAGGAGAAGCTATTGCAAGAAATATTTTTGAAATGAGCCGTTTACAAGTTCCAGTAATCTGTATCATTGTAGGTGAAGGTGCTTCAGGAGGTGCTTTAGGAATAGGTGTTGGTGATAAAGTTTTCATGTTAGAAAATACTTGGTACTCTGTAATTTCTCCAGAATCATGTTCATCAATTTTATGGAGAAGTTGGGAGTACAAAGAGCAAGCAGCTGAGGCTTTAAAACTTACGGCTATTGATATGAAAAAACAAAAGTTAATCGATGACATCATACCAGAACCACTAGGTGGAGCACATTATGATAGAGCAACAACTTTTGACACAGTCCAAAAATATATCATTAAGTCTTACAACGAATTAATTAAATTATCAACAAATGATTTAATTGCGAAAAGAATGGACAAGTACAGTAATATGGGCGAGTTTAAAGAATAATTTACAATTTGAAATACTATAAGTCCGAAACCTTACAGTTTCGGATTTTTTTTGACTTATTAACAATAAAGTATTGTTTTTCAACAGTTTATTAACAACTGTTTTTTATAAACAATTTTAACTCATACTATAATTTTGGTTACATTAGCATAATGGAAAATATCAAAAATATGAACTCTTTAAAAGTAGATAAATCTGCTTTAATCAATCTCGAAAAAGGGAAATTACCGCCGCAAGCTGTTGATTTAGAGGAAGCTGTGCTCGGTGCAATGATGATTGATAAAAAAGGAGTAGATGAAGTAATCGATATTTTACAGCCTGATGCTTTTTATAAAGAAGCACACAAACACATTTTTCAAGCTATTGTTGAGTTGTTTAATGATACACAACCTATTGACTTATTAACGGTCTCGTCACAATTGAAGAAGAACGGAAAATTAGACTTGTCTGGTGGTGATTTTTATTTGATTCAACTTACGCAAAAAATTTCATCTTCTGCTCATATCGAATTCCACTCAAGAATTATTTTACAGAAATTTATTCAAAGAAGTTTGATTAAAATTTCAAATGAGATTATTGAGGAATCGTATGATGAAACGACAGATGTCTTTGATTTATTAGACAAAGCAGAGTCGAAGTTATATGAAGTTACGCAAGGAAATATTAAACGTAGTTCAGAATCTGCTCAAAGTTTAGTTATCCAAGCAAAAAAACGTATTGAAGAGATTGCTGGTAAGGAAGGTTTAAGTGGTATCCCAACAGGTTTCCATGATTTGGATAAACTTACTTCAGGATGGCAACCTTCCGATTTAATTATTGTTGCAGCACGTCCGGGTATGGGTAAAACGGCTTTTACGCTTTCGATGGCGCGTAATATGGCAATCGATTATCAAGCGCCTGTAGCGTTCTTTTCATTGGAGATGTCCTCTGTACAGTTGATTACTCGTTTGATCTCGTCGGAAACTGGTTTGTCTTCGGAGAAATTGAGAACAGGTAAATTGGAAAAACACGAATGGGAACAGCTTTCAATTAAAGTAAAAGATTTAGAAAAAGCCCCTTTGTACATTGACGATACACCTTCGTTGTCTATTTTTGATTTACGTGCTAAGGCTCGTCGTTTAGCATCACAACACGGTATTAAAATGATTGTTATTGATTACCTTCAGTTAATGACCGCCGGAGGATCTGGCAAGGGTGGAGGAAATCGTGAGCAAGAGATTTCGACAATTTCTCGTAACTTAAAAGCTTTGGCAAAAGAGTTAAACGTTCCGGTAATCGCACTTTCACAGTTGTCGCGTGCCGTTGAAACGCGTGGTTCAAGTAAACGACCATTACTTTCTGACTTACGTGAATCTGGAGCTATTGAGCAGGATGCCGATATCGTATCGTTCATTTACCGTCCTGAATATTATAAAATTGACGAATGGGATGATGAAGAGCGTTCTCCAACTCAAGGTCAAGCTGAGTTTATTGTAGCGAAACACCGTAATGGTGGTTTGGAAAACATTCGATTGAAATTTATTGGTAACCTTGGTAAGTTTGACAATTTAGATGATTTTGGTTCGCCATTTGATGAATTGCCTTCGAAAATGAATCTTGATGATAGTAATCCATTTATGACGCCAAATCTTCCAACTCCTAATGAAGCGTTTGGAAGTAATATGAATTTTCAAGATGACGATTCCGATGTACCATTTTAAAAATATAAATCCCGATTATTCGGGATTTTTTTATGCCTTTTTTTTTAATATTTCTGTTATCTTTGATAATAAAACTTTACTTTTTGATACGATATACACTTATATTTTTCATTTTGTTGATCAGCATATGTTCAAATGCATCGTCAATTTTAGTACCGATGGATGCTGAAGCGCAACAAAATCACTTGAAAGCTTATGGAATGACTTATTGGGTTTTAGAAAAACAATTTAAAGTCAATTGGTTGTTGAATTATCGCGGCGGTTCGTTTCTGTTGCCTGATACTGCTGATATTAGGAAGGAATGTCAAATACGAGGAGTAAGTTTTGAAGTACTTTCTGATGCTGCCGCTAATGCGATTTTGGAAAGCATAAGTAGTCCTTCTCAAAATATGGAGACTGTTATTTTGGAAAAAGCACCAAAGATTGCGGTTTATACACCAAAGGGAAAACAGCCTTGGGATGATGCCGTAACGATGGTCTTAACCTATGCCGAAATTCCTTATACTGAAATTTATGATGAGGAAGTATTGTCAGACCAGTTGTTGTTGTACGATTGGTTGCATTTGCATCATGAAGATTTTACAGGTCAATATGGGAAGTTTTTCGGAGCTTATCGAAATGCGCCTTGGTATATCGAGCAAAAGAAAGAAGCAGAAGCATTAGCAGCTAAATTAGGTTATAACAAGGTGTCTGAAGAAAAATTAGCAGTTGCTCTTAAAATTAGAGATTACGTAATAGGAGGTGGGTTTATGTTTGCAATGTGTTCTGCTACTGATAGTTTTGATATTGCGTTAGCTGCAGAAGGTGTTGATATTTGTGAGCCAATGTTTGATGGAGATAATAGTGATGCTAATTATCAGGCAAGAATAAATTATAATGCATCATTTGCCTTTAAAGATTTTATGCTTGAAAAAAATCCTGTTGTTTATGAGTTTTCCGATATTGATACTACTTTGGATAGAATGAATAAACGTGTTCCATTTCCTCAAGATTATTTTACACTAATGGATTTTTCTGCAAAGTGGGATCCTATTCCTACTATGTTATGTCAAAATCATACACAATTGGTAAAAGGTTTTATGGGGCAAACAACTGCTTTTAAAGGAGATTTAATCAAGAGTAATGTCTTGCGTTTGGGTGAATGTAAGTTAAACGGTGAAGCAAGATACATTCATGGAACGAAAGGGAAGGGGATGTTTACATTCTATGGAGGTCACGATCCTGAAGATTACCAACATAAAGTAGGAGATGCACCTACGGTTTTAGATTTGCATCCTAATTCACCAGGATATCGTTTAATTTTAAATAATGTGCTGTTTCCTGCAGCAAGGAAGAAAAAACAAAAGACTTAATATTGATTAAGTCTTTTTTATTTTAAGTAATTTATTGCCAATGAATAATACTCCAGTTTTCTTGTTGTTGAGGATTTAAAAAAGTCCAAGCAATAAATCGGCTTATTTTATTTCCTTGTTCCATATTAATGGTTTTTATTTCAATTGCGCCAACCTTTTTCAAGTGATTGTATAAAGGTTTGAGGTTCTCTTTTTTGGATACTAAACTTGTAAACCAAAAACATTGTTTTTTGAAATGCACACTTTCATAAATTAAGTTGGTAATAAATGCAAGTTCTCCACCTTCACACCACAATTCATTGTTTTGACCACTGAAATTCAAAACAGGTTTACCTTCTGTAGTTTTTCCTAAATTGCGAAGTTTTCGTTGAGTACCTTTAGTCGCTTCTTCTCTAGAATTGTGAAAAGGAGGATTGCAAATTGTAAAATCGAATCGATCACCCTCAATAATACAATTTTTAAGAATATTACGTTTGTTTTGTTGAATGCGTAATTCAACATCTTTACTAAGTTGTGGATTGTTTTCAATAATTTTAGCACATGCTTTTAAAGATGGCACATCAGTTTCAGTACCAATAAATCGCCAATTGTATTCTTTATTTCCAATGATAGGGTAGATACAGTTTGCGCCAATTCCTATATCTAAACCTTTAATATGGTTGCCTTTTGGGATTTCATTTTTGTTTGAAGCTGCAAGTAAATCTGCAATATGATGTACATAATCAGCTCTGCCTGGTATTGGAGGACAAAGATTTGTTTTTGGAATATCCCAAAATTTTACATCGTAGAAATGAAGTAAAAGTGCTTTGTTTAGCGCTTTTACAGCATCTGGATTGGCAAAATCAATAGTTTCGGTTTCGTATTTATTAACAAAAACAAATTCTTTTAACTTTGGATACGTTAAGGTTAATGTGGGAAAATCATAACCCTGAAGATGTTTGTTTCTAGGGTGAAGATTTTTTTGAGTGGTAATTTTTTGTTCTTTTTTCAAAATGTTCATTTAATGCTTCAAAATTACATTATATAATGCTATAAAAAGAAAAATTCCCAACCTTTCGATTGGGAATTTTTTATAAGTAAGATAAACGGTTTGACGTTTTATTTAATTCTGTTAACGATAGCTGCGAAAGCTTCTGGGTGATTCATTGCTAAATCAGCAAGTACCTTACGGTTCAACTCGATGTTGTTTGCTTTTACTTTCCCCATAAATTGAGAATAGCTCATTCCGTGTAATCTTGCACCAGCGTTGATACGCATAATCCATAATGAACGGAAATTTCTTTTCTTTTGCTTTCTATCACGGTAAGCATAAGCCATTGCTTTTTCTACCGCGTTTTTCGCTACTGTCCAAACGTTTTTACGTCTTCCAAAGAAACCTTTGGCTTGTTTTAATATTCTTTTTCTTCTAGCTCTTGAAGCTACTCTATTTTTTGCTCTTGGCATAATTTTAAGTGTTTTTTGTAGTAAGGCGATCTTTCGAAACTTCTAACCAATTTTAATTTTAAGTTGGTTGCCCACTCCAGGGTTATTAATTAATTTTAACCAACAACGAATTAAATAATATTTAACTGTTGTTTAATGCTTTTCTCGTCTGTTTTATGTACTAAACCAGAGTGAGTTAAAGCTAGCTTACGCTTTTTAGATTTTTTAGTCAAAATGTGACTTTTAAAAGCGTGCTTTCTTTTTATTTTTCCAGAACCAGTAACTTTGAATCGTTTCTTAGCACTAGATTTAGTTTTCATTTTAGGCATTTTCTTCCTGTATTTAGTTTATCTTACTTATTATCTTTAACTGAATGAATCAGTTTATTTTGCTTTTTTCTTAGAAGCAATGTACATAATCATACGTTTTCCTTCTAAAACTGGCATTTGCTCAACTTTACCATATTCCTCTAATTCTTGAGCCAAACGCAATAAAAGAATTTGTCCTTGTTCTTTATAAATAATCGAACGACCTTTAAAGAATACAAATGCTTTTAATTTAGCTCCATCTTGAAGGAATTTTACAGCATTTTTCTTTTTAAACTCATAATCATGCTCGTCGGTTTGAGGTCCAAAACGAATCTCTTTAATAACAACTTGCGATGATTTGGCTTTTAGTTCTTTCTCACGCTTTTTTTGTTGGTATAAGAACTTACCATAATCCATGATTTTACAAACAGGTGGCTCTGCATTTGGAGAAATCTCTACTAAATCAACTTCTTGCTCTTCTGCAAGACGTAGGGCTTCACCAATTTTGTAGATACCAGGTTCTACATTGTCACCTACCAAACGTACTTCAGGAACACGAATTAAATTATTAATTCGGTGTGCTGCTTTTTTTTCTTCGCGAGGTTTATAACCTCTGTTGTTTCTAATTGCTATGGCTTTAAAAATTTAAGTTAAACTTAGAATTGTTTTAATGTTTTGTTTATTTCTTCTTGAACTAATGCCGCAAAAGCGTCAATAGTCATTGTTTGGTTTGATTTTCCATCATCACCATGACGTCTAACAGAAACGGTTCCGTTTTTCTCTTCATCCTCACCTACGATAAGCATGAAAGGGAATTTTTGTGTTTCTGCTTCACGAATTTTTTTACCAATAGTTTCGTTTCTATTGTCTATTTGGGCGCGAATTTCGTGATTTTCTAGCAAACTAAAAACTTTTTGAGCATAATTTTCATATTTCTCACTCAAAGACAAGATAATAGCTTGTTCTGGCATCAACCAAATTGGGAAGTTTCCAGCAGTATGTTCAAGTAAAATTGCAATAAAACGCTCCATACTTCCAAAAGGTGCTCTGTGAATCATAACCGGACGGTGTAATTCGTTGTCGCTACCTTTATAAGTAAGGTCAAAACGCTCTGGTAAGTTGTAATCTACCTGAATAGTTCCAAGTTGCCAACTTCTTCCTAAAGCATCTTTAACCATAAAGTCAAGTTTTGGTCCATAAAAAGCAGCCTCTCCAGCTTCAATTACATAATTTAAACCTTTGTCTTTAGCGGCGCTAATGATAGCATTCTCTGCTTTTTCCCAATTTTCTACGCTACCAATATATTTTTCTGGATTTTCTAAATCTCTTACTGATACTTGTGCGGTGAAGTTTTCAAATCCTAATGAACCGAATACATATAATACTAAGTCAATAACATTTTTAAACTCAGCATCCAATTGATCTGGAGTACAGAAAATGTGAGCGTCATCTTGAGTAAATCCTCTTACACGAGTTAGACCGTGTAATTCTCCTGATTGCTCATAACGATATACTGTTCCGAATTCTGCATAACGTTTTGGTAAATCTTTATAGGACCAAGGTCGTGCATTGAAAATTTCACAGTGATGTGGGCAGTTCATCGGTTTTAATAAAAACTCTTCTCCTTCTGCAGGTGTATGAATAGGCTGGAAGCTATCAGCTCCATATTTTGCGTAATGACCAGAAGTTACATATAGTTCTTTTTGTCCAATATGTGGTGTAACTACTTGTTCGTATCCTGCTTTCTTTTGTGCTTTTTTCAAAAATTGCTCCAAACGGTCGCGTAAAGCGGCACCTTTTGGTAACCATAATGGTAAACCTTGTCCGACACGTTGTGAAAAATGGAATAAATCCAATTCTTTTCCAAGTTTTCTATGGTCACGTTTTTTAGCCTCTTCTAATAATTGAAGGTATTCTGTTAAGTCTTTCTGTTTTGGAAATGAAATACCATAAACACGAGTTAACTGTTTATTTTTTTCGTTACCTCTCCAATATGCTCCTGCTACTGAAAGAATTTTCATGGCTTTAATTATTCCAGTATTTGGAATATGTCCACCGCGGCATAAATCTGTAAAGGTAGAGTGATCACAAAATGTAATAGTTCCATCTTCAAGATTTTCGATTAATTCAGTTTTAAATTCATTGTCTTTGTAAAAAGCTAATGCTTCTGCTTTGGTAGCTGAACGCATTTTGAATTCATGCTTTTCTTTGGAAATAGCAAGTACCCTGTCTTCGATTTTCTTGAAGTCAGCATCGGTGATTTTTTTATCCCCAAAGTCAACATCGTAATAGAAGCCATTATCAATTGCTGGGCCTATTGTTAATTTTATGCCAGGATACAATTCTTCCAAGGCTTGAGCCATTACGTGTGAGGTAGAATGCCAAAATGCTTTTTTTCCTTCTAGGTTATTCCAAGTATATAATATAAGAGTACCGTCAGAGGTTAATGGTGTGGTGGTTTCAACTGTTGTATTATTAAAGGAAGCTGAAATTACATTTCGAGCTAAACCTTCACTAATGCTTAAAGCTACATCCATAGGAGTCGAGTCTTTCGCAAACTCCTTAACCGAACCGTCAGGTAAAGTAATTTTTATCATCTCTTAATTTTTAATAAGATGCAAATATAATACAATACCTAAAGACATACAATATATATAGGTATACATATTAATATATTATTAGAGTGTTGCGATTCGAGGATTTGAAGAAGACTTGTTGTTTTTGAGTCGAATTTTGTGATTTAATCTTTTGTTGAAGTTCTTGTTTTATATTTTTAAAGTTTTAAAATCTGCTTATGGAGTAAAGAAGACTTATTTAGGTGTTAAGCGTAAAAATATTTCGATTTGTAAGTGCTTTATAATCAAACAGTAGAAAAATACTTTTAAAAATAGTTGGAGTAAGTCTTGTTAATGGTAAAAAAGATACTACTTTTGCACCCGCAATACAGGCAAGTTCATACAGATATTTTGGTTTAAGGGATGAGAATAAAAAAAGAATTTTTCTTTTAAAAAGCTTGTCAGAATCAAAAAAGGGATTACCTTTGCAGTCCGCAAAAACAGCGACGTTCTGATTACGTATTGAGTGAGTTTTTGGAGATTTAAAAAAGAAATTTTTTTTCAAAAAAAGCTTGTGAGATTAAAAAGAAGTTGTACTTTTGCAGCCGCTAATCGAGAGAGTAG
>NZ_JBHUPC010000001.1:0-3007 GCF_042686145.1 Flavobacterium chuncheonense | reverse complement strand
AAGTTCATTGACATATTGAGAAAAGAAAATTAAAAATATAATAGAAAGCACAAATTTCGGGTGTCTATTGATTTAGACATTTGAAAAACAAGTACAATAAGCAAAATAAGGGCGCATGGGGAATGCCTAGGCTCTCAGAGGCGATGAAGGACGTGATAAGCTGCGAAAAGCTGCGGGGATTGGCACATACGAATTGATCCGCAGATATCCGAATGGGGCAACCCACTATGTTGAAGACATAGTATCCGATAGGAGGCAAACCCGCTGAACTGAAACATCTAAGTAGGCGGAGGAGAAGAAAACAAAAGTGATTCCGTAAGTAGTGGCGAGCGAACGCGGATTAGCCCAAACCAATGTTGTTACGGCAATATTGGGGTTGTAGGACCACGTGATTTCTTGCGGATAGAATTAGAATAACCTGGAAAGGTTAACCATAGAGGGTGATAGTCCCGTATAAGTAATAGAAGATAAGAATAGTGGTATCCTGAGTAGTGCGGGGCACGTGAAACCCTGTATGAATCTGGCGGGACCATCCGCTAAGGCTAAATACTCCTGAGAGACCGATAGTGAACCAGTACCGTGAGGGAAAGGTGAAAAGAACCGTGAATAACGGAGTGAAAAAGATCCTGAAACCATGCGCTTACAAGCGGTCGGAGCCCTTTCGTGGGGTGACGGCGTGCCTTTTGCATAATGAGCCTACGAGTTACCGTTGCTGGCAAGGATAAGTGATTCAGTCACGGATCCGTAGCGAAAGCGAGTCTGAATAGGGCGCTAGAGTCAGTAATGGTAGACGCGAAACCGTGTGATCTACCCATGGGCAGGATGAAGCTGTGGTAACACATAGTGGAGGTCCGAACCGGTTGACGTTGAAAAGTCTTCGGATGACCTGTGGGTAGGGGTGAAAGGCCAATCAAACTCGGAAATAGCTCGTACTCCCCGAAATGCATTTAGGTGCAGCGCTGGCTATAGTTATATAGAGGTAGAGCTACTGATTGGATGCGGGGGCTTCACCGCCTACCAATTCCTGACAAACTCCGAATGCTATATAATGATTACCAGCAGTGAGGGCATGGGTGCTAAGGTCCATGTCCGAGAGGGAAAGAACCCAGACCATCAGCTAAGGTCCCCAAATGTATGCTAAGTTGAAAAAACGCGGTTTGCCTGCTTAGACAGCTAGGATGTTGGCTTGGAAGCAGCCATTCATTTAAAGAGTGCGTAACAGCTCACTAGTCGAGCGGGCGAGCATGGATAATAATCGGGCATAAGTATACTACCGAAGCTATGGACAGATTAATCTGTGGTAGGGGAGCATTCTAAACTGGGTTGAAGGTGATATGTGAGTATTGCTGGACTGTTTAGAAAAGAAAATGTAGGCATAAGTAACGATAATGCGGGCGAGAAACCCGCACACCGAAAAACTAAGGTTTCCTCAGCTATGCTAATCAGCTGAGGGTTAGTCGGGTCCTAAGGCGAATCCGAAAGGAACAGTCGATGGCCAACGGGTTAATATTCCCGTACTACTTATAATTGTGATGGAATGACGGAGTGATGAAAGCACCGCGAACTGACGGAATAGTTCGTTGAAGTACCTAACTATATGCTCTATAGGCAAATCCGTAGAGCATGGTGAAATACGATAGTACTCGGAGTCTTCGGACAAAGGGATAGTGTGCCTAAGGGCTTCCAAGAAAAGTTTCTAAACTTAGATTATAAGTACCCGTACCGTAAACCGACACAGGTAGTTGAGGAGAGAATCCTAAGGTGCTCGAGAGATTCATGGCTAAGGAATTAGGCAAAATAGACCTGTAACTTCGGGAGAAAGGTCGCCAGCGCAAGCTGGCCGCAGTGAAAAGGTCCAGGCGACTGTTTATCAAAAACACAGGGCTCTGCAAAATCGTAAGATGAAGTATAGGGCCTGACACCTGCCCGGTGCTGGAAGGTTAAGAGGAGATGTTATCTTCGGAGAAGCATTGAATTGAAGCCCCAGTAAACGGCGGCCGTAACTATAACGGTCCTAAGGTAGCGAAATTCCTTGTCGGGTAAGTTCCGACCTGCACGAATGGTGTAACGATCTGGACACTGTCTCAGCCATGAGCTCGGTGAAATTGTAGTATCGGTGAAGATGCCGATTACCCGCAGTGGGACGAAAAGACCCTGTGCACCTTTACTATAGCTTAATATTGACCTTGGACACGTGATGTGTAGGATAGGTGGGAGACTATGAAGTGGCGTCGCTAGGCGTTGTGGAGTCATTGTTGAAATACCACCCTTTGCTTGTCTGAGGCCTAACCCCGTAATGCGGGGGACATTGTTTGGTGGGTAGTTTGACTGGGGTGGTCGCCTCCAAAAGAGTAACGGAGGCTTCTAAAGGTTCCCTCAGCACGCTTGGTAACCGTGCGTAGAGTGCAATGGTATAAGGGAGCTTGACTGAGAGACATACAGGTCGATCAGGTACGAAAGTAGAGCATAGTGATCCGGTGGTTCCGCATGGAAGGGCCATCGCTCAAAGGATAAAAGGTACGCCGGGGATAACAGGCTGATCTCCCCCAAGAGCTCATATCGACGGGGGGGTTTGGCACCTCGATGTCGGCTCGTCACATCCTGGGGCTGGAGAAGGTCCCAAGGGTTGGGCTGTTCGCCCATTAAAGTGGCACGCGAGCTGGGTTCAGAACGTCGTGAGACAGTTCGGTCTCTATCTACTGTGGGCGTTAGAAATTTGAGTGGATCTGATTCTAGTACGAGAGGACCGAGTTGGACGAACCTCTAGTGTATCTGTTGTCTCGCCAGGGGCACTGCAGAGTAGCTACGTTCGGAAGGGATAAGCGCTGAAAGCATATAAGCGCGAAACCCACCACAAGATGAGATTTCTTTTAAGGGTCGTGGAAGATGACCACGTTGATAGGCTATAGATGTAAAGGCAGTAATGTCATAGTCGAGTAGTACTAATAACCCATAAGCTTATGTACACGATTCCTCCCACTATATGTGGGAGGGGTAAACTTTCTAA